>DATGEO010000075.1:0-14784 GCA_035310015.1 Candidatus Dormiibacterota bacterium | reverse complement strand
CACGATCGTCGAGTGGAAGAAGGCCAGCGGCGACGAGGTGCACAAGGGCGAAGTCCTCGCCGAGGTCGAGTCGGACAAGGCGACCTTCGACCTCGAGGCAGAGGACGACGGCAAGCTGGAGATCCTGGTCGAGAAAGGCGTTCCGGCGAAGATCGGGGCGCCCATCGCGCGCATTGGTGAAGGCGCGCCGGCCAAGCCCGAGAAGCAGCAGCCCTCGGAGCCCGCGCAAGCCACCAAAGAAACACCCGCCCCCGAAAACGCCAAGCCGGAGGCCGAGCCTGCCGGTCAGGAGGCTCCGGAGGCTCCTCCGCCGGCGGCCGCCGAACCGGCGCCCCGGCAGAAGGCCAAACCCCAGCCGGACAGCGACGGGCAGCAGCGGGGCGACGTGCGCGCCTCGCCGCTGGCGCGGCGGCTGGCCGAGGAGATGGGCGTCGACCTCGCCGGCGTGCGCGGGTCGGGCCCCGAAGGCCGGATCGTCAAAGAGGACGTGATCGCCGCCGCCGGTGGCGCGCGCAAGGAGCGGCGCCGCACCGAGTCCCCCCCACCTCCGACCGGTCCCGACGTCGAGGTCCTGGACCCGACTCGCATGCAGGCGACGATTGCGCGCCGCATGGCCGAGTCGAAGGCCACGGTGCCGGAGTTCACGGTCACGGTCGAGGCCCGCGTCGACGAGGCGGTGCGGATGCGGCAGCAGATGAAGGACGCGGTCCCGGGCGCCGAGAAGGTCACCATGACCGACTTCCTCATGCGCGCGTGCGCGCTCGCGCTGCGCAAGTTTCCGGAGGTCAACTCCTCGTGGGTCGACGGCAAGTTCCAGCGCAAGCGCCAGATCAACATCGGGCTCGCCGTCCCGCCGAGCCAGGGACTCGGCCTGCTCGTCCCGGTCGTGCACGACGTCGACCGCAAAGACCTCGTCCAGATCTCGATCGAGTCGCGCCAGGTCATCGAGCGCGCGCGGTCGGGCCGGCCCGGTGAGCACGACCTCAGCGGCGGAACTTTCTCGATCTCCAACCTCGGCATGTACGGCGTCGACGAGTTCACCGCGATCATCAACCCGCCTGAGTCCGCGATCCTGGCGGTCGGCGCGATCAAGGACGTCCCCGTCGTCGAGAATGGAAGGATCGTCCCGGGCAAGGTCATGCGCATGACCCTGTCGGTCGACCACCGCGTCTTCTACGGACAGACCGCGGCCCAGTTCATGGCCGAGGTCAAGCGCCTGATCGAAAACCCGGTGGCGCTGGTGGTGCCGGCCGGCTAGCTCTTTTTCGCGGCCGGCAGCACGACGTGCAGCCGCACTACGCCACCGCCGTCGAAGTCGGCCCACAGGCGCCCCTTCATCGCCGTCGTGAGCTCGCGCGATATGGCGAGGCCGAGCCCGACGCCGCCCGCGGCCGAAGACCGAGCCGCGTCCGCTCGATAGAACCGCTCGAACATCCTCTCCGGGTCGGGCCGGTCCGCGCCTGTGGAGTTGGACAGCACGAGCTCGACGTTGCCTGCGTTCGTGCTCCCTGACACTTGAACGGTCGACGCGGCGGGTGCGTACTTGACCGCGTTGTCGAGCAGGTTGCCGAGCACCTGGTGCAGCCGCTCGGGGTCGGCCGCCACCGGAGGGAGTTGCCCCACCTCCGATCGGATCGCCAGCTCACGAGCCGCCGCGCGCGGCCGCACGATCTCGAGCTCCTGCTCCAACTGCGCCGCGAGGTCGACGGCCGTGATGTGCATGGAAATGGTCCCGGCCTCCACTCGCGCGAGGTCGAGCAGCTCCTGGGCCATGCGCAGCACGCGCTCGGACTCCTCGTGCACGATCTGCGCCGCGCGCTTCTGCTCGTCGCCTGACTTCAGGCTGCCGTCGATGAGCGCCTGGCTGAAGCCGATGAGGCTCGTCAGCGGGGTCTTCAGCTCGTGCGACACGTTGGCGAGGAACTCCCGCTGCACGCGCCGGGCTCGCTCGACGGCCTCGGCCATGCGGTCGAACGAGCCGCCGAGCAAGCCGATCTCGTCCGGGCCGCGGATGCCGACGCGCCGCGAGTAGTTGCCCGCGGCGATGTCCTCGGCCGCGCCCGCGAGCTGCGTGAGCGGCCGCGTCACCGAGCGGCTGAGGAGGAGCACGAGCGCCAGCGCGACCAGCAGCGCCACGCCGCCCGCGACCAGCAGCCGGGGCACGAGCTCGCCCGCAGCGGCGGCGGTCACCGTCGATTGGGCCCGCGCGAGCACGACGTAGGCGGCGCCCAGGGGGTCGCGCGCCGGAGCAATGGCGGAGGCCGCGGCGAGGAAGGACTGGCCTCCGAACGTGGCCTGGGCCTCGGCGACCCCCGCGACCCGCCGTGAGGCGGTGATGGCGAGGACCTGGTCGTCGGCCGGATCGGCGCTGTCGTAGACGATGCGGCGGGCGCGGTCGAGCAGCAGCAGACGGTCGCCGGCGTCGGGCAGCACCATCGCGTTCAGCCGGTCCTCGAAGCGCGTCGGGTCGGCCTGCACGCAGCCGGCGGGCCCGGCGGTGGTCGCGACGCCGAACGGGTTGGCGCACTCGAGGTGCCGGACGTGGGCCGCCTCGACCAGCACCGAGCGGTCGAGCGTGTCCTGGGCGCCCTGCAGCTCGACGTCGCGCACGAGCACCCACGTGAGCGCGCCGCTCAGCAGGAGGCTGATGGCGACGATGCCCGCCGCCGCGGCGAGGAGCCGGAGGCGGAGGCTCAGGAGGCTTGCCCGCCCTGACCGCCCTGCCCGCCCTGCCCGCCCGGGCCGCCTCCCGCCAGCTCCAGGCGGTAGCCGACCCCCCAGACCGTCTGGATGCTCGGGTCCGTGATGCCGGCGGCCGCGAGCTTCTCGCGCACCTGCTGCACGTGCACGTCGACCGTGCGCGTGTAGCCGGGGAAGTCGTAACCCCACACGAGGTCGAGCAGCTCGCTGCGCTGGAAGACGCGGCCGGGATGGCGGGCGAGGAGCGCGAGCAGGTCGAACTCCTTCGGCCGCAGCTGCACGCGCGCCTTGCCGTGGCGGACCTCATGGCGCTCGAGGTCGACCTCGAGCTTGCCGGCGCGGATGAGCTTCTGCTGTTCCGGTTCGACGTGCGCCCGGCGCAGCAGCGCCTTGGCGCGCGCGACCAGCTCCTGGGGGTGGAACGGCTTGGTCAGGTAGTCGTCGGCGCCGACCTCGAGGCCGACCACCTTGTCCGTGACCTCGTCGCGCGCCGTGAGCATGATGATCGGGACCTGGCTCTGCTTGCGGATCTCCTTGCAGATGGTCAGGCCGTCCACGCCCGGCAGCATGATGTCGAGCACGACCAGGTCGGGCTTCAGCTGGCCGAAGCGGGTCAGGGCCTGCGCTCCGTCCCCCACTCCCTCGACCTCGTAGCCCTCGCGCGTGAGGTACAGGCGCGCGAGCTCCACGATGTGCGCCTCGTCGTCGACGACCAGGACCTTGGAGCTCATGTCTTCAGCGGTTCAGCGGCCATACGAGCAATACATCACCATCCCGTCAAGCCGTTGTCGGCTTTGGGTGATGGAAATGTAAACGCCGGTCAGCGCCCTCCGGTTCTCGTCGCCGCCTTCGGCCTCTCCCCCGCGCGCAGGACGATCTTGATCGGGTTACCCAGCAGGCCGAAGCGCTCGCGGATCCGGTTCTCCAGGTAGCGCCGGTAGCTGAAGTGCAGGAGGCCGGTGTCGTTCACGAACATCACGACGGTCGGCGCCTCGGCGCCGGCCTGGGTCGCGTAGCCGAGCTTGAGCCGGCGGCCCTGGAAGCTCGGCGGTGGATGCTCGACGAACGCCTGCCTGAGGACCTTGTTCAGCTCGTTGGCCGGCATCTTCACGCGCCGCTGGCCCACGACCTCGAGCGCGACCGGCAGGATCGTGCCGATCCCCTGCTTGGTCTTGGCCGAGACCGCGACCACCGGCGCGTAAGCCGCGAACTTGAAGTCCGACACGAGGGCCTTCTGCCAGTACGCGGCCTGGCGCTTGTCGGGTTCGACGAGGTCGATCTTGTTGACCACGAGGACCAGGCCCTTGCCTGCGTCGAGCGCGTAGCCGGCGACGTGCTGGTCCTGCGCGAGCACGCCGGACTGCGCCTCGATCACCAGCAGCACCACGTCCGCGCGCTCCATCGCGCTGATGCCGCGCAGCAGGCTGTAGCGCTCGAGGCGGTCGCGGCTCGAGGACTTGCGGCGGATGCCCGCGGTGTCGACCAGGACGACCGGCACCCCGTCGAAGAGGAGCTCGGTGTCGACCGGGTCGCGGGTGGTGCCGGGCGTCGGGCTCACCAGCGCGCGCTCGTCGCCGAGCAGCGCGTTGAGGAGCGACGACTTGCCGACGTTGGGGCGGCCCATGATGGCGAAGCGGTCGGGCTTGTCTTCGCTCGGCGTCTCCGGCTCGGGCGGCGGAAGCTGATCGACGACGCGATCCAGGAAGTCGCCGACGCCGACGCCGTGCTGGGCGGAAACCAGGCTCGGCTCGTCGAAGCCGAGACTCAGGAGCTCGTGGGCGAAGTGCCGCTCGCTGGGCGAATCGGCCTTGTTGCCGACGACGACGACCGGGCGGTGCGAGCGGCGAAGCATGGCGGCGATGTCACGGTCGACCGGCGTCAGGCCCGCGCGCACGTCGAGCATCAGCAGGATCACGTCGGCCTGGTCGATGGCGATGCGCGTCTGGGCCTCGATCGCCGCCCGCGACTCGTCCTTCGCCGTGTCCAGGTCCAGGCCGGCGGTGTCGACGACCGTGAACTCGCGGCCGCGCCACTCCGCGACGCCGTACAGGCGGTCTCGGGTCAGGCCTGACTGCGCGTCGACGATCGCCTTGCGCCAGCCGAGGAGCCTGTTGAAGAGCGTCGACTTTCCGACGTTGGGGCGGCCGACGATGGCGACGATGGGCCGGGCCATGCGTGAATTAGACGCGAATGGAATGGATCTCCGCTGGCGAGCGCCGCGCCCGCATCGCCTTGCCCCACCACCTCGCGCCAGAACCGATGGACCGACTGCGCTCTGTCCCGGATCACGAAGACAGATATCTGTCGACGGCCTTCGTGAGCTCGGCTAAAAGGTCCTCAGCGGCATTGAGACTTGCATTGAGCGCCTCAACATCGGGTGGCGGGCCAACCTCATACACGCCTGACCTGCGCGCACGACGCAGTTCGCGCAGCCGCCGGATCTGCGCCTTGTGATCGTCGTCGTCAAGAAGAGCCGCGAGCGCATTCAATGCGGCAAGGTGGTGACCAGGACGGTCCGCGAGCCGCAACCGCGCTAGGTTGAGGAACCCCTGTATCGCTTTCAAGGCTGCCTCCCATCCGTCGGCGGCGGCACCTGCGGGATGTTCCAGTTCTCCGGGCTCGAGCTTTCTTCTCGCCCAGCGCAGGTCGCGGGTAGCGTCTTCGATGACGTGACGCACCCACTCAGGATCTCGTCCCGCAGATTCGAGCGCCCCGTCAGCAACCAGACGATCAAGAGCAGCCTTATCCACGACGGTTGCCCGGGAACACTTCACCGGCGAGACCGATCAGCCTGCCGGCGCGCAGAGATTTGATGAACGCGCTGCCCCTTTCGATCTCATCCGTGAGCTTCGCTCGTGTCATCGTGACCGCGTTCACCTCGCGACCAATGCTGCGTTCGACAGAGTCGAGAACGATCGAAAGCTCGTCTCTTGCTGGCTGACCAATAACCAGCAAATCGATATCGCTGCCAGGACGTTCCTGTTGGTTTGCGTAAGAACCGAAGATCGCAGCGGCTTCGACTCCGGCGACCCCGGCGAGGGCATCTTTGAGCTTGCGTTCAACACCCGCCGTCTTCTGAAACAGCGAGCGCAGCTCGGCGGCGATCGGCGAGCGGTCGTCAAGTCGGTACCGCCGTGAGCGCCCGATAACCTCCGATGTCAGGACTCCCCACACCTGCAGCTGCGCCAGCTCGCGTTGAGCCAGACCAGGCGCGACACCGGTTCTGCGGGCGATCTCCCGCACGTGCGCCTCGAGTTTGGGGTGTGCGTAGAACTCCTCGAGTAGCCGCCTGCGAGTGCGCGACGCTCCCAAGATCGGAATAACCTCACTCATGATGCCATATGGCATCATATCAGTAGCACGTCGGCCCCAACCCTGGTTAGGACCGGTACGCGTCACCCCGGGCTTTCGGACCCCGCTGGAGAGGGAGCTCGCAGCCTGAGCAGCAGGGCTGCGGCGGTGCACAGCGCGGCTCCAGCTCCCAGCGCCGCGGCGGGGCTGACGAACGTCCACAGCACGCCCGCGACGATGCTGGAGCCGAGGTCGCCCACGCCGTTGACCGCGTTCAGGATGCCGAACCCGGTGCCCAGCCGGCGCTCCTCGACGATCGAGCTCGTGAGCGAGCCCTCGACCGAGCTCACGACTGGGTTCTGCGCGCCGACGAACAGCGCCATCAGGCCCAGGGCGATGAAGCCGTGCCCGAACAGCCCGACCAGGCACGCGCCCGCGAACGTGGCGTAGGCGGCCGAGAGCACGAGCGCCTTGCCCACGCGGTCGGCCAGCCAGCCCGCGGGGAACGACACCACCGCGCCGACCGCGTTGTGCGCCAGGTAGAACGCGACCGCGGCCGCGAGCGCGGCTTTGTGCGTGAGCTCCGGCTGCACCATCTGCGCCGCGCGCAGGGTGAAGAACGCGGTCGCGAAGTTGCCCACGCCGAATATCGCGACCGGCGCCATCAGGCGCCAGAAGCCGGGCGGCATGGGAACGCGGAGCGAAACCGGTTTCGCGCGCTCGTGGCGCGGGTCGCGCGTGATCAGCGCGAAGAGCAGCACGCAGATGACGCCGGGGATGAGCGCGACCCAGAACACCGTCCTGAACCCGCTCCCCGTCGACAGCAGCGCCAACGCGACCGCCGGGCCGAGCAGCGCGCCCGCGGTGTCGAGCGCCTCGTGAAAGCCGAACGCCTTGCCGAGGTCCTCCCTGCCGACTGAGCCGGCCAGCATCGCCGACCGGATCGGCTGGCGCAGCCCGCGCCCCATCCACGCCAGCGCGCGGGCGACGATCACCTGAGGCCAGCTCGTGATCGCTACGAGAAGACTGAGGCCGACGACGGTCGTACCGTAGCCGCCCACCGCCAGCCGCTTGCGCCAGGCGATCCGGTCGCTGTACCAGCCGCTCCACAGCTTGACGACCGCCGAGGAGCCGTCGGCGATGCCTTCGACGAGGCCCACGGCCACCGCCGGCGCGCCGAGGCCAGCGGTGATGAACAGCGGCAGGACGGCGAACACCATCTCGTAGTTGGCGTCGGCCGCGAGGTCCGCGATGCCGATGCCGACGACGTTGCGGTTGAGCCAGCGCACTCCTGCCGGCGCCTGGGCGCGGCTCGAGCTCAGACGACCTCCAGCGGCTCGGGATGGAACGGGCCGCCGTCCTGGCTGGCGACGAACGCGTTGGCGTCGACCGGCTTGCCGTTCTCGACCGCGACGATCACGTACACGTACCCCGCCCACGCGCGCTCGGTGTCGAAGCGCGAGGCCTGCGCCGGATGATCCGGATGGCTGTGGTAGTAGCCGACGATGTCCTGGCCGTCCTCGTCGGCCTCGCGCTGGATGCGGATGTGATCCAGCGGATCGATCTCATAGCGATCGCGCGCGCGCTCGACGATGATGTTGCGAGCCCGCTTGGCCTGGGTCGCCAGCCGCCCGCCCCGCGGGCCGACGAGGACGCCGCAGATCTCGTGCGGATAGCCCTCGGCCCCGTGCGCCGTCAGCGCGTCGAACGCGTCCTTCGCGATCTTCATCGCCGGCCGTACAGCCCGGTGGAAAGGTAGCGGTCGCCGGAATCGGGGAACACCGTCACCACCACGCCCTCCTTCACCTTCTCGGCGAGCCGCCTGATCGCCCACAGCACGGCGCCGCTCGAGTGGCCGACGAGCAGGCCCTCGGTGCGCGCGACTTGGCGCGCCAGGTCGTAGGCGGGCTCGGTCGGGCAGAACCAGATCTCGTCGGCCAGCGACTCGGTCCAGATCCTCGGCACCATCGCCGTGGGCAGATGCTTCAGGCCTTCGAGGCCGTGGAACGCGTCGTCGGGCTCGACCGCGATGGTGCGGATCGACGGGTCGTGCTCCTTGAGCCGGCGCGCGGTGCCGACGAAGGTTCCCGTCGTGCCCAGGCCCGCGACGAAGTGGGTGACGCGCCCCGGCGCCTGCGAGAGGATCTCGACCGCCGTGCCCTCGTAGTGGGCGCGCGGGTTGGCGGGGTTCGAGTACTGGTCGGGATAGAAGTAGGCCTCGGGGTCCGTGGCCACGATGTCGCGGACCATGCGGATCGCTCCGTCGGATCCTTCGCCCGCGTCGCTGTAGACGATCTCGGCGCCGAAAGCCGTCACCAGCGCCTTGCGCTCGGCGCTGACGTTGCCCGGCATGACGAGCTTGACCCGATACCCCTTGGCCGCCCCGACCAGCGCATACGCGATGCCGGTGTTGCCGGAGGTGGCGTCGATGATCGTCTTGTCCGGCGTGAGCGTGCCGCGGCGCTCGCCGTCCTCGATCATCGAGAGCGCGGGCCTGTCCTTGACCGATCCGCCGGGGTTGAACCACTCGGCCTTGGCGTACACCTCGAGGTTCGGAAACTCGCGCTCGAACAGGCGCACGCGCAGCAGCGGCGTGCTGCCGACCTGTTTCGTGATCCCGGCGGGAACCGTGCGCACCATCACAGGATATGAACCGGAGCGGATCGGCCGCCGATTCCTGCCAGGGACTCCCTAGGTGAGGAAGTGGACCGCCGCGATGCCGAACACCGTGAACAGGCCGCCGAGCGTGTAGCCGATGAGGGAGCGGCGGTACACGCTGCCGCCCTCCGGCGCCAGGATGTTGAGCACGGCCTTGCCGATGAGAAAGCCGCCGCCCAGCACGGCGAGCGAAGGGTGCCGGCCGACCACTCCGTACAGCAGCACGCCGGCGAACACGACGACCTCGACCAGCTGCACGAGCGTGTAAGCCGACACGCTAGCCGGCCAGCGCCTGTTCGAAGTCTTCGACGATGTCCTCGGCCGCCTCGATGCCGACCGATACCCGCACCGTCCCGGAGGTGACACCGAGCTCCGCCCGCTCCTCCGCCGTGAAGCCGCGATGCGACGTGATCTCCGGGTAGGAGATCGTCGTCTCCACGCCGCCGAGGCTGGCGGCGAAGACGGCCATGCGCAGGCGCGACATCATGCGCTGCACGGCGTCGCGACCGCCCGCGAGGTCGAAGGCCATCATGCCCCCCGTCCCGTCGGGCAGCAGCCGGCGGGCGACTTCGGTGTCCAGCGGGTGGTGGACCTTCCTGACGCCCGGCAAGTCCCGCAGCGCCGTGGCCAGCGCCTGCGAGTTCTCGCTGTGCCGGCGCATGCGTACGTCCAGCGTGCGCAGGCCCCGAAGCGCAAGCCAGGCGTCGAAGGGACCGAGCGTGCTGCCTGTGCGAATCATCCGCGCGCGGGCGGCGGCGATGAGCTCCCCCGGGCCGGCGACGACGCCGGCGAGCAGGTCGGAATGGCCGCCGATGTACTTGGTCGCGCTGTGCATCACCAGGTCGGCGCCGAGCTCGAGCGGCCGGCAAAGGATCGGGGTGGCGAACGTGTTGTCCACGAGCACTTTGACTCCGCGCTCCCGCGCCATCTTCGCGATCGCCTCGACGTCGGGGACCCGGCAGAGTGGGTTGGTGATGGTCTCGATGAGCACGACGCCCGCGCCCTCGAGCGAGCGGCGCACGGCGTCGAGGTCGGTCATGTCGACGAAATGCGCCTCGTACCCGACCGGCTCGAGGTCCTGGCGCAGCAGCGCCGCGGTGCCGCCGTACAGCTCGCGCGTCGCGACGATCGTGGTCGGGCGCGGCGCGAGCGCGAGCAGCGCGGAGTGCAGCGCGGCCATGCCGCTCGCGACGGCGAGGCCAGCCTCCGCGCCCTCGAGGTCGGCGACCGCGCGCTCGAGCATCTCCCGGTTCTCGTTGGAGTTGCGGCCGTAGTAGTGGCCGGGCCGGTCGCCGCGCGCAACCGCGTCGTAGTCCTCGAGGTCGTCGTAGACGTGCACCGACGCGGTGCTGATCGGCGGTGCGAGCGGAGAGCGGCCCGTGGTCTCGCGGCCGGCGTGAACCGCCCGCGAAGCCGGCTTCATGGAAGCGCTGAAGCCTGCGCGTAGTAGGCGCCCGCGCCGAGCTCGTGCTCGATGGCGAGCAGCCGGTTGTACTTGGCGACGCGCTCGCCGCGCGCGGGAGCGCCGGTCTTGATCATCCCGACGCCGGTGGCGACCACCAGGTCGGCGATGGTCGTGTCCTCGGTCTCGCCGCTGCGGTGGGAGATGACTGACGAATAGCCCGCCGTGCGCGCGGTGTCGATCGCGTGCAGCGTCTCCGTCAACGTGCCGATCTGGTTCACCTTGATGAGGATCGAGTTGGCCACACCGCGGTCGATCCCCTCCTCGAGGCGCGCCACGTTGGTGACGAAGAGGTCATCGCCGACGAGCTGGATCTTGTCGCCAAGGCGGTCGGTGATGAGCTTCCAGCCGTCCCAGTCGTCCTCGGCCATGCCGTCCTCGATGCTGATGATCGGGTAGCGGTCGACCCACGACGCGTAGAGGTCGACCAGCTGCGCCGCGCTGAGCGTCTTGCCCTCGCCTTTGAGCACATACGAACCGTCGCGGAAGAATTCGCTGGCGGCCGGGTCGAGCGCAAGCGCGACGTCGTCGCCGGCCTTGTAGCCCGCCTTGGCGATCGCCTCGACGATGAGCTTCAGCGCGTCTTCGTTGGACGCGAGGCTCGGCGCGAAGCCGCCCTCGTCCCCCACTCCCGTCGCGAACTTCTGCTGCTTGAGCACGCCCTTCAGCGCGTGATAGACCTCCGACACCGCGCGCAGGGCTTCGGCAAACGTGTTCGCGCCCACCGGACAGACCATGAACTCCTGCAGGTCGACCGAGGTGTCGGCGTGGACGCCGCCGTTCAGGATGTTGGCGAAAGGCAGCGGCAGCAGATGGGCCTGCGCGCCGCCGAGGTACCGATAGAGCGGCATGCCGGTCGCGTTTGCCGCCGCGTGCGCGGCGGCCAGCGAGACGCCGAGGATCGCGTTGGCCCCCAGACGCGACTTGTCCGGCGTGCCGTCGAGCTCGATGAGCATGCCGTCGAGCCGGGACTGGTCCGAGATGTCCTCGCCCATGAGCTTCGGGCCGATCTCGTTGAGGACGTTCCACACGGCCCTCCCCACGCCCTTGCCGCCGTAGCGCTTGACGTCGCCGTCGCGCAGCTCGAGCGCCTCGTGCTTGCCGGTCGACGCGCCCGAGGGGACGATGGCCGTGCCGCTGCCGGTCTTGGTGAGGGCGGTGACGGAGATGGTCGGGTTGCCGCGAGAGTCCAGGACCTCGAGGGCGCTCAGGCCGGTGAGCTGAACCATCCGATCGGGAAGTCTAGCGTTGGCCGGACGCCGAAGCCGTAGTCGAGGAGGGTGGCGGCGTCGTCCGCGGAACGCCCGGTGTCGTTGAGGACGACCGCGATGAGGTGGCGTCCGTTGCGGGTCGCGGTGGCGAGCCAGCAGCCGCCGGCGTCGTCCGTGAGGCCGGTCTTCAAACCAGTGGCGCCGGGATAGGTCCACAGCATCCGGTTGAGGTTCTGCATTGGAAACGCCTTGTGCGTGTCGCCGGCGGGGATCGTGATGCTCTTCGTCGCCGCGATGGCCGCGAGCTGCGGGTAGTACTTGTCGAGATACGCGGCCATGTGCGCGATGTCGTGCGCCGACATGCCGTGGCCCGGCGCGTCGAGACCGCTCGGGTTGACGAAGTGCGTGTCGGTGAGCCCGATGCTCTTCGCCTTCTGGTTCATCTGGCGGATGAAGCGGTCGCGGGGCACGATGCCGCGCGCCAGGGCCTCGGCCGCGTCATTGCCGGAATCGAGAAACAGGCCGTACAGCAGCTCGCCCACCGTGAGCTTCTCGCCCGCGGTGAGGCCCATCAGGCTCGGCTCGACCTGCGTGGCCTCGGGCGCGACCGTGACGATCTTGTCGAGCGAGCCCGCGTCGTCGACCGCGACCATCGCGGTCATCAGCTTGGTGAGGCTCGCGGGCGCGCGCGCCGTCTCCGGATCCTTCATCCAGAGGACGGTCCGTGCGTCGACGTCGACCAGGAAGGCGGCCTGGGCGCGGACCGGGAGGCTGGGCTGCGGGTGCATCGCCAGCCACAGCATCGAGAAGTCGAAGTGGTCGAAGTTTGCGGGCCTGGGCGCCGACGCGGGGGGTGCGGGCGCCTGGTGGGCGACGAGCGTCATCGGATTGCGATGGGTCGCCGCGGACCCGATGCCGCCCATCGCGACCGCCGCCACGACGAAGATCACGGCGAAGGCGACCAGGTCGCGACGCCGGCGCCGGCGGCCGCGCACGCGCGGGATCCCTGTGAGATCGACGTTGGCTGTGACGGCGGAACCCCCTGGGGTTGATTGCTGACGGGGATTCTAGCGGAGGCGATTCCGCGCGTTTTGTGCAAGACGCGCGCATCGGTGGCTCGCGTAGCGCACGTCTTGTGCAAGACATGCGGAATCCGGGTTCTTTACATGCTGGGTTGAGGATCAGCGGCGGAGCGAGCAGCATGGGCTCTCCATGCCACGCAGACCGAGAATTCCGCCTGAGCTGACGCGCTCACCTTTCTCCATCGAGGAGGGGCGCGCGGCCGGGCTGACGCTCAGCGCGTTGAGAGGCAAAGCATGGCGGCGAATCGGCTTTGAGCTGTACTGCTGGACCGGCTGGCGCGAGGAGCGCTGGGGTCTGCTTGCGGCATGGAAGCGATTGCTGCCCAAGGGCGTCGTGTTCAGCGGCCGCACTGCGGCAGCAATTCATGGACTTGACTTCGAGCCCGGCAACCCGGTCGAAGTCACCGTTGTCGCGGACTCGCCACTGCGAACGCAGTTCGGCCTGACCGTGCGTCACTGCGAACTCAGCACGGATGAGGTCGTCTTCGTGCACAAAATGCCCACCACGTCGGTGGAGCGCACCCTGCGCGACATCTGTGTGCTCTGGCCGGCCGAGGAGGCGCTGATCGCAATCGACATGGCCGTGCATCTCAAACTCGCAGATGCCGTCAGCCTGTGGAATTACACGCAAAGGTCCGATGGTCAGCCGGGTGCGAGATCGATGCGCGCGCTCGTGACGCTCGCAGAGCCCGCGGAGTCGCCGATGGAGACGCGGCTGAGGTGGCTGCTGCTCCGCGCGGGACTTCCCCGCCCGCAGGTCCAGACCGATCTTTGCGACGAGCAGGGTCAGTTCGTCGGACGAGCCGACCTCTACTATCCAGGCAGCCGCCTGGTGGTGGAGTTCGACGGTGGCAACCACCGCGAACGCTTGATTGCCGACGATCGCAGGCAGAATCTGCTCGTCGACGCGGGCTTTTCCGTCCTGAGGTTCACCTCAGCGGACCTCAAAGGACGCCCGGAGGTTGTCATCGCCCAGGTGCGCGCGGCCATCGCCCATCGTTCCGATTCCGCACGTCTTGCACAAGACGCGCCCAAACCCGCCAGTCGTAGCGCACGTTTTGCGCAGAACGTGCGCAACGGGGATGCAGCCTAGCGGGCTAGCTCTTCGGCGCGGAGAGAGGGGCCATCACCGGCGGCGGCGGCAGCGCGGGGATGGGAGTAGTGGTGGGCTCGTCGAGGCGCGCCGCCAGCTGGTCGCTGGCGGCCTCCATCGTCTGCAGCGCCTTCGCCGAATCGTTCGCGTTCATGAACACCGGCTGCCCGTAGTCGTAGATCCTGTACGCCTTCCACGTCGCCGCCACCAGCTGCGTCCCGTAGAAGGTGTAGGTCCCGATCACGCCTTCGCGCGTCTCCTCCGACCACATCTGGTCGAACACGAAGTTGCCGTGCGCGTAGGTGATGAGCTTGCCGTGGTAGATCTCGACGCCCTGGTACCAGTGCGGGTGGTTGCCGATGACGATGTCGGCGCCCCAGTCGATCGCGTCGTGGCCGATGACCACCGGGTCGTCCGGCGTCGGCACCCCCTTGTCTGGCATCGGCTGGCGCTCGTACTCCTTGCCCCAGTGGAACTGCACGACCACGATGTCCGCGAGCCGGCGCGCCCGGGCGATGCCTTCCTTCAACGCTTCCTTGTCGATCGCGCGGCCGACGCCGTTGAAGCCGACGAACCCGAACTTGATGCCGCGCACGTCGATCACCGCAACCGGCCCGAGGCCTGTCGTCAGGATGCCGTGCGAGTTCAGGAGCTGCTCGGTCAGGGTGATCCCCTCCGCGCCGTAGTTGGAGAGATGGTTGTTGGCGAGGTTCGCGACGTCAGCGCCCATGAGGTTCAGCCCGTCGACGAATCGCGCGTCGCCGCAGAACGTGAAGCCCGAGTTGGGGTTGACGGGGCAGCCGGCGAACAGCGGCGTCTCGAGGTTGATGAAGGTGATGTCCGCATTCTTGGTGTAAGCGGCGGTCGGCCGGAACGGCCACAGGAAGTCGTGCCGCAGGGTCGCGAAGTAGTCCACGCCGCGGGCGGGGATCACGTCGCCCGTGACGAGAAGCGTGCGGATCTTCGACGGGTCGCGCGGCGCTACGTACGTCGGGTGGAACAGCTCCTGCAGGCTCAAGGCCGGCGGCCGGCCCGTCCGGTCGCCGAACGACGGCTGGTCCAGCCGGTCGAGGGCGGGCACGACGACCGGCGCGACCGCCGGGCTCTGGCTCGCCACCGGCTGGGTGCTGCCGATGCACGCCGACAGCAGCACCATCGAGGCCGCGCCGGCGCCGGCCAGGGTTCTCAGGGTTCTCAGGGCTCTCAAAACTCTCATTTCCGGACCGGGAGGGATGACAGTATCTCCTCCATCGCCAGCAAGCGCGCGACGTAAGAGCGCACCGGCTC
>DATGEO010000074.1:0-68416 GCA_035310015.1 Candidatus Dormiibacterota bacterium | reverse complement strand
CACCATCACCGGTATCACCTACGACTCAGGCGCGTACGCGCGAGCACTCGAGCTCGCGCTCGACAAGGCCGGCTACGAGGAGCTGCGGCGGCAGCAGGCGGAGCGGCGCCGCCGGGGTGACACGCTTCAGCTCGGCGTCGGGGTCTGCACTTACGTCGAGATGACGGCGGTCCTCACGACTTCGGAGTTCGGCGCCGCGCGCGTGGGCGCCGACGGCACGATGGTGGTGAGCGCAGGGACCGCTTCCAGCGGCCAGGGCCACTGGACGGCATACGCGCAGCTGGCCTCGACGCTGCTTCGCGTTCCGTACGAGTCGGTGCGCGTGGACCAGGGCGACACCGCGGCGGTCCCCCATGGGGCGGGCACGTACGGATCGCGGTCGCTGCAGCTCGGAGGCAGCGCGGTTCACAGGGCGTGCGTCGCGCTTGTCGAGAAGGGGAAGGACGCAGCGGCGCGGAAGCTGGAGGCGGCGCGCGACGACATCGAGCTTCGCGATGGCGGCGTCTTCGGCGTGAAGGGCGTGGCCGGCGCCGCGCTGAGCTGGGCCGAGCTCGGACCGCTCGAGGCGTCGGCCGAGTTCGAGCAGGGTGACCAGACATTTCCGTTCGGCTGCCACGTCGCGGTCGTCGAGGTCGACGTCGAGACCGGGGAAGCGCGTCTCGTGCGCCACATCGCGGTCGACGACTGCGGGACGGTGCTCAATCACAAGCTCGCCGAGGGCCAGATCCACGGAGGCGTCGCCCAGGGCGTGGCGCAGGCGCTGTACGAGGAGTTCGTCTACGACGGCGATGGCAATCCGCTGACCACGAGCCTCATCGACTACGCGATACCCACCATCGGCGAGATCCCGTCGATCGAGACCGTGAGCATGGAGACGCCCACGCCGCTGAACCCGCTCGGCGCGAAGGGGGTCGGCGAGTCGGGCACGATCGGCTCCACGCCGGCGGTGCAGAACGCGGTCATCGATGCGCTGTCCCACCTCGGCGTGCGGCACATCGACATGCCGCTCCATCCCATGCGCGTGTGGGAGGCGATTCAAGAAGCCCGCCGGTGAACGTTCTCCTGGTGATCGTGGTCGTGGTCGTGGCCGCGGCGCCGCGGCTGTCTCGTCGAGTGCCGGCTCCCGGATGCGCACTCGGTGGCGCCGGGGTGCGAGAGCCGGCTCCCGGACGGTTTTGTCCTACTGCTCGTAGCCCAGGTTGGGGCGCAGCCAGCGCTCGGTCTCGGCGAGCGTCATGCCCTTGCGCCGCGCGTAGTCCTCGACCTGGTCGCGTCCGATCTTGCCGACCATGAAGTACCGCGCCTTCGGGTGTGCGAAGTACAGGCCCGCGACGGCCGCGGTCGGGGTCATCGCGCACGACTCGGTGAGGTCCATGCCGATCGAGCGCGCGCCGAGCAGGTCGAACAGCGTCCGCTTCTCGGTGTGGTCGGGGCAGGCCGGATAGCCGAAGGCCGGCCGGATCCCGCGGTACTTCTCACGGATCAGCTCGTCCTTCGACTTCTGCGGTCCGGTCTCGTACCACTCGCGGCGCACCTTCTCGTGCAGGTACTCGGCGAACGCCTCGGCGAGACGGTCGGCCAGGGCTTTGGCCATGATCGCGTGGTAGTCGTCGTGCTCGGCCGAGAATCGGGCCGCCAGCTCGTCGACGCCCAGCCCCGCCGTGACCGCGAACGCCCCGACGTGGTCGCCGCGCGGCGCGACGAAGTCCGCGAGCGAGAGGTACGGCTTGTCGTCGCCGTGGTCGACCTGCTGGCGCAGCATCGGGAAGCGGATGCCGTTCTCGAGCACGACGTCGTCGCCCTCGGTCCGCGCGGGCCAGTAGCCGTACACGCCGCGCGCCGTGAGCCAGCGTTTCGTCTGGATCTCGTCGAGCAGCTCCTCGGCGTGGCTGAAAAGCTCGCGCGCGGCCGCACCGTACGACGGGCTTTCGAGGATCGCGGGAAACTTGCCCTTCAGCTCCCAGGCGTGGAAGAAGAACGTCCAGTCGATGTACTCGCGCAGCGTTCTGAGGTCGGGCTCGACGGTGCGCACGCCGGTGAAAGGCGGGCGTGGCAGGTCGTCGAAGTCGAGCTGCCAGCGGCTCTCGCGCGCGGCCGCGAGCGGCAGCAGCTCGCGCTGCGACGAAGCGTGCTGCGTGCGCAGCTTTTCCTGCAGCGCCCGGTTGTCGCGATCAAAAGTGACGCGCCGGCCCGTGTCGAACAGGTCCGAGACCACTCCGATCACGCGCGACGCGTCGAGCACGTGCACCGTCGAGCCAGCGTAGGCGGGCGCGATGCGCACCGCGGTGTGCTGCTTCGAGGTGGTCGCGCCGCCGATCAGCAGCGGGATGGTGAAGCCCCGACGCGTCATCTCCTTGGCGACGTCGACCATCTCGTCCAGCGATGGTGTGATCAGCCCCGAGAGTCCCACCGCATCAGCGCCGAGCTCGACCGCCGTGTCGAGAATCTTGTCCGCGGGCACCATGACGCCGAGGTCATGGACCTCGTAGTTGTTGCAGCCCAGGACCACGCCGACGATGGTCTTGCCGATGTCGTGCACGTCGCCCTTCACCGTCGCGAGCACCAGCTTGCCGCGCGCGTGCTGCACGCCGGTCTCCTCCTTCTCCGCGAGCATGAAAGGCTCGAGGTAGGCGACGGCGCGCTTCATCGCCCGCGCGCTCTTCACCACCTGCGGCAGGAACATCTTGCCCGCGCCGAAAAGGTCGCCGACGACGCGCATGCCGTCCATGAGCGGACCTTCGATGACCTTGATCGGCTTGCCCAGCTTGACGCGTGCTTCCTCCGCGTCGGCCTCGATGTACGCAACCTCGCCGTGCAGCACCGCGTACGCGAGTCGGTCCTCCACGGAGGCGTCGCGCCAGGTGAGATCGACCTCGCGCTTGGCTCCGGCGCCCGACACCGTCTTCGCGAACTCGACCATCCGCTCGGTGGCGTCCGGGCGGCGGTCGAAGATGATGTCCTCGACCAGCTCCAGCAGATCCTTCGGGATGTCCTCGTACACCGCGAGCTGGCCGGCGTTGACGATCGCCATGTCCAACCCGGCGCGGATGGCGTGATAGAGGAACGCAGAGTGGATCGCCTCGCGCACGCGGTCGTTGCCGCGAAACGAGAACGACAGGTTCGACACGCCGCCCGAGATGCGCACGCCGGGGCATCGCTTCTTGATCTCGCGGGTCGCGTCGATGAACGCCTTCGCATACCCGGCGTGCTCCTCCATGCCGGTGGCGATGGCGAGGATGTTGGGGTCGAAGATCACGTCTTCCGGCTCGAAGCCGGCCTTCTCCGTGATGAGCTTGTACGCGCGCTCACAGATCTCGACCTTCCGCTCGAGCGTGTCGGCCTGCCCCTTTTCGTCGAAGGCCATCACCACGGCGGCCGCCCCGTACTCACGCACCTTGAGCGCCTTCTCCAGGAAAGCTTCCTCGCCCTCCTTGAGGCTGATCGAGTTGCACACGCCTTTGCCCTGGAGGCATTTCAGCCCGGCTTCCAGAACGGACCACTTCGACGAGTCGACCATGATCGGAATCCGCGCGATCTCGGGCTCCGTCGCGATGAGGTTGAGGAAGCGCACCATCGCGGCCTCGGAGTCGAGCAGGTCCGCGTCCATGTTGACGTCGAGAAGGTTGGCGCCGCCGCGAACCTGGTCGAGCGCCACGGCGACCGCGCCGGTGAAATCGCCGGACTCGATCAGCCTGCGGAAGCGCGCCGACCCGGTGACGTTGGTGCGCTCGCCGATGGATACGAAGCCTGTGTTCGGGCCGATCTCGAACGGCTCGAGGCCGCTGAAACGCGTCCGCGGCACGCGCGTCGGGACCGGGCGGGGCGGCGTTCCTTCCATGACCGAGCGGATCTGGCGGATGTGCTCCGGCCCTGTGCCGCAGCAGCCGCCCGCCGCGTTCAGATAGCCGGCCTCGGCAAACTCTCGCAGCAGGCGGCTGGTGAGGTTCGGCTTCTCGTCGAATCCGCCCATCGCGTTCGGAAGGCCGGCGTTGGGGTAGCACGTGACGTAGACCGGGGCGACGCGCGACAGCGCCGCGATGTAGGGCCGCATCTGGGTCGCGCCCAGCGAGCAGTTGATGCCGGCGGCGAAAGGCTGTGCATGCTCGACCGACGTCCACCATGCCTCGACCGTCTGGCCGGAAAGGTTCCGGCCGCTGCGGTCGACGATGGTCAGCGACAGGAACAGCGGCAGCTCCGGCGCAACCTCGCGCACGGCGGCGATGGCGGCCTTGCAGTTGAGCGTGTCGAAGATGGTCTCGATGAGGAGGAAGTCGGCTCCGCCGTCGCGCAGCCCGCGCGCTGCTTCCGCGTATCCATCCTTCAGCTGGTCGAAAGTGATTTCGCGATACGACGGGTCGTCGACGCGTGGCGACAGCGACAGCGTCACGTTGGTCGGGCCCAGCGAGCCCGCGACGAAGCGGTTCTCGAGCTCGCCCACAGCCGCGCGGGCCAGCTCGGCGCCGCGCCGGTTCATCTCGTACGCGAGCTGGTCCAGGCCGTAGTCGGCCTGCGAGATCGGCGTCGCGGTGAAGGTGTTGGTCGTGACGATGTCCGCTCCCGCCGCGAGGTACTCGCGATGGACCGCGGTGACGAGGTCGGGCTGCGTGAGGTTCAACAGGTCGACGTCGTTGCGCAGCAGCTTCGGGTGGTCCTTGAAGCGCGCGCCGCGGAAGTCCTCCTCGGTGAGACCCTTGCGCTGCAGCAGCACGCCCATGGACCCGTCGAAGATGACGATTCGCTCCTTGAAGAGCGCGTCCAGCCGCTCGCGAACTGGCGTTGCGGTCAACACTGGACCCTTAAGAGTACCGAGCGGGCGCTTAGGTTCTTTCCAGATCGCCCAGGAGGTGCACGCCAAGGCCTGACGGCAGCATGCGCTCGCCGAGGACAGCGGCCTTGAACAGCAGCGCGTTGAAGGCGACGTATGTCGGGTCGGCGATGACCCGCAGCTCGCCGACCGCAAAGCCGGTCTCGGCGGCGATCGCGCGCAGCCGGGCCGTCGTGTTGGCGCGGTATCGAACTACGAACGTGTCGCCCTTGTCGCGCCCGTACACGCTGGACACGAGCTGCTGCTGCAGCCACGGCGCGACCTGCCCCACGCGGTTGCCGAATATCAGCGGGTTCAGTGCGTTGGGCGTGAGGAAGATGAAGTGGCCGCCGGACTTCATCACGCGCGCGACCTCGGCGAAGACGCGCTCCGGCGCCTCGAGGTGCTCGAGCACCCAGACGCTGACGACGATGTCGAACGTCGCATCGGGGAAGGGAAGGTGCTCGCCGCCGCCCTGGAGCACGGACATGCCGGCGCCGCGATCGGACAGTGACTGAAGGTCGGGATCGATTCCAACCGCCAGCTTGGCCCGCCGCCAGAAGCGCTCCATGCCGCCGGTGCGGCCGCAGCCGAGGTCGAGCACGACCGAATCGGCGGTCAGGTGCTTCTCGACGGCCACGTCGAACTGGTCGCCGCTCGACATCCAGCCCGGGCGCGCAGCCCGGTAGTGCTCGCGGTAGGCGGTCTGCGCCTCGAACGGAAGCCAGGCTTCCTTGCTCATGTCGAGGCGGAGATTATGCGCGTTCGGCCCGCGAACGAGGACTCCTCTTGTCAACCATCCCGGCGAGCAGGTCTCCGACTGCGGAGGCGGCCTCGGTGCTGCTCAGGCCCGCCTGCCTGACCGCGCTGAGCGTTCCCGGGCTGGTCAGCCCGACCACGACACCCCTCACGCGCCGGTTGCGCGCCGGCGGTCCGAGCGCGGCCGAGTAGAGCGGCTCGATCTGCTCCCAGAACCGCCTCTCGCGGCGGCGAAGGGCGGGGATGGCAGGCATCTCGGAGCGAAACGCCTCGAACCAGGGCTGACCCCTTTCGTACAACGGGAACAGCGCCCCGAGGCTATGCGGTCTACCTCATGACGCGGCGGTAGGCGCGCACTCACCGCCGAATTAATAGACCGACTGTCGGTCTGTTATAATGCCGGCGTGGCGCGGACGGTCAACCCGGCGGTGTACACGGTCAAGCGAGAGGCCTTCGTCGATGCCGCCCAGCGCCTGATGCAGACCAAGGGCTATGAGCAGATGAGCATCCAGGATGTCCTGGACGAGGTCGCTGCCTCGCGGGGCGCTTTCTACCACTACTTCGACTCCAAGCAAGAGCTGCTCGGCGCTCTGGTCGATCGCATCGCCGACCAGGCGCTGGCGTCGGTGGCGGCGGTGGTCGACGATCCCAGGATTGCGGCCGTCCCCAAGCTCGAGAGCTTCTTCGGCGGCATCGCTCAGTACAAGTCCGATCGCAAGGCTCTGATGCTCGAGTTCATCAAGATCTGGAAGTCAGATGACAACCTGATCGTGCGCGAGAAGGTCCGCCACACGGTGGTCGAGCGAGTCGCTCCCATCCTGGCCAGGATCATCCGCCAGGGCATCGCCGAGGAGGTCTTCAGTGTGGACTCGCCAAAAGAAACGGCGACGATCCTGATGACCCTGCTGACCGGCTTCCAGGACGGCGCGACCGACCTCTTCCTGGCGCGCCAGGCGAACACCATCTCGTACGAAGAAGCGGAACGCCACCTTCTGAGCTTTGTGCGGGCGTTCGAGCGAATCCTCGGCGCGGCCGTGGGATCGATCCGAATCGTTGACGAGACGACTCTCCGCGAGTGGTTTGGGTAAGGAGGCGACATGGCCGCAATCATCGAAGTCGACAAGCTGTCGAAGAGCTATGGGGGCAAACGGGGAATCGTCGACGTCTCCTTCTCTGTGGCCGAGGGCGAAGTGTTTGGATTTCTCGGTCCGAACGGAGCCGGCAAGACCACGACGATCCGCATCCTCATGGCCCTGCTCCGCGCCGACTCGGGCAGGGCTGTGGTCGCCGGCCACGACGCCTGGGAGCAGTCGATCGAGATCAAAAAGCTGGTCGGCTACGTACCGGGTGAGCCGGCGCTGGATCCCAATCTCACCGGCGGCCAGATCCTCGAATACTTCGCGAACCTCCACGGCGGAGTCGACCGGGCCTACCAGAAGAAGCTGATCGCGATGCTCGACCTGGACACGAGCCGCAAGTTCCGGCAGTACTCGACCGGCAACAAGCGCAAGGTCGTGCTCATCCAGGCCTTCCAGCACCGGCCCCAGGTGCTCATCCTCGACGAGCCCACGAGCGGCCTCGACCCACTGAACCAGCAGGTCTTCGACTCGATGCTCAAGGAGGCGCGCGAGGAAGGTCGCACCGTCTTCCTGTCCTCCCACGTGCTGAGCGAGGTCGAGAAGACACGCACCCGGGTCGGCATCATCCGCGAGGGCCGCCTGGTGCGGCTCGGCGGCGTGGCCGAGCTGAAGGACATCAAGCGCTACGAGGTCACGATCTCGTTCGCGCAGCCGGTGCCCGCCGACGCTTTCAGGGCGGTCGACGGCGTGTCCGACGTCGAGCAGCTCAACCACGGCCACGCGGTGCGCATCGCGATCAACGGGCCGGCCGACGCGGTGATCAAGGCCGCTGCGCGCTACCCCGTGGTTTCCCTCACCAGCTACGAACCGAGCCTCGAGGACATCTTCCTCAAGTACTACGAGGCCGAGGCGGGCAGCGGCAAGGCGTCGAAGGAGGCCGCCGGTGTGGTTTAGAAACGTCTTTCTGAAGACGGTGCGCGACTACCGCGTGGCGATCCTCGGCTGGGGGATCGGCATGGGCATCACGATCGTGTCGCCGATGGCCAGCGTTGCGACGCTGATCAGCACCCCGGCGCAGCGTGCCGCCCTTGCCAGCGTCGCCGCGCAGTTCTCGTGGAACGCCGACTCCGTGGCGGTGACGACGATCGGCGGCTACGCGACCTTCAAGATCGGCATATTCGTCTTCATCGCCTGCATCTGGCCCCTGCTGGCGGCGACCCGGATGCTTCGCGGTGAGGAGGATCGCGGCTCCCTAGACGTGCTGCTGTCCGCTCCGCGCTCGCGCGTGAACATCGCTCTGCAGAAGGTGGCGGCGATGTGGATCGCGCTGCTGCTGATCGGCCTCATCCCGGGCGCGATCGCCTACCTGGGCGGCATCGCGTTCAAAGCCGACTTCTCGCTCGTCGACGGCCTGCTCTGGGGTCTCGACCTCGCCCTCATCTGCATGGTCTTCGGCGCGCTGGCGCTTCTCATCTCGCAGTTCACGCACGAGCGCGGACCGGCGGCCGGCGCCACCGCGGCTTTCCTGCTCGTGTTCATCGTGCTCGACATGGTGCACCGGATCTTTTCCGGCGCCGAATGGCTCTCGAAGCTCTCGCCGATCTACTACTACAACCTCAGCAAGCCGCTCATCCCGAGCTACGGCACGAGCGCCGGCGGCATGCTGGCGCAGGGCGCCATCGCCGCCGTCCTCACGGGCGCGGCGATCTGGCTGTTCGCCCGCAGGGACGTGCGCGACGTCGTGCAGCTTCCGTGGAACGTACGGCTGTCCCGCCCGTCGGCTCCCAGCAAGGCTCTGCCCGTCGGTGATTGGACGCTGCGCTCGTTCTATGCGCGAAGCCTGGGCCAGATCGCGATGCCTGCCTTCTGGTGGACACTCGGCTTCGCGGCCTTTGCCGCGTGGATGATCGTCGCCGTCCACCAGCTGGCGGACAGGATCAACGTCCTGTTCACGGGCGGGCCAAGCTCGCTCACCGTCCAGATCCTGAGGAACATCGGCGGCGGGACGAGCGGCATGAACGCGCTCCTGCTGGGAGCGATGTTCGAGCTGATGCCCGTCCTCTTGATGGCGTTCGCCGTCACCCAGGTGGCCGGCTGGTCCTCGGATGAGGACGAGGGCCGGCTGGAGATGGTGCTGGCGACACCGCAGTCGCGCACCAACGTGCTGCTTGGTCGCTTCGCGGCGCTGGCGACCGCGACCGTGATCCTCGGCGTGGTGACGCTCGTCGTCGCCTGGGCGGCGGCGGCGATCGCCGGTGTTGCGCTCGACACCACTTACCTCGCCGAGGCCACGCTGGGGATGATCCCGCTCGGGCTCCTGATCGCAGCGATCGGGTATCTCGCGTCCGGGTGGCTGCGGAGCGCCGCCGACACCGGGCTGCTCAGCTTTTTGCTCGCGGCCTGGTTCTTCATCAGCTTCGTCGGCCCCGACCTCAGGTGGCCCGACGCGACGCTGAGGCTATCGGCGCTCTACTACTACGGGACGCCGCTGCTGCACGGCCTGCAGCTGGGCAACACCGCCCTCGTCGTCGCGGTGGGCGCGGTGGCGCTGGCCCTCGCGACCTACCGCTTCGCGCGCAAGGACATCCTGCCGGCGTAGCCCTAGCTGGCTTTTCGCAGCGGCGAATCGATGGGAGCGGCCTCGAACGCGCCCTCTTCGAGGAGGATGCGGCGGGCCTGCTCGATGCGGTCCGGCTCGGCGTGGACGCTGACCAGCGTGCGCCCGGCGGCGACCTCGTCCTCGTAGTACATCTCATGCTGCCGCGACATCGACATGCTGATCAGCAGGCCGGCCACCGCCCCGGTGGCCGCGCCGGCCAGGCCGACCATGAACGGCACGAACCATCCGCCCGGAAAGACCTGCGGGTACAGCGCCGTCATGCCCAGACCGAGGAGCGCGCCGATCAGCCCGCAGCCGATGGATCCGCCCAGGATGCCCACGACGGCGTTGTAGCCGTACTTCGGCACGCGGGCATCGCCCGCGTGAGCGATGCCCACCTGCGCCGAGTCGAAGTGCGCCGACCGCAGCGCCTTGACCGCCGTCTCAGCGTCCCGCTGGTCTCTGAACAGGGCCAGCACCGTCGTCGTCTGGACCATCGGGCTAGCGGTTGGGATCGGCCGCGCTGATGTCGGACAGCGCGGGGTCACGGGTCATGAGCTCGCCTACTGTCTTCGCCATGGCCAACCTCCTGGGCACGGAATCGGCGCCCGCGCGCGGGCCCTCTAAAAAAACGCGTGATCGCCGATCGATACCGCGGTCAGGGAAGGTGGACGAGGCCGGCGAGTGTGGCGATCGCGGAGACTCCCATCAGCAGGCCCGCGACCGCGATGAGAACCCGGGACAGCCACCCGCTCGTGTGCTGGCCCATCACCTTGCGGTCGGAGGAGATGCTGCCGATGACGAAGATCAGCGGCACGGCGACGAACCCGTTGATGACGGCGGACCAGACGAGCAGCTGGATCGGGTCAAGGCCTGTGAAGTCGATGACGAGGCCGATCAGCACGGCGGCGGCCAGCACGGCGTAGAAACCCGGCGCGTCGCGGACCGAAGCCGACAGGCTCGCGGGCCAGCCGAACGCGTCCGCGAAGGCATATGACGCCGAGCCCGCGAGCACCGGCACCGCCAGTGCCCCGAGCCCGATGATGCCGAGCGCGAAGATGCCGCCGGCGAGCGCGCCCGCGTGGGGAAAAGAGCGCACCAGCGGCTGCAGCGCGCGTGCGGCGTCGGCGGCGGAGCGAATGTTGGTGACGCCGTGGGCGTGAAGTACCACCGCGGCGACCACCAGGACGAACCACATGATCAGGTTCGACACGAACATCCCGAACGCGTTGTCGATGCGCATGTGCTTCGTCATCCGGCGGCGTGACCAGCGCTGGTTCCGCTTCTTCATCGAGTCGATCTCTTCGACCTCCTGCGCCGCCTCCCAGAAGAAGAGGTAGGGGGAGATGGTCGTGCCGAGGACCGCGGTGAGGAGAAACACAAACCCGCCGGAAAGGCTGACGTGGGGCAGGACCGTCGCCACGAGCAGGGACCCCCAGGGAACGTGGGAGATGAACGCCACCAGCGGGTACGCGAGGAGGCTGAGGGCCAACCATTTCAGGATCGACGAGTAGCGCTCGTAGCCGATGAAGACCTCGGCGGCGAGAATGGCGAGAGCAAAGCCTGCCGCGGCCGCAAACTGCGGGACCGGCACCAGGAGGCGAAGGGCGGCGGCCATGGCCGCGATGTCGGCGGCGACGTTGATGGTGTTCGCGATGGCCAGGAGCAGGGCGAGGACGAGCACGATGCGCGTGCCGTAACGAGTCTTGATGATCGTGGCGAGGCCCTTGCCGGTCACCACACCGACGCGCGCGCTCGCCTCCTGGATGGCGATCATCAGGGGGAGCGTGAAGGACATCGTCCACAGCAGGCCGTAGCCGTACTGAGCGCCCGACTGGACGACGGTGCCGATGCCGGACGGGTCGTCGTCGGAGGCGCCCGTGATGAAGCCTGGACCGACGAACGAAAGCAGCCGCCGGAGCTTCGACTCCTGCCTGCCGGGAGCCGGCTCTGGCGACTCTGGCCTGGCGGCCGGATGTGCGGCTATAGACCCGCCTGCATTCGGGCCTTGCGGCCCATCTTGCGCATCTTGTCCACCTGCTTGCGGAGGTCCTTGCGCCGGCGCTCACCCTGCTCGGGATCGAGCAGATACGTCATTGCGGCGGCAACGCCCATCCACATCAGGAGCCGAGTAAACCGAAACTTCATTCCGCTAGAGAAACGACGAGGTGCCGGGCCAGTACCCGGCGTTCCTGCGGATCAGGACGCCTTGCGGTGCGCGTCCAGAGCCCGCACGATGTCACGCCGGGTGACAAGGCCGCACAGGTGGCCGTCGGGATCGGTGACGAAGGCCGTGTCGAAGTGGCGGTCGTGCATGCGCTGGAGCAGCTCGTCGAGGCCGACGTTCAGGCGGTACGTCGAAGGGCCCTCATCCATGAGGCGCTCGGCGATGGCGTCGGGGTCCTCGCCGTCCTCGATGTCCCGCTTGCGCACGCGTCCCAGCAGAACGCCGCTCGAGTTGACGATGGCCGCCCACTCCCAGCCGCCGGCCGCCAGGCTTTCGCGGATCGGCCCCACGCGGTCGTTGAGCCCGAAGCGGGGAACGTCGCGCCGGACGACGGAGGCGAGGGTCGGCTCCGAGGCGCGCCTGCCCTCGCTCGGCAGGCCGGCCGCCAGCCAGTCCTCCTTCCCGGGCTCGTACTCATAGACGTTGTCGAAACCCAGAGTCTCGAGCCGCGCCGCGGCCCTGGGCGCCATGTCTCATTGGAAATCGTTGCAGTAGGCGATCACCGGACGCTTCGGGTCGAGGCGCTTGACCGATTCCGGGTTGAGGTCGGGCAGGGGCAGGTTGACCGCGCCGGCGATGTGCTCGGACTCGTACTCGTCGGGCGGCAGCACCTCTACGACCTGGGCCGCCTCCTTCTCGACCAAGCGCCGGAGCTCGGCTCGGTCGATGACCCTGGGCATGTCTGCGCTCCTTCTCCACGATAGAAACGCATGGGCGAGGCGTGCGCCCTTGGGCCGCGATTGTCAATCAAGCGTTTGATTGAGGCCCTCATGGCCGCCGCTCTATGTGAGGAGGATTCGGATCGGCAAGCTGCTGCTGCGCATCCTGGGAGCCCGCGACATCGTCGAGGACCCGTCCGAGGCGGCGGCCAGCCACCCGGTCTTCGAGCTGACCGCCGCCTAGACGACGCTCCTACGCACGCCCGCCGCGCGCCATCGCCAGGTCGGCGCGCAGCCGGTCGCCCATTACCGACAGGACATTCACGAGCAGCGAGTCGCTCGTCTTGATGGCGTCGCGGAACTGAGCGTGGCTCATGACCATCAGCCGCGCGGGCGTCTTGGTGACGATCGTGGCGGTGCCCGCGCCGCGATCGAGCATGCTGATCTCGCCGAAGAAGTCGCCCGCCTTGAGCGCTGCGCGCTTCTTGCCGTCGACTTTGACCTCGACGTCGCCATCGAGCAGGACGAAGAATGAGTCGGCCGGCGCTCCCTGCGTGATCAGCGTGCGGCCGGCAGGGACGGTGACCTCGTCAGTCCTGCTGGCGATGAACTCGAGCTCTTTTCGGGTGCACCTGGAGAAGAGCGGGACCCGCCTGAGCGCGTCGATCTTGGAATCGGCCATCGTGCACACAATATCCTGCTCGGGTGGCCCTGGCTTGCCAAGTGTGCGGACACCGGCTTCCGGCCCGGGCTCGCTTCTGCCCCAACTGCGGCTCGGCCGTCGGTCCGCTCGTCGGCACCGAGGAGCGGAAGATGGTCACGGTCCTGTTCGCCGACCTGGTGGACTCGACCGGCCTGGCCCAGCGCCTCGACCCTGAGCGGTCGCGGGAGATCCTCGGCCGGTTCTTCGATGCCTCGGTCGAGGAGCTGAACGCCCTGCGCGGGCGCCCCGAGAAGTTCATCGGCGATGCGGTGATGGCCGTGTTCGGCCTGCCCCAAGTCCACGAGGACGACGCCCTGCGCGCCATCCGGGCCGGGCTCGCCATCCGCGGCCGCGTCCGGAGGCTGGGCCGGGAAGCCGGCCTCGAGACGCCGCTCGAGATCCGGGTCGGAATCGAATCGGGGGAGGCGGCGACGGGCGTCGGCCCCGCGCGGCAGCTGCTCGTCACCGGCCCCGTGGTCAACACCGCGGCGAGACTCCAATCGGCTGCCGAGGCCGGGGAGGTGCTGGCCGGACAGACCGCGCACGCCCTGACCGCGTCGACGGTCACGTTCAAGCGCCGGCGGCGGGTGAGAGCCAAGGGCTTCGACGACGCGATCGCCGCCTACCCGGTCGTGGGCCTCAGCATGCGGTCGGCGCGGCGCACGATCCCGATCGTCGGCCGCACCAGTGAGCAGGCGATCATCGGCCAGAGCCTGGAGCTGGCCACGACCAGCCGGCGCCCGGTGCTGGTGACGGTGGTCGGGGAGGCCGGCATCGGCAAGTCGCGCCTGGCCGACGAGTTCACCGTCGGGCTGGGCGCGACGGTCCTCACCCTTCGCGGGCAGAGCCGCTCGTACACCGACTCGGCGACCTTCTCGCCCGCGGCCGCGATCGTCAGCGACCTTGCGGGCATCGCCTCGACCGACCCGCCCGAGAAGATCCGAGCGGCGCTCGCCGCGCTGGTCCGCACCGTGTGTGCGTCCGGCGACCCTGGGCGGGTGGCCGAGCGCCTCGGCCTGCTGTTCGGCGTGGCCGCGGAGGCGAAGCTCGAGCCCGCGTTCGTGCATGACGTGCAGGCGGGCTTCCTGTCTCTCATCGACGGGCTGGCCGCCGAGCGCCCGGTCGTCCTCGTGTTCGAGGACGTCCACATGCTGAAGGCGCCGATGCTCGACCTGATCGAGCGCCTGGGGTCGCCCCCGCGCGGCGGCCGCCGTGTGGCCCTGATCCTCGCGCTCGCTCGCGCCGAGCTGCTCGACGAGCGACCGGCCTGGGGCTCGAGCAGCGCCAACGCGGTGCTGGTCCGGCTCGACCCGCTGGCAGATGAAGACGCGGTCGACCTCGTCCGCCACGCGTCGGGCGGCGCGGTCGGCGACCGCCAGGCCGCCGAGATCGCGGCGCGGGCGGGCGGCAATCCTTTCTTCATCATCGAGACCACGGGCATGCTGATGCCCGAGCCCGGCGGCAACGGCGAGGCGCCTTCCGACCCGCGGTCGCTGCCGCCCACCGTGCAAGCCGTCGTCGCCGCTCGCCTCGATGCCCTGCCGACGCGGTTGCGCGAGCTCGCACGACGAGCGGCGGTGTTCATGTCCTCCTTCGACGCGGACGAGCTGGCCACGGTCGATGCCGAGGCGACGGAGGCCGAGCTGCGCGAGCTGGAGGAAAGCGAGGTCGTGGTGCGCGAAGAGACCGGTGCGGGCAAGCCCCGCTGGCGCATGCGGCACTCGATGCTCCGCGACGTCGCGTACGCGAGCCTACCGAAGCGAGAGCGGGTGCGGCTGCACGAGCGCGTAGCCGAGTACCTCACGTCCGCCGGCCATCGCGCCTGGGCGGCCGACCACCTCGAAGCCGCCGCAATCTCTTCGCTCGACCTCGACCCCACCGACCGCTCCGTCGCGGAGAAGGCGACGGATGCGCTGCTCGCCGCCGGCGACCGCGCCCGGCGGCGCATGGAGGGGCGCACCGCCACCGACCGCTACAGCCGTGCCCTCGCGCTGGCCGGTCCGGAGGAAGGCTGGGGCGTGCGCGAAGCGCGAGCCCTCGCCGGCCTCGGCGAGGCGCTGTACTGGCTCGGCGAGTACGAGCCGGCGACCGACGCGCTGCTGCGCTCCGTCGCCCTGGGCGAGGCCCACGGCGACGACTTCACGCTGGCTCTGGCGCTGCGCTTTCTGGGTGACATGGCCATCAACTACGAAGCCGATGTCGACAAGGCCAAAGAGCTGCTAGACCGCTCGCTCGAGGCGGCGGAGCGGCTTCAGGAGCCGTGGGCGATCACGCGCACGCTCCTTTTCGCCGGCTGGGTGCCGTGGACGCGCCAGCGGTGGGACGAGGCCGAGGCGCTATGGCAGCGCGCGCTGGCGGTGGCGGAGCCAAACGATCGCTGGGCGCGGGTGCGCGCGCTGACGAGCCTTTCCATCAATCACGGCGAGATGAAGGACTACGCCGGCGCGCTGAAGCTGATCGAGGAGGCCCGCGCGTACGCCGAGGAAGCCGGCGACCAGTTCAGCATCGCGACCACGTCGGTGCAGACGGCGCGGGCGCTGCATGACTTCGGGCGCCCGGCGGAGGCGCTCCCGTGGTTCGACCGCGGCATCGCCATCTTCGCCGAGCTCGGCGCGCGGTGGGAGCACGCGGACGCGCGCGCGGCCCGCGGCATCGCCAAGACCGACCTCGGAATGCTGGACGAAGCGGAAGAGGACCTGCGCTACGCAGTCAAGGTCGCGGAGGAGTTGGGCGACCGCCAGCTACCGTCGTGGACGTGGCGGGCGCTCGCGCGGGTGGCAGAGAAGCGGGGTGACACCGCCGAAGCGGAGGAGCGGATGCGCCGCTCGCGCGAGGCCGGGGCGCGCGGCCCGCGCTGACGTCAGCGCTTCGCCGAGTAGCGCTCGTACTGCTCGCGGAACAGCTGGATCACTGCCTCCGCATCGTCCGGGCCGCGCATCCGGACGCTCACCCAGCCCGTGTCCGGCAGCACGTGGTGCGGCTCGGCGCGCCCCGCCGCGATGAGCTCGTCGCGAATGCGCCGGGGAAAGGGGAGGTCGGCGAGCGCGTCGCCGTGGACGTGGCCCATCTCCTTGCGCCCGTACCGATACTCGATCCCGCCGAACCGGTGGGGTACGGCCTCGACGCCCGGCCACGACGCGACCGCCTCGCGGATGCGGGCGCCGGCGCTGTTCACAGCGGCTCCAGCGACAGCAGCGTATTGCTGCGCTGCAGGTAGTAAGCCCTCCATCTGCCTGGGCCGGCCTCGCTGTACACCTGGAGCGGCACGTTGAAGCGAGCGTCGGCGATCCGCACGAAATACTGAGCACCCGACCGGCCGCGAGTCTCTTCCAGGTCCGCCGATCCCTCCGCCGTCGCCACCCGCCGCGAGAGCAGGTCCAGCCAGAGCGTGACCGAGGCGTAGCCGAGGATCACCCCGATCGCCATCAGCGCCAGGCCCAGTCCCGCACCCTTGCCTCGAACGGTCCCCATCCAGCCCGCGAGCAGCGCGACGTTGAAGACGCCGCCCGCGAGCAGGCACGCGGCTGCGCCGGCCAGCTGCCAAGCGTCACGCCGCCACAGGCGGCGATGCTGCGATGACGATATGAGACCCGCGCGATTGGAATCGAGATCCGCGCCGTCGAACTGAAGCGCTTCGGCGATCTGCAGGAGGCTCGCCATGTGAGACTTCGCTAGACGCTACCAGCCCACGCCTAAGATCGAGCCGTGGTAACGATCGAAGACGTTCGCCGGTTTGCGATGACGCTGCCGCGGACCACGGAGGGCTACGTCGGCGGGCGGGTCAAGTTCTACGTCGGACGCATCGTGTACGTGTCGTTCTCGCGCGACGGCAGCCTCATCGGATTCGCGTTTCCGAAGGACCAGCGCGAATTTCTCGTCGGCGGCTCACCCGAAAAGTTCATGCTGCCTGAGGGCGGCGACCTGCGCTACCACTGGGTCCTCGCGCGCATGGAGGCGATCGACGAGAAGGAGATGCGCGAGCTCGTCATCGACGCGTGGCGGATGGTGGTGCCGAAGGGCGTCGGCGCTTCGATCACGGAGCCTGGCGAGGCGGTTCAGCCGACGCCGATCTCACGCGCGAAGAAAACAAGCCGCCTGGTGGCGAAAGCGCCCGCCCACAGCGGATAGCAGGTCGTCAAGGTCAACCTGTGCTCGGACGTCGACCGCAGCACCGCGACGTCATCTGGACCGGTGATCTTCGAGCCGGTGATCGCATAGAGGAACAGACCATATGAGGTCTGGAGCTCGACGCGGTCGCCCGCTTTGAGCTGGCTGAAGCTGAGCCAGTACACGTTGTGCGCCGCCACGCCGACGGTGCCGTAGCGCCCCGGCCATGCTGTGGTCGGGTAGTGGCCTGGACCGAGGGCGAGATCCTTGCTGTCAACTCCCTCGACCACGTTGGCGCTGTAGCCCAGCGTCCGAATGCGCATCGTGAAGTCGATGCCGTTGACCGGCCTGTCGATCTGCCCGGGCGCGCTCAGGGCATTCAACTCGCCCCTTGCCGCGTTGACGGAAGGCTGCGCCGGATCAACCACCATCGCGGTGTCATTCCTACTCCCGAACATCGGCTCCAGGCTGGAACCGACGATCGCGATTCCGGTCATGACGGCCAGCGTCCCCACAGCCAGCAGCAGAGCCGCCGGCCTCCGGCCCCGGGCCGCGGGGCGGACTTTGGTCCGCCCCACGATCGGCAAATGGATCGTCATCGGGCCGCGCGTCGCCTCCACGCGATCGCTGCTCCGGCCATTCCCACCACACCCAGTGCAATGAGGGTCAGGCCTAGAAGCTGGCCGGTTGTGGTGGTGCCGGTCGCGGCCAGGACGCCACCGCCAATTGTCGCCGTCGCCGCCGAGACGTCGCCAGTCGGTGTGGGCAACGGGCTCGCCCCGGCCCCCGAAGTAGGAGTCGCGCCCGGCGCCGGCGAGGACGTCGGTGTCGGAGAGGACGCCGGTGTCGGAGAGGACGCCGGCGTCGGAGAAGAACCCGGTGTCGGGGAAGAACCCGGTGTCGGAGAAGAACCCGGTGTCGGAGAAGAACCCGGTGTCGGACTTGTGCTCGGCGTCGTCGCCGGCGTGCCGGGCACTGCACAGCCGTTGGCCCAGATGGCCTGGCCCTGAGCGCTCCAGTTCATGCCCGGGTAGACGAACGTCGTCCCATCAGCCTTGACGTACGTGTACGGCGGAATGATGTCTCCCCACTTGATGTGGGCCGCCTGGTCGCCCGAGACCCATATCGGTCCGATGTGACCGTTGTGACCATGCTCCAGCAAGCCCGCTGAGGCGATGTCCACCGTCAGCACGACGTATGGGTTGCTGTTCGAGCCCGTCGCGTGACAGATGGTGACCTTGTGGTTGGGCGGCGGGCTTGCGGACGCTACCAAGACGGCGCCACCGGTCAGGGCAAGGACCAGACCGAATGTGAATGTGAGGCCGGCGATCACGGCGGCTTGACGAAAGTGTTGATTCATTGAGCCTCCCTTGACTCTTAGTCATCTCGGGAGGGCCGAGTAACCCGGAAGGCGGGTCGCCGTTTGGGGGCTGACACGCCGTCCTCTTACACGAGGTTCGCTCATCGCCCATAACAAAGGCAGCAATGGGATTCGTTGACCTCGGAGTCGAGTGCGCTATCCCGACAGCCGGCAGGTGGCGCAGCCGCCCAGCGTCATCACGCTGCGTGGCGGGATCGAGACATGACGTTGGTGGACCCGAGGGGATTCGAACCCCTGGCCTCGTGAGTGCGATTCACGCGCTCTCCCAACTGAGCTACGGGCCCACGACGTGCGGCGAGAGGCCAGTATGCCACCGCCGGCGGAACAGCCTAGACGGTCCGGGCGGTTCCTATACTCGCCACGATGTCGTTCTTCTTCAAAGGTAGGCGCGCGCCTGAGGGCGTCGACCCGGCCCGCATCCCGCCCGGCCAGACGCTCACGGCGCCCGATCGCTGGCCGCTGCTCCATTTCGGGCCGGTGCCGAAGACGGACGTCGCTCACTGGGACCTCAAGGTCTTCGGCCTGGTCGAGAACGAGTTGCGGCTCGATTACGGCGAGCTGCGGGCGCTGCCGTCGAAGACGGTGACGGCCGACATCCACTGCGTCACCTCGTGGAGCCGTCTCGGCGACACGTGGACGGGCGTCCCCATCCGCGAGATCCTCGACCGCGTCAGGCCCAAGCCCGAAGCCAAGTACGTGATGGCCCACTGCGAGTACGGCTACACGACTTCCCTGCCGCTCGAGGTTCTGAAGAAGGAAGAGAACCTGCTGTGCTACGCCTGGAACGGCCAGGACCTCACGCCGGACCACGGCTGGCCGCTGCGCCTGTTCGTGCCCTCGAAGTACTTCTGGAAGTCGGCCAAGTGGCTGCGCGGGCTAGAGTTCATGGAGCGCAACCGGCTTGGGTTCTGGGAGCAACGCGGCTATCACGACGAAGCTGATCCCTGGAAGGAAACCCGCTACTGGTAAGACCGGTCACGCCCGTTCTCCGATCGTTACGCTGACCACCGATTTCGGAACCGGGTCGCCGCTCGTCGCCGCGATGAAAGCGATCGTGCTCGCGGGCTGCCCGAGCGCGATTCTCGTCGACGTCAGCCACGAAGTGCCGCCGTTTGACGTGGGCGCGGGAGCGTTCATGCTCTTCGCGGGCACGCGGCATTTCGGCGGCGGGTCGGTGCATCTCGTCGTCGTCGATCCGGGCGTCGGCTCGTCGCGGCGGCGGCTGGCGCTGCGCGCGGGCGGGCGGTACTACGTGGGACCGGACAACGGCCTTTTTGGAATCGTGATCAACGAAGTCGGCGTCGACACCGTGGTCGAGCTCGCGCCGCGACCCGAGGGCGCCCCCACATTCGAAGGGCGGGACGTGTTCGCCCCGGCCGCGGCCGCGCTGGCGTCCGGGGTGCCGCTCGAATCGCTCGGCCCGAAGACCGACCAGCCGAAGATGCTCGACGCGTCGCCCCGCATCCTGTGGATCGACGGCTTTGGCAACCTGGTCACGAACCTGAAGCCCCCGGTGCGGCCGATGCGCATCCACAGCCACTACATCACCGCGGCGGCCAAGACCTACTGGGAGGCGCGGCCCAACGAGCCGTTCGTCTACATCGGCAGCATGGGCTACCTCGAGGTCGCGGTCCGTGAGCAGCGCGCGGACAGGATGCTCGGCGCCCGCTCGGGGATGGCGGTCGAGCTCCTCTAGCGCCCTCGCGTTCCTGTGAATCGCGCGCGTCTTAACAGGCAGGGTTGGCGCGCGGGCGGTGCGCCCGTAGCCTGGGCGCGCCGTGGTCCGAGTGGTTCGCGTCTGGGCGCTGCTCCTCTCCCTGTGCCTGGTGGGCTGCTCGGGCCCGGCCTCGACGCTGCCCCCGGTGCTGACGGTGCACCGCGCGGCCGCGGCTCAGCCCGTCCACCTCTGGCAGGACGCTTCGATCTTCAAGCTCATCTCCGGCCTGATCTCGCACGCCCGCCACCGCGTGCTGGTCGAGGTCTACGAGATCGGCCGCAACGACCTGATCGAGGAGATGGCGCAGGCGCGCGCCCGCTCCATCGACACGCGGGTGATCACCGATCCGACAGTGGCGGCCAGTCGCGCCTCAGCGGCACGACTGGCTCTGGCCGGCGTGCCGCTTCGCTTCTATCCGGTCGACGACTCGGCGCACCAGATCGATCACGTCAAGCTGCTCATCGCCGATGACCAGGCCGCGGTCGGAGGTATGAACTGGGGCGCGCACAGCAGCCGCAACCATGACTACGTCCTCGAGACCGGGGTCACCGACGACGTAACGCGGCTGGCGCGAATCTTCGAGCAGGACTGGTCGCTCGCCGGCGGGCTGCCCGCGCCGCTCCCCCCGGTGCTTTCCGAAGTCGCGCAGACGTCGCCGGGCGAGGAGATCCGCGCGATGCTCGAAGGCGCCATCAGGGGCGCGCGTCGAAACCTGCTGAGCGAGATCTACACCCTGACCGATCCCGACGTCCTCGCCGAACTGGCTTCAGCGAAGCGTCGCGGCGTCGACGTGCGCGTGCTGCTGGATCCGAACCAGGCCTACAACCGGCTGGCGTTCGACATCCTTCGCGCATCGGGCGTGCCGGTGCGCTGGTATCCGATTCCCGCCGGCGCGCTGCTCCACGCCAAGATCGCGCTGGCGGATGACGAGCTGGTGCTCGGGTCGGCCAACTGGACGTACAGCGGGCTCGACGTCAACCACGAGCTGGACATAGAAACGTCGGACCCGGAGGCGGCCGCCGCCTACGGCTCCCGTTTCGAGCAGGACTGGGCGCGGTCGCCCGCATAGATGCCGCCCCCCATGGTCCAGTGCCGGCTCCCGGACATCGAACAGTCCGTCAGAGCGGGCGAGTGCCGGCTCCCGGACGGCGGTGCCGGCTACTGGGTCGGCGGCCCTGACGTTCCGGCGGTCGGAGGTCCGGAGGTGCTCGCGGTCGGAGGGCCGCCCGCCGCCGGGCCCTGGGTGAAGCTCACCGTCGGCACCGCGCGGTCGGTGTCGTCTGCCTGGAAGAAGGCGAACGGCTTGAACCCGAGCGCTCCGGCGATCAGCGAGGTCGGGAGGGTCTGCAGCGAGATGTTGTAGTCGCGCACGTTGCCGTTGTAGAAGCGGCGTGAGAACTCGATCTTGTCCTCGGTCGCGGTCAGCGTCTCCTGCAGGTTGGTGAACGCCGCGATCGCCTTGAGATCGGGGTAGTTCTCCGACACCGCGAACAGGCTGCGCAAGCTCTGGCTCAGCATGTTCTCGGCGGCGCCGATCTTGGCCGGGTCGCCCGTCGCGCCGGCGGCGACCGCGTTGGCGCGGGCCTCGGTCACGGCTTCGAGCGTGCCGCGCTCGTGGCCCATGTAACCCTGCACGGTGTTGACCAGGTTCGGGATCAGGTCATGCCGGCGCTTCAGCTCGACGTCGATCTCGGACCATGCTTCCTGCGTCCGATTTCGGGCCGAAACGAGGCCGTTGTAGGTGAATACGAACCAGAGGATCAGAAGAAGGACGACCGCGCCGACCACGAACCAGCCCATGCGCGGCTAATCCTACGCCGCGGTAGCTGCGGCTACGCGTGCGCGCGTCGCTGCCAACGCGTCTTCTTCAGCATCTTCTTGTGCTTGTGCTTGCGCATCTTCTTGCGCCGCTTCTTGATTACAGAGCCCAAACCATCTCCCAGAGCACGTTTGATCTACCGGCTGAGGTAGTCAGGCCGGAAATCATACCGTAAGCCGGTCCAGCCTCGCCTCGGGCATAAACTCCTTGCGAATGTATTTCACCGACGCCCACGAGGAGCTGCGCCTGCACATCCGCAGGTTCCTCGAGAAGGAGGTCCAGCCTCATCTCGAAGAGTGGGAGGAGAAGACGTTCCCGGACTCGATCTTCCGCCGCTTCGGCGAGCTTGGCTTCCTCGGCCTTCGCTACCCGGCCGAGTACGGCGGCCAGGGGGGCGACTACTTCTCGGCCGTCGTGCTGTCCGAGGAGATGGCCCGCGCCGGGTGCGGTGGTCTCGGCATGGCGGTCTCGGTCCAGACCGAGATGGCCACGCCGCCCGTCTTCAAGTTCGGCACCGAGGAGCAGAAGCGCCGGTGGCTGGTGCCGGCGATCAGCGGTGAGCAGATCGCGGCCATCGCCATGACCGAGCCCGACGCGGGCAGCGACCTTGCCGGCATCACCACCACCGCCGTGCGCGACGGCGACCACTACGTCGTCAACGGCCGGAAGATCTTCATCACGAGCGGCGCCCGCGCGCACTGGGTGCTCCTCGTGACCAAGACGGACCGCGAGCGCGGCCACAAGGGGTACAACCTGCTGGTCGTCGAGAGGGGCACGCCGGGCTTCCAGGTCACCCGGACGCTCGAGAAGCTCGGCATGCATTCGTCGGACACCGCGGAGCTGCTCTTCGAGGACTGCAGGGTGCCGGTCGCGAACCTGATCGGCGAGGAAGGCGAAGGGTTCAAGAACCTCATGTGGGAGCTGCAGGGTGAGCGCATGATCGCGGCCGCGGGCGCCATCGCAGGCGCGCAGCGCACCTTCGAGTACACCATGGACTACGCGCGCGACCGGAAGGCGTTCGGCCAGCCGATCTCTCAGTTCCAGGTCATCAAGCACAAGCTCGTCGACATGGGCACGAAGATCGCCGCGGTCCAGGCCTTCGTCTACCAGACCGCCAAGCTCTGGGACCAGGACGAGTACCCGGTGCGCGAGATCTCGCAGGCCAAGCTGCTCGCGACCCAGGTCGCATGTGAGGTGGCCGACGAGGCGATCCAGGTCCTCGGCGGCCATGGCTACATGCGCGAGTTCCCCGTCGAGCGGGCCTGGCGCGATGCTCGCCTGGCCCGGATCGGCGCCGGGACGGACGAGATCATGAAGGAGATCATCGCCAAGACCTACGGTCTATGACCCAAAGGGCGGTGCTCTTCGCCGGCATCAAGCCCGAGGTCGCGGCGGGCCCGCAGGGCCGAATCCTGGCGGTCGGACCAGGCGCGCGGGCCGCGGCCGGGCGCGGCGCTCAAGTCGTGCGGCTGCGCGGCGAGGCGTGGCCAGGGCTCATCGACGCCCACATCCATCTCGAGGGGCTTGCCGAGAGGCGTCTCATCGTCGACCTCACCGGCGCGCGTTCGCTGGTCGAGACGCTGCGGCGCGTCGAGGCTCGGGCGAAGGCGGCGCCGCGCGACGGCTGGATCGTCGGCGCGGGCTGGTACAACGACGCCTGGCCCGACGCTGCATTCCCGTCACGACACGAGCTGGACCGCGCCGCCGGCCGCCGGCCGGTGCTGCTGCGCCGCAAGGACGGACACTCGGTATGGGTGTCGAGCGCGGCGCTGGCGCTGGGCGGCATCGACCGCACGACTGCCGATCCGCCGGGGGGCGTCATCGATCGCGACGAGCTCGGCGAGCCGACGGGAATCCTGCGCGAGACCGCAATGCACCGCGTGGCCGGCGTGGTGCCTCGCCCGAGCGCCCCAGAGCTCGACTCCGCGATGGCGCGCACGCTCGGCGACCTTGCTCGCTTTGGCCTGACCGCCGTCCACACCATGGACGGCGCGTCGATGTTCAGCTCGCTGCAGCGGCTGCACGCGCGCGGCAAGCTCCCGATCCGAGTCAGCTATAACCTCCCGCTCGACGACCTGCACCACGCGGAGCGGATGGGGGTGCGGTCGGGCTGGGGCGACGAATGGCTGCGCATCTGGGGCGTCAAAGCATTCCTCGACGGGTCGTTGGGCAGCCGCACCGCCGAGATGCTGGACGGCAGCGGAACGGCGCGCCTGCCGCAGGCCGACCTCGAGGACATGCTCCGCCGTTGCGCCCACGCCGAGCTCAACGTGTGCCTGCACGCAATCGGCGACGGCGCGGTGCGCCGCGCCCTGAACGCGCTCGCGCCGCACCAAGGCGCATGGGCGATGTGGCGGCCGCGCATCGAGCACGCGCAGTGCGTGGATCCCGACGACATGCCGCGCTTCGAAAAGATCGGGGTCATCGCCTCCATGCAGCCGGTTCACGCGGTTGCGGACCGCGAGCTCGCAGATGCGGAGTGGCCGCACGTCACCGCCCATGCCTATGCGTGGCGAGCGCTCGAGCGCGCGGGCGCGCGGCTCGCCTTCGGCTCTGATGCGCCCGTCGAGACCGCCGACCCCATGCCGGGCATCGAGGCGGCGACGTCGTGGCGGCGAGCCGCGCGCTGGCACCCCGAGCTCGCGCTCACGCGGGCGGCGGCGCTTCGCGCCTACACCGCAGGCGCCGCCTATGCCGCCGGCACGGACCGCGACGCCGGCTCGCTCCAGGCGGGCAAGTTCTGTGACCTGACCATCGTCGACGGCGGCCGCGTGGTCGCCACCGTCGTCGGCGGGCGCGTCAGGTGGAGAAGGCGCGCCGCAGCTTCTCGGCGGTCTTGAGCAGGTGCTCGTTGACGACCTTGACCTCGCCGAGCACCGGCATGAAGTTGGTGTCGCCGTTCCAGCGCGGGACGGCATGAAGATGGACGTGGTCGGGTATGCCGGCGCCGGCGGCGCGGCCGATGTTGGCGCCGATGTTGAAACCCTCGGGCTTCAGCTCCGCGCGCAGGACCTGGATCGTGCGGCGCAAGGCGCGCAGGAGCGCGAGGGATTCATCGTCATCGAGGTCGGCGAGATCGCTCTTGTGCGCCCGGGGCGCCAGCATGACGTGACCCGAGTTGTAGGGGAACTTGTTGAGCAGCACGATCGCGCCTTCGGGCCGCCACACGACGAGGTCGGCGTCGGGATCGTCGGGGTTCTCGATGACCCGGCAGAACAGGCAGCCGGGAGGCTGATCCTGGCCGATGTACTCCATGCGCCACGGCGCCCACAGCCGCTCCATTGATCTTCGTCCTTCTACTGGTCGCCGTCACCGCGGTCTGGGGATGGACGTTCGTCCTGGTCAAGGACGCGATCACACAGTACCCGACGCTGGCCTTCCTCCAGCTGAGATTCATCCTCGCCGCACTGGTGATGGTGATCATGGTCCGCCGCCTGCCGAGCCGCCGCGAGCTGTGGACGGGGATGGTGGCGGGCAGCATCCTGGCCGGCGGCTACCTCGCTCAGACCGCCGGTCTGACGATGACGAGCCCGGGCAACGCCGGGCTGATCACCGGGCTCTTCGTCGTCTTCACGCCCCTGATCGACCGCGTCTTCGGCGTCGCCGTCCACAGGCGGACGGTGGTCGCGCTGCTGGTGGCGCTGGCCGGTACGGTCCTGCTCACGGGTGGCCTCGGCGGCATGGGTTTGGGCGACGCGCTGGTGCTCGTGTGCGCGGTGCTCTACGGCCTGCACATCGTGCTGCTCAGCCGCTGGTCGCCGGGCCTGCGCGCGGCCCCGCTCGCGATGGTCCAGATGGCGACCTGCGCGGTGATCTTCAGCATCGGCGGCACGCCAACCCTGCATTCGATGCCGAGCCCGAGCGTGTGGTTCGCGATCGTGATCACGGGCGTGTTCGCCTCGGCGGTCGCCTTCTACATCCAGACCTGGGCGCAGGCCCACCTCGACGCGAGCCGCACCGCGCTCATCCTCGCCACCGAGCCCGCGTGGGCACTGGTCGCCGCGGTCGTGCTGGCGGGACAGCGCCTGGACGCCGTGCAGGCGCTGGGCGCGGCGCTCGTGCTCGTCGCCATCGTCGGCCACGAGCTGGCGCCGCTCCTGGGGCGCACCCGGCGAAAAAATAGAATTGGTAGTTCCACATGAGCGCAACGAGGCGAACCGGCTACAGCCCCCAGGAGATCGAGCCCAAGTGGCAGCGGATCTGGGACGAGCGCGGCGTGCTGAAGGCGCACGACGACTCGCCGAAGCCGAAGTACTACGACCTGGTGATGTACCCGTACCCGTCCGGCGACCTGACGGTCGGGCACGCGCGCAACTACGTCATGGGCGACGTGCTCGCGCGCATGAAGCGCATGCAGGGCTTCGAGGTGCTCCATCCGTTCGGGTGGGATGCGTTCGGCCTGCCGGCGGAGAACGCGGCCATGAAGCGCGGAAACCTGCACCCGGAGAAGTGGACGCTCGACAACATCGCCAAGGCCACGCGCGAGCTGAAGATGATGGGCATCCTGTACGACTGGGACCGCGAGGTCACCAGCTGCCTGCCCGACTACTACCGCTGGACGGAGTGGCTTTTCCTCCTCTTCTATGAGCGCGGCCTGGCGTATCGGGCGATGGCCCCGGTCAACTGGTGCCCGGTCGACAAGACGGTGCTGGCCAACGAGCAGGTCATCAACGGCCGCTGCTGGCGCCATCCCGACGTCGAGGTCGAGAAGCGCGACCTGGAGCAGTGGTTCTTCAAGATCACGGACTACGCCGAGCGCCTGCTCGACGACATCGCCCGGCTCGAGCACTGGCCGCAGAAGGTGCGCGTCATGCAGACCAACTGGATCGGCCGCAGCGAGGGCGCAGAGGTCGACTTCAAGCTCGCGGGCCACGACGAGTCGGTGCGCATCTACACGACGCGTCCGGACACGCTGTTCGGCGCCACCTTCATGGTGCTGGCCCCCGAGCACCCGCTGGTGGCGAAGATCACCGCGCCCGATCATCGCGGCGCGGTCGAGGGCTACGTCGAGCGCGCGCGCAAGGAGACGGAGATCGACCGCCTGTCGACCGAACGCGAGAAGACCGGCGTCAACACCGGCGCGTTCGCGATCAACCCGGTCAACGGCGAGCAGGTGCCGATCTGGATCGCCGACTACGTGCTGATGACGTACGGGACGGGCGCGATCATGGCCGTGCCGGCGCACGACGAGCGCGACTTCGAGTTCGCGAAGAAGTTCGGGCTGCCGATCCGCGAGGTCATCGCGCCGTCCGGCGGGATGCACGGCACGCTGAAGGAGGCGTACGTCGGCCCTGGCACGATGGTCCACAGCGGCGAGTTCGACGGCCTGGACTCCAAAACAGCCGTCGACCGCATCGTCGCGTCGCTCGAGGCGAAGGGCCAGGGCAAGCGCGCGGTCAAGTACCGCCTGCGCGACTGGTTGATCTCCCGCCAGCGCTACTGGGGCAGCCCCATCCCGATCGTCTACTGCCCGGATGACGGAATGGTGCCGGTGCCCAAAGAGCAGCTGCCGGTCCTCCTGCCCAAGGAGTACAGGCCGCTGCCCGAGGTGCCCGAGTTCTACCGGGCGACCTGCCCGAAGTGCGGTCGCGACGACGCGCGCCGCGAGACGGACACGATGGACACGTTCATCGACTCGTCCTGGTACTTCCTGCGCTACGCGAGCCCGCACGACGAGACGCAGGCCTTCGACCCGGAGCTGGCGAACCACTGGATGCCCGTCGACCAGTACACCGGCGGCGTCGAGCACGCGATCCTGCACCTGCTCTACTCGCGGTTCTTCGTCAAGGTGCTGCACGACGCCGGGATGCTCGACGTCGACGAGCCGTTCGTCCGCCTCTTCAACCAGGGCATGGTCAAGCGCTTCGGCCAGGTGATGTCGAAGTCGAAGGGCAACGGCGTCTCGCCCGACGAGCTGGTGGCGGAGCAGGGCGCCGACGCGGGCCGGGTATACGAGATGTTCATCGGTCCACCGGAGGAGGACGTCGAGTGGACGGACGCCGGTCTCAACGGCGTCGCGCGGTTCCTGCAGCGGGTGTGGCGGCTGGTCGTCGAGCCCGACTCGATCGCGGTCGATGGCGGCGGAGCCGACCGCGCGCTGTTGGCGCGCAAGGTCGCGCAGACCGTCAAGAAGGTGACCGCCGACTACGACGAGCTGCGCTTCAACACCGCGGTCGCGTACCTGATGGAGCTGGCCAACACGATGCAGGACCACCTGCAGAAGGCGGGCGCGCGCGACGAGGTGTGGGACGGCGCCGTCCACACGCTGATCAAGCTGCTGAACCCCATGGCCCCGCACGTTTGCGAGGAGATGTGGGAGCGCATCGGCGGCCAGGGGCTGCTGGCCGACGCGAGCTGGCCGGTCTACGACGAGGCGGCCGCGGCCGAGCCCGAGGTGGTGGTCGTCGTCCAGGTCGCCGGCAAGCTGCGCGCCCGCCTGACGATGGCCCCTGGCGCCTCCGAGGACCAGGTCCTGAAGGCCGCCCTGGCGGAACCCAAGGTGAAGGCGGCGCTGGACGGCGGCCGGCCGTCGAAGGTGATCTTCGTCCCGGACCGGCTCATCAACCTGGTCCCCTAGCTGTAGTGGCCGAGGTGCTGCTGTTCCATCATGCGCTCGGGCTCACGCCAGGCGTTCAGGCCTTCGCCGGCGAGATCAGTGCCGCCGGCCACACCGTTCACACGCCCGACCTCTACGAGGGCGCGACGTTCCGCAGCGTCGCAGATGGGGTCGCACACGCGAAGTCGATCGGCTTCGACGTGATCATGGAGCGAGGGCGCGAGGTGGCGTCGCTGCTGCGCCCGGGTCTTGTCTACGGAGGTTTCTCGCTGGGTGTCGTGCCTGCTCAGATGCTGGTGCAGACCCGGCCTGGCGCCAGGGGCGCGCTGTTCTTTCACGGCGCGATCCCGACATCGGAGTTCGATGGTCCGTGGCCGGCGGGCGTTCCGCTACAGATTCACACGATGGAGAACGACGAGATGGGCGACATCGATGTGGCCCGGGACCTAGCGGCTTCAATCGAGGGCGCAGAGCTCTACGTGTATGCCGGCGACAGCCACCTCTTCACCGACAGCGGCTCCGCGGACTATGACGAGACTGCCACCAAGCTGGTGATGAGCCGGGTGCTGGCTTTCCTGGAGCGCGCCGGCTAGGAGGCCGCCGCGGGCGCGCCGGGAGCCCGGATCCCCGAGTCGACCTGGTAGTCGGCCTCGATCGATCCGCCCGCCGGCACGTTGATCGGGTTGGGGCCGCTGATGATCCGGGCGATGCCCTTGAACGTGACCTTCCACGTGCCCGCCGGGAGATCGATCGAGTAGTGGGCGTCCTGGCCGATCGTCGTGTAGAAGGTGTCGGACCCGTTTGTGAAGACGATCTCCAGGCCGGCGCCGAGCAGGCCCCGGCACGGTTGACCCTGCTGCTCGACCGGCGCGCAGGGGAAGACCCGGACCGTCCCGCTGACGTGCCCGGTCTGGGCGTCCGGACTGCCCGGGAACTGGTAGGCGCCGCAGGCCGCGGTGGCCGCCACCACGGCCGCCAGCAGGAAGACTCTCATCAGGTGACCAAACGACGGACGGCCCCGCCGGGTCACGGGCCGCGGCGGTACTGTTTCCAACGCGCCGGTTTGGTCGCTCCGGAGTAGCCAAGAGGTAAGGCAGGGGACTTTGGATCCTCGACCGAAGGTTCGAATCCTTCCTCCGGAACTTCTCTCAGACCCCCAGCGGTTCGCGCACCAGGAACACCGTCGTCCGGCCCGGCTGCCACTCGCGGCGGATGATCAGGATCTTGCCGACGATGGTGTGAGTTTTCATCCGCTCCATCACCGACGCATCCTCCCACGGGCGCACTACCTCCTCGATGCGCTTGAGCGCGGCGTCGAGGTCGGGGACGATCTTCTGGCTGCCGGCCACCAGGATGAGCTTGCCGGCGCCGACCGCGTAAGGACCGAGCTGGCTGGCGGTGGCGGAGGCCGTGACCAGGTCGCCGGCTTCGGTGATCGCGTGGACGCTGCCCACCATGTAGTCCGGCGCGGAGATCATCTTGCGGATCTCGCGCTCCTGGGTGGCGCGGTCCATCTTCATGTACTTCGGCCGCAGGGCGTCGTACCTGCCCGACTCGAAGAGCTCGGCCCACAGGCCTGTATCGACCAGGGTCTTCGACTTTCCCGAATGGACCTCGGCGCCCAGGGGGATCAGCTGGAGCACGCCGCGCCGGGCGTCCTCGCCCGTGTCCACGACACGGACCTCGATGTTGTTGGCGCGGATCGCGCCGGCGACCCTCTGAACGGTGGACTCGGGAGCGGCCTCGGCCTTCGCGTCCTCCACCTTCAGGCGGCGCCTTCCACGGCTTCCTGCGCCTCGACGAGCTCGCCCTCGATGTTGATCTGGATCTCGTTGCTGACGATGAACTTGCCGTCCCGCATCATGTCAAAGGTCATCCCGAAGTCGCGCCGGTTGATCTGGGTCTGAGCCGCGTAGCCGATGCGGTGACCCATCATCGGGTCGTTGAACTCGCCGTACTTGACGAGGTCGAGAGTCACCGGCCTGGTGGTGCCCTTGATGGTGAGGTCACCTGTCACCTTCAGCCTGTCATCGGCGACGCGCTCGATCTTCGTGCTCTTGAACGTCATGGTCGGGAACTTGTCGATCTCGAGGAAGTTGGACGAGCGAAGGTCGCTGTCGCGCCTCTCGTCGTGAGTCCGGATGCTCGCCGTGTTGATCGTGGCCTCGACGGCCGACTTCTCCGGGTGCTCGGGGTCGATGTGGCCTCCGGCGGTGACCTCGGCAAAGTGTCCCCGCACGGTCATCATCCCCAGGTGCTTCGCCGAGAACTCGACCTGCGTGTGCATCGGATCGAACTTCCACGTCCCCATAGCCTTTCTCCTTGAGCGTGTTTCCCACGAGGGACGATCGCTATCGTCGATAAGGGAACTAGTTGGGTACTCCATCTATTTCTACGCGATATGGATTGGCTGGCGCTAGACTCGCGCCGGTGACCGAGCAGCTGGTCCCCGGCTACGAGTTCCCGACGTCGGCGCACGAGCTCTGGGCGCTCGTGGTCGAGTCGCTTCGCGGCTGGGAGCTGCGGGTCAACGAGGCGGCGGCGGCGGCCGGCATCTCGCCGGTGGCGGCCTGGACCCTGGTCCAGCTCGACCCCGAGCACCCGATCTCGCAAAAGGAGCTTTCGGCGCGCCTGCACTGCACGCCGTCCACGGTCGTCGACCCCACGGACCGCCTCGAGGAGGCCGGTCTCGTCGTGCGCCAGGCCAACCCGGACGACCGCCGCGTCAACGTGCTCGTGGTCACCTCCAAGGGCCGGCGCACACGGCAGAGGCTGCTCGACCGCCTCTACGACCCGCCGGCCGCCTTTGCGCAGCTGTCTGCGCGGGAGCAGGCCCGGTTCCGAGAGCTGATGATCGACGTCGTCGCCGCGACGGACAGGTCCCGGCGGAAGGCCTGATTCGATGGCCTTCGTGACCCGCCTGTCGCTTCGGCTTGGGGTCGTGGTGCTGCTCGGGGTCGTGATCCTGTTCAGCGCGGGCATCTACGCCGCGACGCAGGTGCAGCAGGACCTCCTGCCGGACATCTCGGTGCCGGCGGTGATCGTGATCACGCCTTATCCGGGCGCATCGCCGGAGATCGTCGACCAGCAGGTGACGGTGCCGGTGGCCAGCGCCATGCAGGGCGTCTCCGGCGCGGACACTGTGCAGTCGACCTCGAGCCAGGGCGCCTCGCTCGTGATCGTGCTGTTTCACGACGGCGTCGACCTGAAGTCGGCGGTCCAGGGCGTCGGCACGGCGCTCCAGCAGGTTCGCCCGCTGCTGCCGCCGCAGGCGACCTCGTCGACGGTTCAAACGTTCTCGACCAACAGCCTGCCCATCCTCGCGTACGCGGTGTCGGCGGACGAGTCGCTCGGCGACCTCGCCGGGCAGATCCGCACCGCCGCGCTGCCGAAGCTGAAGGGCCTCGCGGGCGTGTCGTCGGTGGTGATCACCGGCGCGCCCACCGATGAGGTGGACGTCGTTCTCGATCCGCTGAAGCTCGCGGCGCACGGCGTGACCATCACCCAGGTCGCCGCCGCGATTCAGCAGGCGAGCATCGTGCAGTCGATCGGCTCGTTGAAGTCCGGCTCGGCGACGATCCCGCTGCAGATCTCGGGCTCGCTCACGAGCCTCGACCAGATCACCAAGATCGTGGTCAAGCCGGCGAGCGCGGCCGCATCCGCGCCGGCGCCGACCGGCAAGACGACGTCCAAGACGGCGCCCAAGTCGCCGCCGCCGCCGGCTGCGCCGCTCACGGTGGGCGATCTCGGGACCGTGCAGGTCATGTCAGTTCCCGCGGACACGATCACCCGCACCAACGGCAAGCCGAGCATCGGGCTGCGGATCATCAAATCGCCCAACGCCAACACCGTGACGGTCGCCAACGAGGTGTGGGCCGCGCTGCCGGGCATCAAGTCCTCGATCGGCCACGGGGTGACCATGCAGTCGATCTCCGACCAGGCCACGCCCATCACTCAGGCGATCTCGGACATCCTTCGCGAAGGCCTGGCGGGCGCGGTGTTCGCGGTGCTGGTCATCTTCGTGTTCCTTCGCAGCGCCCGCGCCACGGTCGTGGCCGCGATCTCGATTCCCCTCTCGCTGCTGGTGGCGCTGATCGTGCTGTGGTGGCAGGGCATCACGCTGAACATCCTCACGCTCGGCGGGATGATGGTCGCGATCGGCCGGGTCGTGGACGACTCGATCGTCGTCCTCGAGAACATCAGCCGCCACGTCAGCGAGGGCGAGAAACCGCTCGTCGCCGCCTACACGGGCGCGCGCGAGATCATCACCGCCGTTGCTTCGTCGACGCTGACGACGGTCGGCGTGTTCCTGCCCATCGCCTTCCTGACCGGCATCGCCGGCAGCTTCTTCCGCCCCTTCGCGCTGACGGTCGTGGTCGCGCTGCTCGCCTCCCTCGTGGTCGCCGTGACGGTCGTGCCGCTGCTGGCGGCGCGCCTGCTGCCTGCGATCAAGGCCGAAGGCGCGGAGCGCCGCCTGCAGTGGAACTGGATGCAGCGCGTGTATGCCCCCGTGATCCAGTGGGCGACCGGCCACCGGCTCATCACGCTCACCGCCGCGGCGGCGTTCTTCATCGCCTCGATGGCCCTCATCCCGCTCTTGCGTGTGAACCTGCTGGACCAGTCGTCGAGTCCGACCTTCCCGATCAGCATCACGATGCCCGCGAACACGACGCTGACCGACACCGACGTCGAGACGCAGAAGGTCGAGGCGCTCATCGCGGGAGTGCCGGGGGTGTCCGCGTACCAGGCGACGGTCGGCGGCGAGGCCGATCCGTTTGCGCCGCCGGGGACCGTGCCGGCCGACCCGACGCAGGCGACGGTGCTCGTGCTCGTGCAGAGCGGCACCTACGACAGCACGCTCGCGGGCGTGGAGCACGCGCTCTCGTCCTACGGCGGCCCGGCCAAGATCCAGGTCGGCCAGGCGCAGAACAGCTCCAACGCGTCGAGCAGCCAGATGCAGGTGGACGTCCGCGCGCCGGATCCGGCGACGCTGCAGACGGCCAACGACGCGGTGCTGGCGACGCTCGCGAACGTGCACGGCCTCGCCGAGCTGAAGTCGAACCTGGTCGCGTCCAAGCCCCAGTATCAGCTCGTTCCCACCGACAAGCTCGCCGCTTCCGGCCTGACGGTGCAGACCCTGGCCGCGATCGTGGCGCAGCAGGTCAACGGCCAGGTCGCGGCGCAGGCGAACCTGCCGCAGGGCACGATGCAGGTGCGCGTCGAGCTGCCTCCGGGTACAGCCGACACCGCCGCTGCGCTGTCGGTGCTGCCGATTCCGACCGCGAACGGGATCGTTCCGCTTTCGACGCTGGCGACGATCCAGGAGGTCACCGGGCCGCAAACCGTCAGTCGCGTCAACGGCGACCGCGACGCGACGATCACCGGCACCATCACCGCCAACGACACGCGCGCCGTTCAAACCGACGTGAGCAACGCCCTCGCCGGCATGACGCTGCCCGCAGGCGCGTCGATCTCCACCGGCGGCGTGTTCGCCCAGCTCTCGACGGTGCTGCAGCAGTTCGCGCTCGCGCTGCTGGCGGCGATCGGTCTCGTCTACCTGATCATGGTGGCGACGTTCCGCTCGCTGCTCAAGCCGCTGGTCCTGCTCGTGTCGATTCCCTTCGCCGCGACCGGCGCGATCATCGCCCTCGTCGCCACCAACACCTCGCTGTCACTGCCGGGACTGATCGGCATCCTGATGCTCACCGGCATCGTGGTCACCAACGCGATCGTGCTGCTGGACCTCGTGGAGCAGTACCGCGACCGCGGGCTGAATCTGCACGACGCGATCATCGAGGGCGGCCGCCACCGCCTGCGGCCGATCCTGATGACCGCATTCGCGACGATGCTCGCCCTGGTGCCGCTTGCGGTGATCGGCGGCGGCGGCGGAGTCGGCGGCGCCTTCATCAGCCGGCCGCTGGCGATCGTGGTCATCGGCGGCCTGTTCACGAGCACGGTCCTGACGCTGATCCTGGTGCCGGTCCTGTACTCGCTCGCCGCGCGCATCGCGGGCCGCCGCTCGACGGCTGACCTGGACGCGATGCTCGACGCCGCGGAGGACCGGCGCTTCAAGCCCATCGGGCTGCGCGCGGCGGCACCGCCGGTGCCGGTCCCGGCACCGGCCCGCGCCTACGCGTTCAGCGTGACCCTCGAGCCCGAGCCGGGGCATCCAGGCGATCGCCGCGTCCTCGACGCGTTGACGAAGAGCGGAATGACCGTGGAGCCGGTCGCCGGGACGGCCAAGGTGCGCATCGGAGTGCGCGCCGAGGGCGCGGCGTCGGAAGCGGACGCGTACGCCAGAGCGGCACGCCGCGTGCGCGAGGTCGTGCCGGCGCAGGGCTACAGGCTTTCGGAGCCGGAGCGGGTCGCCGTCGATGGCGACCGTGCGGTTGCCGCCGGCGCCCCCGTCGAGTAAAGACCAAGGCGCCTTAACAGGCAGGGTTCCCTCGCGCGCCCCGGCTTCTTAGCCTCGGCGCATGCGCAAGCTCATCACGTTCGTCCCGGGCGGCACGCGCGTGATCGCCCTCGTCATTCCCGTGCTGCTGGCCGCCGGCATGGTTGCGGCCGCCTTCGCGTACGCGTCGGCAGGCGGGGCAGTCGCGGCCCAGCAGGCGCCGGTGATCGCCGATCTCGGCGCACCCGCACCGACGGGCCTGCTCATCGACGTCATCGGCGCCGTCAACCATCCAGGCCTCTATCGCATGAAGCGAGGCGATCGCGTGTATGACGCCATCGCCGCCGCCGGCGGGCTGCTCGCGACCGCCGATCCGGCGCGCCTGCCCGACCTCGCCGGACGGCTCAGGGACGGCGAGCAGATCAAGGTGCCGTTCGTGAAGACGACCGGTGGCACGGTCATCACGCGCACCAACCTCAACACCGCGACCCTCGAGGAGCTCGAGGTCGTGCCCGGCTTCACGACGGCGCTGGCCGAAGAGGTCATCGACTACCGCACCAACTTCGGCGGGTTCCAGAACATCCGCGAGCTTGTCGAGGTGCTGGGTATGAGCGAGGCCGATTTCGTGATCGCCCGGCGCTACTTGACGCTTTGAGCGCGGTCGCGCGGCTGCCCGCTTTCGTGGTCGCACTGGCCTGGTGCGCCGCCGTGGCCGCGGCGGTGGTGCTGCTGCCCGCTCAGCCCGTGCTGGGGACGATCGCCCTCGCGCTGGCGGTTCCGGTCGCTGGACTCGCGCTTGTCACTCGGCCCGCGCTCGTCGCCCTCGCCCTGTCGGCCTCGCTGCTCGGGGTCGGCCGCGCCGAGCTCCCGGCCACGGATCCGAGCGCGGCGCCGAGAGCGGCGGCGGTGGCGGGCCATATCGCCGTCCTCGCCGGTCGGGTCGCCGACGACAGCCGGCCCGCCGGCGGTGGCGCCGAGGTCCTGGTCGAGCCGCGCGCCGTGGTCGTCGATGGCATGGCGATCAGCGACATCGGCAACCTGATGGTGCGCTGGCGCGGTCCGGAGGTCGTCGCCTACGGCGACCAGGTCCAGGCCGTGGGCAAGCTCGAGCTGCCCAAAGACCTGCCGGCGTTCGACCGCCGCGCGTACTTCGCGCAGCGCAATGCGTACCTCGAGCTGTTCGCGACGACCTTCGACGTGACGCGCGGCAGCGGCGGCCTTCTGCGTGCGGCGGCGAGCGTGCGCGCGTGGTTCGTTTCCGCGGTGGACGCGGCGCTGCCGCCTCCGCATTCCGCGGTCCTGCTCGGGATCGTGCTGGGCATACGGCAGGGAATTCCGCCCGACCTCGAGAACGCGCTCATCGCCACCGGCCTCGTGCACCTGCTCGTGCTCAGCGGCCTGAAGGTCGCCGTCTTCGCCAGGATCGTGCAGGCTGCGCTGCGGCCTCTCCTCGGCCGTCATGCGACCTGGCCCGCGCTGGCGCTGGTCGGCATGTACGCGGTCGTGGGCGGTGCCACGCCCGCCGCGGTTCGCGCCTCGATCATGGGCGGACTCGCCATCGCGGCGCAGAGCGCCGGGCGCCCGGCGCACGTGTGGACGTCGCTGGCCGTGACAGCGGCGGCGATGCTGGGCTGGCGTCCCGAGCTGGCGTGGGACGTAGGCTTCCAGCTGTCGTTCGCCGGCACCGCGGCGATCATCCTGCTCACTCCCGCGGTCGAGCGCCGGCTGCGGTGGATGCCCAGCATCTTGCGCGAGCCGTTCGCGGTCACCTGCGCCGCTCAGGTCGGCACGCTGCCGATGATGGCGATGGACTTCCACCTCTTCTCGCCCATCGGACCCGTCGCCAACGCGCTCGCCCTGCCGATCCTCCCGGCGCTGGTGGCGATCGGCCTGCTCGTCGGACCGCTCTCGATCGTTCCTGAGCTCGCCCGCACGCTCGGCTACCCGTTGGCCGGCCTGCTCGCCTATACCGAACAGGTCGCGTACCTGCTGGCGCGCATCCCCGGCGCGGCCATTCCGATTCCGCGCTTTCCCACCTGGGCGGGCATGGCCTATTACGCCGGCATCGGCCCGGCGATCGGCGCCGGCCACCTCCGCGGTCAACCGCGCCGCCTCGCCCTGGTGACCTCGATCGCCGCCCCGCTGGCCATCGCGACGTTCGCGGCGGGAATGTGGATGGAGCAGCCGGCCCAGGCAAGCGTCATGGCGGTGGGCAACGGGCAAGCCGTGCTGCTGCACGGGCCCGGGGGCGCGCTCCTGATCGACGCCGGCCCGAGCCCCAGCCGGCTCGCCGACGAGCTCGGCCAGCTCGTTCCCCCCTGGCAGACGAAGCTCAGCGCCATCGTGATCACGGCTCCGTCCCAGGGCCACGTCGGCGGCTTCGCCGGGTTCGCCCGGGCGACCAACGCCGTCCTGCTGCCCGATGTGCAGTTTCCCGGCACCGCGTGGCGCACCACTGCGCTGAACGCCGCGGCCCGCGGCGCGCGAATCGCTCGCCTGCTGGCAGGCGACACCATCACCGTGGCCGGTTTCCGGCTGGAGGTGCTGGCCCCTGAAGCCGGGGCGCCCGGGGAGGTCGTCGGCGCCGCCGACCTCGCGTTGCGAGCGGTCGGGCCTTCGGGCCGCAGCTTCTGCGACCTCAGCGACATGGATGCCGACGCCCAGACCGTCGCCGCCGCGCGCCTTCGCGGACCGTGCACCTACCTGCTCCTGCCCAGCGGCGGGCAGGCCGGCCTCTCGCCGGACATCGAGGCCGCCATCGGTGAGCCGCAGCTGTTGGCGTCGCTCGCGTCGGGACGCCTCGCGCTCGGCATGCCGCCGAGCGTCCTGCGCACCGACCAGGAGGGGACGATCTCCGTGCCGATGTAACCCGTCAACTAGGATCGAGCGATGGCCAAGGTGGGCGCGTCCGTGGTCCTTCTTCACGGCGAGGAGCGCTTCCTCGTCGAGGAAAAGGCGCGCGCCCTCGTGGCCGGCTGGCAGCGAGAGCTGGTCTCGGACTTCGGGTTCGAGCCGATCGAGGCGGCCGGGCTGACGGCCGGCCGTCTCCAGGACGCCGTCCTGCAGGCGCCGTTCCTGGATCCCTATCGCGCCGTCTGGGTACGCAGCGTTGCGCCCGCGCGCGCCGAGAGCCTGGCGCCGGCGCTGGCCGAGGTGCCGTCCACCACACGCCTTTTGATCACGGTGGCCGGCAGGCTCAGCCCCTCGAACAAGCTCGTCAAGGCTGTGACCGCCGCCGGCGGCCGGGCGGAGGAGTCCGCGCGCCTCAAGGGCCGCGCTCTCGGCGACTGGACCGCGAGGCGCGCCGAGGAGTTGGGACTCGGCCGCCAGGTGGCCGCAGCCGTGACCCGCGTGACGCCGCCCGACCTTGGCGTCATCGATTCCGAGCTGCAGAAGCTCGCCGCCTACAAAGCGTCGGGAGCGCAGCTCACCGGCGAAGCCATCACCGAGCTGCTCGCGGGCGGACGGGAGGACGAGATCTTCCGGCTCACCGACAACCTGCTGCCCCGCCCGACGGCTCATGCGTGGGCCGTCGCGCGCAACCTCGCCCGCTCCGGAGTGCAGCCGACGCTGGTCGCCTACCGCATGGCGCGCCACGTCGCGCTGGTGCTCGAGGTCCGGGCGCGCCAGGACCGTGGCGAATCGCTGTCGGAGATGCAGGCCGACCTCTCGGAGCATTCCTTCGTGGTCCAAAAGGCGTTCGAAACCGCGCGCGACGTCAGCCCGGACCGGCTGGAAGGCGCGCTCCGGGCGATCCGCGACTACGAGTGGGAGGTCAAGTCCGGGCAGGTAGACGCGGAGCTCGGCCTCGACGTGCTGCTGACGAAGCTCTCTTAGGAGAGAGATTCAGACCGGCTACTTCTTCGGGCTCTTCTTCGCCGGCGCCGCGGGCGCTGCCGCCGCGGCCGGCGCCGCGCGGCGCTTTCCCCGGCCGGTGGCCGCGGGCTTGGGAGCGGGGGCGGTCGCGCCGCCGAGCTTCACCAGCTGCCGCATCAACCGGGCCTTGCGCCGAGCCGCGTTGTTGCGGTGCACTATGCCCTTCGCCGCCGCGCGGTCGAGGGCGCGGATGGCGTCGACGGTGATCGCGACACGGTCGGACTGGGCCACGGGGCTCTCGGCGAAGGCGCGCCGGGCCTTGACGACCCTGGTCTTGATCTCCGAGCGCACGCTGCGGTTGCGCACGGTGCGCCGCGCGCCCGCGCGGGCCTGCTTCTTGGCCGATGCGGTGCGCTTAGCCACGAGTCGACACCAGGAGGGGATTGAGCACGAATCTGGAATTATAGAGGCCCTTGGAATTCGAGTTGGAAGGCCGCCGGCCAAAGGTTCATCCGGACGCTTACATCGCGCCCACGGCCGTCCTCATCGGCGAGGTCGAGGTGGGCGCCGGTGCGAGCGTGTGGTTTGGCGCGGTGCTCCGCGCCGATGAGGCGGCGATCAAGGTGGGCGAGGGCGCGAACGTTCAGGACAACGCCGTCATCCACTGCGCGCAAAACCTGCCGACTCTGATCGAACGCGACGCCACCGTCGGCCACTCGGCGCAGCTCGAAGGCTGCATCGTCGAGGCGGGCGCGCTGGTCGGCATGGGCGCGACGATGCTGCAGCGCAGTCGGCTGGGGGCGGGTTCGATGCTGGCGGCGGGAGCGGTGCTGGTCGAGGGCGCGGAGGTGCCGCCCGGGCACCTGGCCGCGGGCGTGCCGGCGAAGGTGAAGAGGGCACTCGCCGGCTCGTCGAAAGATTGGGTGGCTACCGCCGCTCAGCACTATCGGGATCGGGCGATCCGGTATCGGTCGAAGCTTCGCGCCGCAGCTCCGTGACGCGCGCCGCGCGCTCGGTCGCCCTGCCGGCGCGAGCGAAGCTGAACCTGGACTTGAAGGTCGTCGGCCTGCGCGCAGACGGCCTGCACGAGCTGCGCACGATCATGCAGGCCATCGATCTGCACGATCTCGTCCAGGTCGAGGTGGCGGCGACCACGGCGCTGAGCATCAGCGGCTTCGCGGTCGACGAACGCGTCAACAGCGTGACGGCGGCGCATGCCGCGCTGGAGAAGGCGGCAGGCCGCGCCCTGCCCGCTCGCTTCGCCCTCCACAAACGCATTCCCCCTGGCTCCGGGCTTGGCGGCGCGAGCTCCGACGCCGCCGCGGCCATGCGCGCGCTGGCGGCGGTCTACTGTCTCGACGTCGACCTGCGAGCGGTGGCGGCGGAGGTCGGCGCCGACGTCACGTTCTTCCTGGCCGGCGGAGCGGCGCGGGTTGGCGGCGCCGGCGAGAGCGTCGTGGGCGCGGAGGCGCACGAAGGCTGGTTCGCGATCGCGTGGCCGGGCATCGAGCTCTCGACGGCTGCCGTGTACCGGGCCTGGGATGAGGTGAAGGGCGATGGTCCGAACGAGCTGCGGCGGGCGGCGGCCACGGTCGATCCGCGCGTCGAGGAGTTCGCGCGGAGTCTCGGCGCCGGATGGCAGATGACGGGAAGCGGGTCGGCGTTCTTCAAGGCGTGCGCAAGCCGGGAGGAGGCTGCCGGCGCGACGGGGAGGCTCGACTGCTGGACGTCGGTCACGCAGGCCGTCGGGTCGTGGGCGTGATGCGCCGCACGGCAGCGGTGTGGGCGGGCAAGGCCACCGGCGCGCTGTCCCGCATCAGCGGCCGCGGCGGCGGCACCACGCTGCCGGGCGACGTGGCGCGCGCCATCGACCCGGCAGTCCTGCGCAAGCTCACGAGCGACCTCACCGAGGGCTCGATCGTCGTCACCGGGACGAACGGCAAGACCACGACCGCGCGGCTGATCTCGACTCTGCTCGAAGGCCTGGGCAAGCGCGTGGTTTCAAACCGTTCCGGCGCCAACCTGATCTTCGGCGCGACCGCGGCGGCGCTCCGGAGCGCGGGCCCGGACGGCCGGCTGCGCGCGGACTGGGGCGTGTTCGAGATCGACGAGGCGAGCCTGCCGAAGGCCGTCGACGAGATCCAGCCGAAAGCCGCCATCGTCCTGAACCTTTTTCGCGACCAGCTCGACAGGTATGGCGAGCTGGAGAAGATCGCGAAGACCATCGAGAGCGCGTTGAGCCGCCTCCCCGAGGGCGCGACCGCGATCCTGAACGCAGACGATCCGCGCGTCGGCGAGGTAGGTCTCGCGCTGAGCGCGACTCCGCTCTGGTTCGGGCTGCAGGATCCGCGCGTGGCGGCGCAGGAGCTGCCACATGCCGCCGACGCCCGCACATGTCCGAGGTGCGGCGCGAGCCTCGAGTTCTCGGCGGTCTACCTCGGCCATGACGGCGTCTACCGCTGTCCCAACGGGGATTTCGCGCGACCGACGCCGAAGATCGCCGCCACCGACATCACGCTGGACGGCTTCGACAGCCTGTCGATGTCGGTCGCGGGCACGCGCATCGACCTGCCGGTCGGCGGCCTCTACAACTGCTACAACGCGCTCGCCGCGTTTGCCGCGGGCACGGTGTTGGGCCTCGAGCCCCACTACATCGCGGAGCGGCTGCACACGTTTCGCGCCGCCTTCGGCCGTCAGGAGCGCATGGATTTTCGCGGTCGCCACCTGGTCCTGGTGCTCTCCAAGAATCCCGCGGGTTTCAACGAAACGCTGCGCACGGCGGTCGACCTCGCCGGGGGCACGCATTTCCTGCTCGGCCTGAACGACCGGAAGGCCGACGGCACAGACGTGTCGTGGATCTGGGACGTGGACTTCGAGCGCCTTCGCGGCAAGGCGAGAGTCGTCATCCCCGCCGGCACGCGCGCACACGACCTCGCGGTGCGCCTGAAGTACGCGGGAGTGCCGGCGGCAAAGCCGCAGCCCGTCCCCGCCAAGGCGCTCGACGAGCTCGTGGCCGCCACTCCCGAAGGCGCCACGGCGCATCTCCTGTGCACCTACACGGCGATGCTCGACCTGCGCGGCGACCTCGTGCGCCGCGGCTGGGCCAAACCGTATTGGGAGACCTGAGCGTTACACGAGAGATGCCGAAGAAGAAGGAAAGGTTCACGGTCGGCTGGCTTTATCCCGACCTGATGAACATCTACGGCGATCGGGGCAACATCCTGACGCTGGTGCGCCGCGCCGAGTGGCGTGGCTTCGACGCGCGGGCGATCGAGCTGGGACGCGGGACGACGAAGGGCATGGCCGACGTCGACGTGTTCTTCTTCGGGGGCGGCCAGGATCGCGAGCAAGCGCTCGTCTACCAGGACCTGCTCGACCACAAGCAGGCGCCGCTGGAGGAGGCGGTCGAAAAAGGCGCGACCGTGCTCGCGGTCTGCGGCGGATACCAGCTGCTCGGGCACTTCTACCAGACCGCCGAAGGGGAGCGGTTCCCCGGCATCGGCCTGATCGACGTGCGCACCGAAGCCGGCAAGAAGCGCTTCATCGGGGACGTGGTCGTGGACGCGGACGTCGAGGGCCTGGAGCCGAAAACGCTCGTCGGATTCGAGAACCACAGCGGGCGCACCTTTCTCGGCGCGGGCGCGCGGCCGGTCGGCCGCGTGCGCCTCGGCTCCGGCAACAACGGCAGCGACGGCATGGAGGGCTGCGTCCAGGGCGGCGTGGTCGGCACGTACCTGCACGGCTCGCTGCTGCCGAAGAACCCTCAGCTTGCCGACTATCTGATCCGGCGGGCCCTGTCCCGCCGCGGGATCACGGAGCTGGCGCCGCTGGACGACTCGGCCGAGCTCGCCGCGCATGACCGGATGCTTCTGCGGGCACAGCCTCGCGCTCCGGAGCGATAGCCGCGGCGCCTTCACCGTCGGCGGCGATGACCTCCACGCGGGGCTGAGCCAGGGCCTCGCGCAGCACCTCGTCGATCGACTCCACGAGCACGAACTGGATCTGCTTGCGGAGATCGGACGGGATGTCGTCGAGGTCCGGATCGTTGCGCTTGGGCAGGATCACGCGGCGGATGCCGGCGCGGTGTGCTCCCAGCACCTTTTCCTTCACGCCGCCGATCGGCAGCACGCGGCCGCGGAGGGTGATCTCGCCCGTCATCGCGATGTCGTCGCGCGCGGGCCGCCCGGTCAGAATCGAGGCCATCGCGGTCAGCACGGTCACGCCGGCCGACGGGCCTTCCTTCGGCTGCGCGCCCGCGGGCACGTGGACGTGAATGTCGTTCTTGTTGAACAGCGTGGGGTCGATGCCGATGTCGGCCGCGCGCGCCTTCAGATAGGACAGCGCGGCTGAAGCCGACTCTTTCATCACCTCGCCCAGCTGGCCCGTGAGCGTCAGCTCGCCCTTGCCGGGCGTGAGCGCGGCCTCGACGAAGATGATCTCGCCGCCGGTCGGCGTCCACACCAGCCCGGTGGCGACCCCGGGCCGGTCGATGCGCTCCGCCACGTCGTCGAAGTGGCGGCGCTTGCCGAGCGCGGCGCGCACGCGCCGGAGGTCGACGGCCTTCTTGACCTTCTTGCCGACCGCGAGCTCGGCGACCGCGCTGCGCATGACCGATGCGATCTCGCGTTCGAGGTTGCGCACCCCCGCCTCGCGCGTGTACTCGCGGATGATCACGCGGATCGCCTCTTCGGCGAGCGTGATCTCGTCTTCGCGCAGGCCGTGGGCGCTGAGCTGCTTGGGGATCAGGAAGCGCTCCGCGATCTGAACCTTCTCCGCCTCGGTGTAGCCCGAAAGGTGCAGCACCTCCATGCGGTCGCGCAGCGCGGGCGGAATCGTGTCCAGGGTGTTGGCGGTCGTGATGAACATGACCTTCGAGAGGTCGAAGGGCACGTCGAGGTAGTTGTCGCGGAAGTCCTTGTTCTGCTCCGGGTCCAGCACCTCGAGCAGGGCTGACGACGGATCGCCCCGCCAGTCGGCGCCGATCTTGTCGACCTCGTCGAGCATGAACACCGGGTCGTTGGACTCGGCGCGGCGGATCGCCTGCAGGATGCGGCCCGGCATTGCGCCGATGTAGGTGCGCCGGTGGCCGCGGATCTCGGCCTCGTCGTGCACCCCGCCGAGCGACGCGCGGGCGAACTTGCGGCCCATCGCGCGCGCGATCGACTGCCCCAGCGAGGTCTTGCCCACTCCGGGCGGGCCGACGAAGCAGAGGATCGGCTCGCGGCCGCGGTCGGTCGCGCCGCGGTCCTGGCGCAGCTGGCGCACCGCGAGGTGCTCGATGATGCGCTGCTTCACCTTGTCGAGGTCGTAGTGGTCGGCGTCGAGGATCTGGCGCGACTTGGCGACGTCGACCTCGCCCCCGGTCGACGTGTTCCAGGGGAGCGAGACGATGAGCTCCAGGTACGTCCGGATCACCGACGACTCAGGCGATGCGCTCGGGATGCGCTCCAGGCGACCGAGCTCGCGGTCGGCCTCGCGCCGCGCCTCGGGCGGAAGGCCTGCCTTTTCGATGCGCTCGCGCAGCTCCGCCAGCTCCGCCTGATCGCCGTCCAGCTCGCCAAGCTCGCGCTGGATGGCCTTGAGCTGCTCGCGCAGGAAGTACTCGCGCTGGGCCTTACCCATCGACTCTTCGGCCTGCGACTGGATCTTCCGGCCGAGCTCGAGCACCTCGAGCTCGTGCGCCATCTGGCCGAGGAGCCTCTCCAGCTTCTCCTTGGGCGACGCCATCTCGAGCACGGCCTGTCGCTCCTCGGTCGTGAGCCGGATGTGGTTCGCGATGTAGTACGCGAGGTGCAGGACGTCGTCGATCGCGCCCGCGGCGGTCGCCAGCTCGGCCGGCAGATGGGGCGCCAGCGTGACCAGCTGCTGGAACGTCGCGATCGAGCGCCGCAGCAGCGCTTCGCGCTCGATGGCGGTCTGATCGTCCACCGCCTCGGGCATGGATTCGATCGCGCATTTCAGGTACGGCTCGTCGCTGACCGCTGAGACGAGCTTGATGCGGCGGACGCCGAGGACCGCGAGCTGGACGGTGCCGTCGGGCAGCTTGAGCATGTGCTGGATCCGCACCATCGTCCCGACGTGGTGGAGCTCGTTGAACGAAACCTCCTCCGCGTTCTCGTCGATCTGAGCCGCCACCGCGATGACGCGCTCGCTCGAACCCAGGTCCTCGAGCAGCTTCAGCGAGCGCCGGCGGCCCACCGAGAGCGGGATGAAGATCCGAGGGAACACCACGGTCGACTTGAGGGGCAGCACCGGAAGCTCGGACACCGCCGGCGTCTCCTGGCCCCCGGCCACTATCTCGTCGCTCACGTCACCACAGTAGACCGTGGACCTTGGAACGAGCCACTCGCAAGCTCAGCTGGAAGGCCAGAACTCCCCTGGCGCGAAGACGCCCAGCCACGATCCCATGGCGCCGCTCAGAGCGGTCGGGTTCTCCGCCGGAGCGAAGCTCACGGGCTGCTCGACGCCGGTCGCGAGCTGCATCGCCAACACGTTGCCGGTGGGTTCCGTGCTGCCGGGGCACTGGTCCGTCGACGCGCAGGCGGTTTCTTCGAGATACCAGACCCAGCCGTCTTTGACGAACAGGATCTGCGTGCGCATCTTGTCGACGACCAGGCTCGCTCGCTGCGACTTGAGGTCGTAGGTGTACACGCGCGGCTGCAGCTGCGTGGCGGGATCGGAATACGCGGTGTAGGCGGCGGCCGAGCCGTCGGGCGACAGACCGGGCAGGAACGACCACGCATTGCCCAGCATCCCCTGCGCGCCGCTCTCGGGCGTCCACGACTGCACGCCGTTGCCTATGAGAAAGAGCTGATGGCCCGTGCGGCTCCAGACCGCGTTGGAGTCGGAGATGTCCGCCGTGTACACAAGGGCGCCGTCCGCGACCCGAATCACGGTCAGCGGCGTCGCACCCTTACCCGCGGCCCAGCCGTCGACGAGATACTCGCCATCCGGCGAGAAGGCGAGCACCTGCGGCGGTAGGCCGAAGCGGCAGACGCAGTCGCCTATGCCCTGGCCGTAGTCGTGCACCTCGCGCGAGCGGCCCTGCGAGTAGAGCCAGACCCTGACCGTGTAGCGGCTCGGGTCGGCCACGGTGTAGGCGAGGATGCTTCCGTCGGGCGTCCAGGCTTCGTCCGAGACGGCGTTCAGGCCCGGATCGGTGACGTTGACCGGAAAGCTCGCCACCTTGCTTTCGTTGCCGCTTCCGATGGAGTGCAGGATCACGTCGGTGTCGGTCTGCGAGACCGGCTTGAGGTAGGCGAACGTGTCGCCGGTGAAGAGGTGCGCGGACGTGGCCCTGACCGTGCACACCAGGCGCGGATGAACCGGATCGGTAACGTCGTAGATCAGGTGGCCGAAGTAGCCGCCGGTCATCACCATCGCGGTCGGGCTGGCGCCCGTCCGGCACGAGACGGTGGGCGAGTTGATCTGCGGGGGTGTGGGGGAGGGCGGATTGATGGCGCCGCCTGAGGCGGCGGCCGTCGGCTCCGAGGACGCGGTTGCCGGTGGTGTGGCGGACGTGCTCGGTGCAGGGGCGCCGGTCGTCGAGGTGCACGCGGCCAGCATCGTGATCGCAAGCACGGCCGCCAGTCTCATGCACGCAGATAACGGGAGGACGCGGCCGCCGTTACGGGAGCTCGAACTGCGGCCCCGTATAATTTCTCCGCCCTGAAAGAAGGCCTCACGGCTGTCATCCTCGCCGCCGGTCACGGCACCCGGATGCGGTCGCGCGTTCCGAAGGTGCTGCACCCGATCTGTGGCCGGCCCATGGTCGACTGGGTCGTGGACGCGGTGGTCGCGGCGGGCGCGAGCGACATCAAGGCGATCGTGAGCTCGCACCACTCGGAGGTCGCCGCCCACCTCGACTCCTATCCGATCGACGGCTCGAAGCAGAAGATCGAGATCGTGTACCAGCGTGAGGCGAGGGGCACGGGCGACGCGGTCAAGCAGGTCCCGGCGCAGGAGCTGGAGAACGGCGACGTGATCGTGGTCAACGGCGACTCGCCGCTGCTCACGGCCGAAAGCGTGCGCAAAGTCGTCGAGGCCCATCGCAGCTCCGGCGCCCAGGCCACGATCGCGACCGTGGAAGACTCGAGGCGCGACGACGGCCGCGTCATCCGCAAGCAGGACGGCTCCTTCAGCGAGATCGTCGAGCGCAAGGACGCGACGCACGAGCAGCTCGAGGTCAAGGAGTTCAACGTCGGCCTTTACTGCTTCCAGGGCGAGCCGCTGGTGTCGGCCCTGGGCAAGATCACCGACGACAACGGCGCGGGCGAGTTCTACCTGCCCGACGTGCTGCGGCACCTGTCGCCGGTCGCGCTGGTGCGGCTGGAGGACGCCGACGAGGCGCTGGGCATCAACGACCGCGCCACCCTGGCGGTCGCCGCGGCGGCGATGCGCGCCCTCATCCTCGAGCGCCACATGCTCGCCGGCGTCACCATCGTCGATCCCGCCAGCACCTTCATCGACGGGCAGGTCGAGATCGGCCAGGACACGGTCATCGAGCCGTTCACCGTGATCAAGGGCCGTTCGGTGATCGGCGCCGAGTGCAGGGTCGGTCCGCACGTACATATAGAGGACGCGAGGCTGGGCGACCGCTCGGACTGCGGGCCGTTCGCCAAGCTCCGCCCGGGCACCGAGGTGGCCGAGGACGTCCACATCGGCAGCTTCGCCGAGCTGGTGCGCAGCAAGGTCGGCCGCGGCAGCAAGGTGCCGCATGTCTCCTACCTCGGCGACACCGACCTGGGCGAGGACGCCAACATCGGCGCCGGTACCATCACGGCCAACTTCAACGGCGAGGTCAAGAACCGCACCGAGATCGGTGACGGCGCCTTCGTCGGCGTGGATACGATGCTGGTCGCGCCCGTCAAACTTGGCAAAGGGTCACGCACGGGCGCGGGCTCGGTGGTCACGAAGGACGTGCCCGACGGCGCGACAGCCGTCGGGGTTCCCGCTAGGGTGATACGGAGGAAGGCCGTGAGCTCGGACGGCAGGTGATCGGGAGGTTGCAGACGGCAGTGGAGTTCACCAGCGAGTCGTCCTCGCCATGGGGTGAGCTCAAGCTGATCGCTGGGTCGGCCAATCCCGAGCTTGCCGAGCGAATCTCCCACGAGCTTGGCGTGCCCCTCACCGATCCTCGCCTCCGCCGCTTCCCCGACGGCGAGATCAACGTCAAGATCGAAGACTCGATGCGCGGCCATGACGTCTTCGTCATCCAGCCGACCTCGCCCCCGGTGAACGAGCACCTGATGGAGCTGTTCATCATCCTGGACGCTCTGCGCCGCGCCTCGGCCGGACGCGTGACCGCCGTCGTGCCCTACTACGGCTACGCGCGCAAGGAGCGCAAGACCCAGCCGCGCGAGCCGATCTCCGCGAAGCTGGTCGCGAACTTCATCACGCTCGCGGGCGCCGACCGCCTGCTGCTGCTCGACCTGCACGCCGAAGCCATCGAGGGCTTCTTCGACGTGCCGACCGACCACCTGTCTCCCTTCCGCATCTTCGCCGACCACCTGCGCACGCTCGACCTGCACAACCTGACCGTCGTCGCACCCGACGCAGGCGGCGGCCGCCGTGCCGAGGCGGTGGCCAACCAGATGGGCGCGCCCATCGCGTTCGGCTACAAGCGCCGGCCGGACGAGGACTCGGTCGAGGTGATCGCGGTCTCAGGAGACGTGTCGGGCCGGGACTGCGTGGTGGTCGAGGACATCATCACCACCGGCGGAACGATCTCGAAGCTGGCGCAGTCGCTGTACAGCCAGGGCGCGACCAAGGTGCTCGTCGCGGCGACCCATCCGGTGCTGACCGGCGACGCGGTCGAGCGCTTGAAGAAGGCGAAGGTCGAGCACGTGATCGTCACCGACTCGGTCCCGGTGGCGGCGGAGAAGCTCAAGCCGCCGGTCACCCAGCTGTCGGTCGCCCCCCTGCTTGCTGAGGCGATCATCCGGGTACACGAGAACCGGAGCGTCAGCGAGCTGTTCCGCTAGGGCGGCATGACCGCTCAGCAGTGGATCGAGCTCGTCGTGATCGTCGTCTGCTTCGTCCTCGCGGCCCTCGCGAGCGGAACCGAGACGGCGCTCACCTCCGTCGGCCGCCTGCGCGTGCGCTATCTCGCCGAGGAGGGAAGCCCGGCGGCGCGCACCCTCCAGCGTCTGCAGCGGGACCCGAACCGATTCCTCTCCACCGTGCTTCTGCTCAACACGGTCGCCCTGATCATCGCCTCGAGCTCGACGACCCTGCTCACCGACGACCTGTTCCACGGCTGGGGCGTGCCGGAGCAGCAGCGGCTGTGGCTCGCGCTGCTCGTTTCGCTGCTGCTGTCGGTCCTGCTCCTCTTGCTCGCGGAGGTCACGCCGAAGACGCTGGCCATTCGCTATGCCGAGCGCGTGGCCCTGGCGGCCGCGGGCCCGGTCGACCGCATGGCGACGTTCCTCAGCCCGGTGCTGTGGGCCGTGACCATCGTGTCGCGAGCCCTCACGGGCGGCCGGGCGGCCAAGGCCCCGTACCTCACCGAGGATGAGCTCATCACCCTGCTGCACGTCTCTGAGGAGCAGGGCGTGATCGAAGAGCAGGAGCACGACATGATCCACGGCATCATCGAGATCGGCGACAAGTCGGTTCGCGAGGTGATGGTGCCGCGAACCGACATGGTCGCGGTCGAGAAGGGATCGTCGCTGGCCGACATCGTGCGCATCTTCAAGCAGCACCGGCACACACGGCTGCCGGTCTTCAAGCAGGACATCGACCACATCGTCGGCCTGATCCACGCCAAGGACCTGCTGCTCTTCTACACGCTGGCCGGCGCGCCGGAGTTCAACATCGACCGCATCCTGCGGCCCATCCTCTTCACGCCCGAGACGAAGAAGGTCGACGAGCTGCTGCACGAGATGCGCTCGAAGAAGGTGCACATGATGGTCGTGGTCGACGAGTACGGCGGCACCGCCGGCCTGGTCTCGCTCGAGGACTTGCTCGAGGAGATCGTGGGCGAGATCCGCGACGAGTACGACCAGGCGGAGGAGGAGCAGGTCAAGCTCGTGAGCCCGACGGAGGCGGTCGTCGACGCGCGGTATCCGATGGACGAGCTCAACTCGCGGCTGGGCCTGGGAATCAGCGAGTCGGGCGAGTACGACTCGGTGGGCGGCTACGTCGTCGCGTCGTTGGGCACGATCCCGGCCCCGGGCGCTCAGTTCCAGGGCGGGCGGGCGAAGTGGAAGGTCGAGCAGGCGCGCGGCAATCGAGTGGAGCAGGTGCGACTCACCTCGGCCGAGCCGTGGCCCGACGACGCGCTGGTCGAGGCGGGGTTCACGCCGCCGAAGCGAGACCGCACCGAGTCGGACGGCTACAGCGGGGACCAGCACTGACCACCTACCGCGACCAGGCCGTCATCCTGCGCAAGCTCGACTATGGGGAGGCCGACCGCATCTTCACGCTGCTGACGCGCACGCACGGGAAGGTCGGCGCCATCGCCAAGGGCGTGCGCCGGCCGGAAAGCAAGCTCGGACCGTCGCTCGAGCTGTACGGCCACGTCGACGTCCTGCTGGCGAAGGGCCGGGGAGAGCTCGACGTCGTCGCGCAGGTCCAGCGGCTGCCGGGCACGCGCATCGCCGGTGAGATCGAGCGCATGTCGCACGCGGCGCTGATCGCCGAGCTCGCGGAGCGCGTTTGCGAGGATCGCCACCCGGTGGACGGCGTCTATGAGCTCACGGTCACGGCGCTCGACGAGCTGGCCCGCGAGACTGATCCCCGGCGCGCGTCGGCGTACTTCCTCACGGCCGCCCTTGACTTGCTCGGCTACGCGCCGCAGCTCAACGTTTGCGTCTCGTGCGAGGAGCCGCTGGCGGCCAAGCCGGCGGCGTTCAGCGCCTCGGCGGGCGGATTCCTCTGCTCGAAGTGCGAGATGCCTGGGATGCCGCACGTGCCGCTGGCGGCGATCAAGGTCCTGCGCCTGATGGCGGCCGGCGACCTGACGACGTACCGCAGGCTCAAGCTCGACGACGCGCTCATGGGGGAGGTCGAGAGCGTGCTCACGGCGCAGCTCGAGCATCACCTCGACCGCAGGCTCAAGTCGCTACAGTTCCTGCACGACATGAGGTCCCACTCCTGACAGTCGAACGCGACCAGCTCATGGAGAAGGTGGTCGCGCTCGCCAAGCGGCGCGGCTTCATCTTCCCCTCGAGCGAGATCTACGGCGGCGTCTCGGGCTTCTACGACTACGGCCCGTACGGCGTCGCGCTCAAGCGCGCGGTGCGCGACCTGTGGTGGCGCCACATGGTCGACCTGCGCGATGACGTGGTCGGGCTCGAGTCGACGCTCATCATGCCGTCGGCGGTGTGGGCCGCGTCCGGTCACCTGACCAACTTCGTCGACCCGCTGCGTCAATGCCTCGGCCGGTGCAAGAAGCGCTGGCGGGCCGACCATGTCGAGGGTGACAGATGCCCGGAGTGCGGCGGCCCGCTGACCGAGCCGCGGCTCTTCAACCTCATGTTCAAGACGCATGTCGGGCCGCTGGAGGACTCGTCGTCGGAGGTGTACCTGCGGCCCGAAACCGCGCAGGGCATGTTCGTCGACTTCCGCAACGTCACGAGCTCGACGCGCGTTCGCGTCCCGTTCGGCATCGCGCAGCAGGGTCGCGCGTTTCGCAACGAGATCACCCCGGGCAATTTCGTCTTCCGCCTGCGCGAGTTCGAGCTCATGGAGCTCGAGTACTTCGTCAAGCCGGAGCAGGACGACGAGTGGTTCCGCTACTGGCGCGAGGAGCGGATGCGCTGGTACACGCAAGTGCTCGGCGTCAGAGCGGAACGCCTTCGCTTCTACGACCATCCGAAGGAGTCCCTCTCTCACTACTCGAAGCAGACGACCGACATCGAGTACGAGTTCCCCTTCGGCTGGGGTGAGCTCGAGGGCGTCGCCGACCGCACCGACTTCGACCTCCGCGTTCACCAGGAGGCGTCGAAGACCGACCTGACCTACCTCGACCCGGAGACCAACGAGCGCTACCTCCCGTGGGTCATCGAGCCGGCGGTGAGCGTCGACCGGATCGTGGTCACGCTGCTCCTCGACGCCTACGACGAGGACGTCGTGAACAACGAGCCGCGCGTGGTGCTGCGGCTGCATCCGAACGTTGCCCCGGTGCAGGTCGCCGTGGTGCCGCTGTCCAAGAAGGAAGACCTCATCCGGGTCGCGCGGGACGTGCGCTCAGCGCTGCAGGGCCGCTTCCGCGTCGAGTACGACCAGACCGGCGGCCACATCGGCCGCCGCTACCGGCGCCAGGACGAGATCGGCACACCCTTCTGCGTCACGGTGGACTTCGAAAGCCTGGACGACACCGCGGTGACGATCCGGCAGCGCGACTCCACCGAGCAGGAGCGGGTGAAGATCGCCGAGCTGCCGGACCGCCTCGGCGTCCTGATCGGCTAGTTGCAGGGGCGGCCCGACGAGCTCGATCCCGTGCCGGCGGCACGCAGCGGCCAGCGCCTCCGCCTCGGCGGCCGATGGCGGCCCTGCCGGCTCGGGTAGCTCGGCCCCCGGCGCCGGCCGGCTGAACTCGCGCACGAACCGCTCGAAGTCTCCGCGCGCGGTCACCACCAGCCAGCGCGCCTCGTCGGATTCAACGAGATACGTGTGCGGCGTGCCGCTTGGAGCCAAAAGAGTCTGTCCCGCGTTGACGGCATGATCCTCGTCCCCGACGCGAATCCGCATGGCGCCTTCGAGCACATGGAAGATCTCGTCCTCCTGATGGACGTGCATCGGCGGCGAGTCGCCGCGGGGCGCCCGCGACTCGAGCACCGACACGCCGTCGACGCCGGTGCCGTGCGGCACGTGCACGGAGACGAGCGTGTTGAGGAACCACAGCTGGTCGCGCATTTCGTCACCTCGCATTGCGGATCACCGTCTCGGCCAGACGTTGAATCTCGTGTGGAATCCGTCCTCGGGGAACCGCGGCGGCGTCGAGCGAGTCCCAGAACGGAAAGTCGAGCAGCGTCACCAGCACCGGATGACGCCGGCGGTCGATGCTCGCACCTTCCAGCGCCGCGTCCAGCAGAACCCGAAGCGCGCGCTGCAGGCGGTGCACGGCCGCGCCCATCGCCGGCACCACGTCGCGCTCGCGCCAGGCCGCCCGCAGCCAGGGCGCGCCCGCGGCGTAACACCGGCACGTCTCGCGTGTGAACTGGGCGAGGCGATCATGCGGAGTGCGGAGGGCTGCGAACCTGGCTGCCGCCTCCTCTGGCGAGGGCACGTCGATGAGGTCGAATGCGACCTGTGCGCAGGCCGGGACCAGTTCGTCCAGGGACGGAAAGTGGTGGTAAACCGTCGCCCTGGACACGGACGCCTCTACCGCGATGTCGTCCCAGGTCGTGCGCAGCGCACCCTTGCGGGCGTGCAGCCGGACGGCCGCCTTGACGATCCGGCTGCGTGTGGCGCGAACCGCGACGCTACGGTTGGCCATCTGGTAGCGCCGCGGTGACATTCCGCACACCGTAGCATTCGACTAGACGATTTGTCTAGTCGAATAGTCTAGCTCGGGTTGTCGTCCTCCTCGCTGTTGGACATCGCGAACCACGCGCCGCCCGGACTGGTCACGAACACGATCGGCTGGATGCACGGGTGCGGCAGCGACACGGTCGTGTCGATGGTCGCGTCGCCGGCCGAGTTCGTGGTCACGGGAGCGGTGAGGATGTTCATCACCCCGTTGTGAGTGGTCCGGCAGCTCACTATCGCGGCGAACTTGCCGACCGGGTTGGTGCCGTTGAAAGGCGGGACCGGGATCACCAGGCCCGTCACCGAGACCCGAAGGTGACCGTCGCGATCCAGCACGCCCGACCCCGCGGTGATCACCCAGGGCTTGCCTCCGCCCGTGATGCCGCGGTCGTTGACCGCGCCCACGGCGGATCCTGTCACGGCCGTCATCGAATGAAAAGTCAGCAGCGTCCCGCCTTCGTCGGCCGAGGCCACCGCCGCCCCGCCGGCCACGAGCGTCAATGCGCAAACGGTCCCCAGCAGCGTCGTTCTCAAGCGCCCCATCGCAACCTCCGCGTGAATGAACGGCTCGGACGTTGATACCGGAGGCGGTTACCGCTAGTCGGCCGGAACCTCCGGAGCGCGCGCCCTGGCTTCCTCGGCTTCGTCGCGGTCCTGGCTCGCGTACCGCACGCGCTGGCCCATGGCCAGCGATCCAAACGTGCACGCCACGCTCGACAGGAAGCCGACGAGCGTGACCAGGTACAGACCGATGATCGGCGCGTGACCGCCTGAGGCGTCGGCCGCGGCGAGCGTGATCACCACCAGCAGCACGACCATCATCAGCAGCTGGCCGACGGAAAGCAGGATCAGCGTCATGCCGAGCACCCGCTGGTCGTCCGGCGTGGCCGCTACGTTGCGCCGCAGCCGGCGCAGGAAGCCGGGCATGTGCGACCGGCCGGTGACCGCGGCGAGCAGGCCCGCGAGCAGGTTGACGAAGTTGATCGCCACCGCGATGACGACGAACCAGTAGATGAGGGTGACCACGGACCCCATGTCAGGCATAACCCCCGAGCCTCGCCAACCAGCTTACGGCGGCCCCGTCAACTTGGCCGGCAAACGTCTTGACACCGCGGGACGGGATGTGTTTGAATGACCAATCAAGTTTGGTTGAGCGTTCAACCAGCATGTTTCGAACAGGAGCCAGATGCCAGCCGACACCCGCGAAAAGATCCTTCAGGCCGCCTTCACCGTGCTCAGCCGCGAGGGCTACGAGAGCACCTCGATCAAGGAGATCGCGGAGGAGGCCGGCGTCGCCCAGGGCCTCATTCACTACTACTTCAAGTCCAAGCAGCTGCTCGTGCTGGCGGTGCTCAACTTCGTCTGCCAGAAGATGGAGCTCAGCGTCGAGGGCGAGGCGCGCGCCACGGCCGCCTTCGAGCAGGCCAAGGAGATGCTGCGCGACAAGCGGCACATCAACGCCCTCTACGTGCAGCTCATCGGGGTCGGCGTCCACGACCCGGTGATCGGCGCGGGTGTCCGCGACTTCATCCGATCCGACCGCCAGCACGCCGAGGACATCGCGCGCCAGGTTTTTGCCGAGCGCGAGGTCGACCCTTCACCCGCGCGGGGCATCGCCGGCGCGGTGTGGGGCGCGGTCCTCGGGATCATCGTCCAGAGCCTTGTCGACCCCGAGTTCGACGCGGACGAGGCGATCGACGCCCTCGCCGCCATGTCGCTGTCGGCCGTTTATCCGAACGCTCAGGGCGCCTAGCGCCACCAGGAGGAGAGGAAGTTGTTCGCAGGTTGGGGTCGGATCGTCTATCGCTACCGCTGGGCCACGCTGGCCGGCTCCGGCGTCCTGCTCGCCATCTCCATCGCCGGCCTGCTCATGGGCGGCACGCTCACCAGCGGCGGCCCGCTCACGAGCAACCTGGAGTCGTACAAGGCGCAGAACCTCATGACGTCGGACCTGCCCGGCAACAACAAGACGATCTCCACGTTCCTGCTCATCCTGCGCAGCGACAGCCTCCAGGTCTCGGACCCTGCGTTCCAGACCGCCGTCGAGTCCGCGATCTCGCCGATCCAGAACGACCCACGCATCGTCTCGCTCCTCGACCCCTACAACGCGCCCAACCCGCGAGTGGCGGCCGCCTTCACGTCGAAGGACGGGCACGAGGCGCTGGTGAGCGTCGAGCTCAAGTCCTCAGGCAAGCGGTCATGGAGCGACTACAACGACCTGCGCTCGATGGTCAAATCCTCGACGCTCACCGTCACCGGCACCGGCTTCGTGCCCATCAACCAGGCGTTCAACGCCACCCTCGAGCAAGACCTGCAGCGCGCGGAGACGGTGACCCTGCCGGTCACGCTCCTCCTGCTGATCGTCATCTTCGCGTCGGTTGTCGCCGCCGGGCTCCCGCTCGGCGTCGGCGTCCTCACCATCGTCGGCGGGCTCGCGGGCACGTTCTTCCTCAACCGCTTCACCGACGTCTCGCAGTACGCGCTGAACATCGTCACCCTCATCGGACTGGGCGTCTCGATCGACTACTCGCTGTTCATCGTCAACCGCTTCCGCGACGAGCTCGCGGGCGGCGCGAGCCGCGAGGACGCGATCGCGACCACCGTCGCCACCGCCGGCCGGGCGATCACGTTCTCCGGTCTGACGGTCGCGGTCGGACTCTCGGCGATGCTGTTCTTCCAGGGCACCTTCCTCGCCTCGATGGGCGCGGCCGGGGCGATAGTGGTCGCGATCGCCGTGCTGTACGGCCTGACCTTCCTGCCCGCGCTGCTGTCGATCATCGGCCCGGCGGTCAACCGCCTGCGGCTGCCGCTGCTCCGCGGCGGAGTCGGTGGCGGCCGGGGTTTCTGGCACGGGCTCGCGAGCTGGGTGATGAAGCGTCCGATCGTCGTCCTCGTGCCGGCCGTCGCCTTCCTCCTGGTGGCGGGATCGCCGTTCCTGCAGCTCCGGCTCGCCAACGGCGACGTCGACATGCTGCCCACTCATGTCGAGGCCCGGCAGGGCTGGGATCGCCTGGTGGCGGACTTCCCCGGCCGGGACCAGACGACCTTCAACATCGTGGTCAACTACCCCGACGGCTCGCCGCTCACCGCCTCGCGAATCGTCGACCAGTACGCGCTGACGCAGCGTATCGCCGCCATCCCGGGCGTGCTGCACACGACGTCCATCTACAGCGTCGATCCACGCCTCACCGCGTCCGACTACGAAGCCATGTACAAGGGCGACCGCTCGCAGGTGCCGGCAGCCGTGCAGCAGCTGCTGGCGGCCACCGTCGGCAAGCACATCGTCCTGATCCAGGCGACCACCAACTCCGCCAACACGTCAGATGCTTCGCGGGCCATCGTCAACGCGATCCGCGCCGACCAGGGCGTGGGTGATGGCGGACAGGTCCTCGTCGGCGGCCAGACGGCGGTCGACCTGGACGTCATCCATTTCATCGAGAACCAGACCCCGACCGCGGTGGCGTTCGTCGTGCTCGTCACCTTCTTCGTGCTCTTCCTGCTGACGGGGTCGCTCGTCCTGCCGCTGAAGGCCGTGCTCCTGAACTTCCTCTCGATCGGCGCGTCGTTCGGCGCGCTGGTGTGGATCTTCCAGGAGGGTCACCTCTCGAACCTCCTCGGCTTCACGCCGCAGTCCATCGACCCCAGCATCCCCGTGATCCTGTTCAGCATCGTCTTCGGCCTCTCGATGGACTACGAGGTTCTGCTGGTCAGCCGCATCCACGAGGAGTACGTGCGCACCGGCGACAACACCGCCGCGGTCGCGGCGGGGCTCGAGCGCAGCGGCCGGCTGATCACGGGCGCGGCCGCGATCATGGTCACCGTCTTCCTCGCTTTCGGCCTGGCCGAGGTGGTGATCATCAAGGCCATCGGCATCGGGCTCGCGATCGCGGTCGCGATCGACGCGACACTCGTGCGCGCGCTGGTCGTGCCGGCGGTGATGCGGCTGCTCGGCGACTTCAACTGGTGGGCGCCGCACCCGCTCCGCCGGCTGCATCAGAAGGCCGGCCTAGGCGATTACGGGGTGCAGCCGGCACCGGAGACGCAGGCGGCCTGACGGCGGGACCAAAGAGCACCCCCCAACAGGGGCCGTTGTGCCTGCATGCCTGGACTGACCCGGGTGGCACACTAGACCCGCGATGGCGCACAAGTGGGTCTATCTCTTCCGCGAGGGTTCGGCGGAGATGCGGGACCTGCTCGGCGGCAAGGGGGCGGGCGCGGCCGAGATGACGCGTGCCGGCATGCCGGTGCCGCCGGGATTCACGATCACGACCGAGGCGTGCCGCGAGTACTACGCGCACAAAGGCAAGCTGCCCGAGGGCCTGTGGCGCGAGGTCACCGTCGCCATGGCGGAGATCGAGAAGGAGTCCGGCAAGCGTTTCGGCGACGCGCGCAACCCGCTGCTCGTCAGCGTGCGCTCGGGGGCCAAGTTCTCGATGCCGGGGATGATGGACACCGTCCTCAACCTCGGGCTCAACGACGCCACGGCCCGCGGGCTCACGCAGATGTCGCGCGACGAGCGGTTCGCCCTGGACGCGCGGCGCCGCTTCATCCAGATGTTCGGCAAGACGGTCAAGGGCATCGACGGCCAGAAGTTCGAGCACGCGCTGACCGCCGCCAAGAAGCGTGCCGGCGTCAAGACCGACCCCGAGCTCTCGGCGCCGCAGCTGCGCCCGCTCGTGAAGCGATTCCTCGAGATCTACAGGGACGCCACCGGCAGGGACTTCCCCGCGGATCCGCTCGAGCAGCTGCGCGAGGCGATCGAGGCGGTGTTCCGGTCGTGGAACACGCCGCGGGCGATGGCGTACCGGCGCATGGAGCGGATTCCGGACGACCTCGGCACCGCGGTCAACGTGCAGACCATGGTGTTCGGCAACCTCGGCGCCGACTCCGGGACCGGCGTGGCGTTCACGCGCAACCCGATCACCGGCAAAAAGGAGCTGTACGGCGACTACCTGGCCAACGCCCAGGGCGAGGACGTCGTCGCGGGCGTGCGCGACACCGAGCCGATCAAGGCTCTGCGGCGCCGCCTGCCGAAGGTGTTCTCGCAGTTCGAGCGATACGCGCGCCGGCTGGAGAAGCACTACCGCGACGTGCAGGACCTCGAGTTCACCGTCGAGCGCGGAAAGCTGTACATGCTGCAGACGCGCGCCGCCAAGCGCACCGGCGAAGCGGCGGTGAACATCGCGGTCGACATGGTCGCCGAGCGCCTGATCACGAAGGAAGAGGCGGTCGCGCGCATCGAGCCCCGCCAGCTCGAGCAGCTGCTGTTCCCTCGCGTCGCCCCCGGCGGTCACCAGCAGCCGGTCGCCAAGGGAGTGCCGGCCTCGCCGGGCGCCGCCAGTGGCGGCGCGGTTTTCGACGCCGACACCGCGGTCGAGTGGGGCAAGAAGGGCAAGGACGTGATCCTCGTCCGCGTGGAGACCAACCCGAACGACGTGCACGGCATGGCCCAGGCGAGGGGCATCCTCACGCAGACGGGTGGGACGGCGAGCCACGCCGCGCTGGTGGCGCGCGGCATGGGAAGGCCGTGCATCGTCGGCGCCGCCAAGATCCTGGTCGACGAGGCGCACCGCACCTTCTCGGTCGATGGCACGTCGGTGAAGGAGGGCGATGAGATCACCGTCGACGGCACGTCCGGCGAGATCTTCATTGGCCGGGTGCCGACCATCGAGGCCCGATCGCTCAACCGCCACCGCGCCGCGAGCGCGATCCTGCGCTGGGCCGACGAGCTCCGCCGCCTGGAGGTCTGGGCCAACGCCGACTATCCGCGCGACGCCAAGAAGGCGCTCGAGAACGGCGCCCAGGGCGTCGGCCTGTGCCGGACGGAGCACATGTTCATGGAGTCGGACCGGCTCCCGATCGTGCAGGCGATGATCATGGCCAACACCACCCAGGAGCGCGAGAAGCACCTCGCCAAGCTGCTGCCGATCCAGCGCGGGGACTTCCGCGGCATCCTCAGCACCATGGCGGGCAAGCCGGTGGTGATCCGGCTCATCGACCCGCCGCTGCACGAGTTCCTGCCCAACCTGGAGCAGCTGATCGCCGAGACGTCAACCCTGAAGGCGACCGGCAAGAACCCGGCACGGCTGAAGCGCCTGGAGAAGGTGCTCGCCCGCGTCGAGGACCTGCACGAGGCCAACCCGATGCTGGGACTGCGCGGCGTGCGCCTCTCGATGCTCTATCCCGAGATCCCGCGGATGCAGGTGCGGGCGATCATGGAGGCGGCGTGCGACCTGCGCAAGCGCAAGGTGGACGCGCGGCCCGAGATCATGATCCCGCTCGTCGGCACCCTCGCCGAGCTGCGCGAGATCCACTCCGAGCTCAAGCCCGTGGCCGAAGAGGTGCAGCAGCAGAAGGGCGTGCGCGTCCCCTACAAGTTCGGAACCATGATCGAGATCCCGCGCGCGGCGCTCACCGCCGGCGAGATCGCGAGCGAAGCCGAGTTCTTCTCCTTCGGCACCAACGACCTCACGCAAACGACGTTCGGTTACTCACGCGACGACGCCGAGCGCCATTTCATCGTCCGCTACCTCGAGCGGAAGATCCTGCCCCGCAACCCGTTCGAGACGATCGACGAGGACGGCGTCGGGCGGCTGATGGCGCTCGCCGTCGAGGAGGGGCGGAAGACGCGGCCTGACCTCGAGGTCGGCATCTGTGGCGAGCACGGCGGCGATCCGGACTCGATTCACCTCTGCCACCGCCTGAACCTGAACTACGTCTCGTGCAGCCCCTTCCGCGTGCCGGTGGCGAGACTGGCGGCGGCCCAGGCCGCGATCGGAGAGGGCGGCAGCACCAAGTAGCCCCGATTCCACTGTCGAGTGCCGGCCCCCGGACCCGTGACCAAATTTTTCGGCGTTCGAGTGCCGGCCCTCGGACCCATGACTCGACGCACAATAGGCCCGTGCCCTCGCCCGCGTCCGATGATGCCTTCGCCGAGGTCAAGGCCAAGGTCGACCTCGTCAAGGTCGTGTCCGAGCACGTCCGGCTCGCCAAGCGCAACCGCGATCTCTGGGGCCTTTGCCCGTTCCACCAGGAGGACAGCCCGAGCTTCAAGGTGGACCCCCAGCGGCAGTCGTGGTACTGCTTCGGCTGCGAGCGCCACGGCGACGTCTTCACGTTCGTCGAGCTGATCGAGAAGACCGACAAGCGCGGCGCGCTGCAGCTGCTGGCCGAGCGCGCCGGCGTCGAGCTGCAGAAGCTCTCGCCCGAGCAGCGCGAGCGCTCGGACGCGCGGCGCCGGCTGCTGCTGATGCTCAAGCTCGCGGCCCAGTACTACGAGTACGTGCTCTGGTCGAGCCCCGCCGGCGAGCCGGGCCGGCGCCTGCTCGTGCAGCGTCAGGTCGGAGAGGAGACCGCACGCCGCTTCCAGCTCGGCTACGCGCCGGCGGGCCGCGGCTTTGCCGAGTACCTGCGGGCGAAGAAGCGCTCGCTCGCGGACGCGCAAGCCGCCGGCCTGCTCCGGCGCGACGGCGCGGACTTCTTTGCCGAGCGGCTGGTGATCCCTGTTCGCGACGAGCGCGGGCAGACGCTCGCGTTCACCGCCCGCGCGGTGCGGCAGGAGGAGCTGCGCAAGTACATCAACTCACCCGAGACGCCCGCCTACGTAAAAGGACGCGTGATCTTCGCCCTCGACCTCGCCCGCGAAGAGATCACGCGCCGCGGCCACGCGGTGTTGATGGAGGGTCAGTTCGACGTCATAACCGCCCACCACTTCGGGGTCACGAACGCGGTCGCGAGCTCGGGCACCGCCTTGACCGAGGACCAGGTGCGCCTGCTCAAGCGGTTCACGGACGAGCTGCTGCTGGTCTTCGACGCCGATCGCGCCGGCCGCTCGGCGGCCAGGAAGGCCGCGGTGCTGGCGGCCGCAAACGGCATGCGGACCCGGGTTGCGAGCGTGCCCGACGGCCTCGACCCGGACGAGTTCCTTCGCGGCGCCGGCCCCGACGCGGCCGCGCGCTGGGACGAGCTCGTGGCCCGAGCGCCGTCGGGCTTCGAAGCCGGCCTGGCCGAGGACGCGGCCCAGTTCAACCCCAGCAACCCCAACCAGATGGAGATGGTGGCGACCCGAATTCGAGAGTGGATCGGGCAGTTCCCGCCCTCCCTGCACGAGGGCTATGCCGAGGTTGCGGAGCGGCGGACCGGCATCAGCCGCCACCTCCTGCTCAAGGCTCCTCCTCAAAGTCCGGTAAAAGTAGGGACCAACGGTTTGGGGGCGCGGACACAAGGGAAGAAAACGACAGTCAGCAGGTATCTGCTGCAGTTGCTCGCGGTCAACCCGATCGCGTTCGAGCGGATTCGAACAAAGATCACGCCCGATGAGTTGGACGAAGAGGATCGCGGAATGTACGTTCGGATGCTGGAGACCTACGAGCGCGCCGGCGCATCCGGTCTCGAGAGCGAGCTGGGCGATTACCCGGCGGAGGAGCAGGACCTGATCAGACGGGCTTGGGCGGCGCCGCCGCCGAACGTCGACGACCGGCTGGCCGAAGAGCTGGCCGCGAGAATCCGGCTCGACCGCATGAAGGTACGTCAGAGTGGGATAATCCGCGAGCTTTCCGAAGCGGAGCGAGGGCGGGAAGCCGAAAGGGTGGCGCGACTGGAAGCCGAGGCAGGTGAGCTCGCGCGCGCCATCAATGATCTGGAGAGGAGCAGGTAACCATCGCACGCGCAGCCAAAGTCGCAACCAAGACCACGACGCCCAAGGCACCGGCCAAGGCCACCGAGAAACCTGAGCACAGGTTTGAGGACGAGCTCATGGCCGTGGCCGAGCAGCTCATCGTCAAGGGCAAGGAGCAGGGCTACCTAACCCCGGACGACATCCTCCAGGGCTTCCCGGAGATCGACGCCGAGCCCGACCAGATCTTCCGCATCTTCGCGGCCTTCAAGGAGATGGGGATCGAGGTCACCGACGGCGAGAAGGACTTCGAAGAGGTCGAGCAGATCGACGACGAGATGCTGCTCGACATCGAGATGATGGACTCGGTCTCGCTCGACGACCCCGTGCGCATGTACCTGAAGGAGATCGGCCGCGTCTCGCTGCTCACCGCCAACGACGAGGTCGAGCTGGCGCAGGCGATCGAGGCCAAGCCGCTGCACGACGCGCTGAAAGCTCTGAACGTCGCCGAGGAGACGGAAGGCCGCCAGCGCGGTCTCGACGAGATGCTCCCCGACATCATCGAGCGGCTCGCGACCGTCAAGCGCAAGGGGCAGCAGGCCCACATCGCGCAGGAGCTGCTCGGCCTCGGCGACCTCGAGAAGCTGCCCAACCTGCTCGACGCCGCGGCGGCCGAGCGGCGCCGGCGCGCGACCGGCGCGCCCAAGGCGCGCGTGCGCGCCGAGGCGCTCGAGTCCTACCGCATCGCGCGCTACCGGCTGACGGAGCGCTATGAGCGGGCCTATGAGGCGAAGCAGCGCCTGACCGAGGCCAACCTCCGGCTCGTCGTTTCCATCGCCAAGAAGTACATCGGCCGCGGCATGTCGTTCCTGGACCTCATCCAGGAAGGCAACATGGGCCTGATCCGCGCGGTCGAGAAGTTCGACTACCACAAGGGCTACAAGTTCTCGACCTACGCGACCTGGTGGATCCGGCAGGCCATCACCCGGGCCATCGCCGACCAGGCGCGGACGATCCGCATCCCGGTGCACATGGTCGAGACGATCAACAAGCTCGTGCGCGTCTCGCGGCGCCTGCTCCAGGAGCTCGGCCGCGAGCCGAGCGACGAGGAGATCGGCGAGGAGATGGGCATCACGCCCGAGAAGGTGCGCGAGATCGTCAAGGTCTCGCAGGACCCGGTCTCGCTGGAGACGCCGATCGGCGAGGAGGAGGACTCTCACCTCGGCGACTTCGTCGAGGACCGCGAGGCCGTCTCGCCTTCGGACGCGGCGTCGCTGACGATGCTGCACTCCGAGGTCGAGGACGTGCTCGACACGCTGACGCCGCGCGAGCGGCGCGTGCTGCAGCTGCGATTCGGGCTCATCGACGGCCACCAGCGGACGCTGGAAGAGGTGGGGAAGCGGTTCGGCGTGACGCGGGAGCGCATCCGCCAGATCGAGGCCAAGGCCCTGCGCAAGCTCCGCCACCCGTCGCGCTCGAAGAAGCTCCGCGACTACCTGGAGTAGCCGGCGGGGGGTCGACCATTCCGCGCGTCTGTATCCGAACGCGCGCCTCGAACCTCGAGATTTCGCGCGTTCGTATCCAAACGCGCGAAACGCCTTAGATTGACCTCGTGCCCGTCATCACGATCGCGCGTCTCTTCGGAGCCGGGGGCGACACCGTGGGCCAGATGGTGGCCCAGCGCCTCCAGGCGGACTTCCTCGGCCCCGAGCTGATCGACCAGGTCGCGCGCCAGCTGGAGCTGCCGAAAGAAGAGGTTGAGGCCGCCGACGAGCAGCCCGGCTCATTCCTCCAGCGCCTGCTGGTGGCGCTGGCGGCGGCCAGCCCCGAGCACGCGGTCACGTCGGAGTCGCCGACGTGGGCGCCCCCGTACACCGACCCCCAGAGCGACCCCCGCCGGGCGGTGCTCGAGCACACGCAGCGGGTCATCAGGGAGGCGGCGCGTTCGGGGAACGTGGTCATCGTCGGCCGGGGCGGCGCTTACGTGCTGCACGACCTCCCGGGCGTGCTGCACGTCTTCCTCCGGGCCGACGAGGCCACACGCGTCAAGGCCGTGATGGCGCGTGAGCGCATCACGGAGGAGGAGGCGCGGCGCCGGACCAAGCACACCGATGAGAACCGCCGGGCGTACATCCGGCAGGTCTACGGGCACACGTGGGACCTGCCGGGGCACTACGACATCGTCCTCGACACGGGCCGGCTGGGCTATGACGCGAGCGTGGAGGCCATCCTCGCCGCTCTGCATGGCCGGACTCGCTAACCTACCGGCGTGACCGCACCCCTGGGATCGCGCACGTCCGGAGTCGACGGCTCGAGCGAAGGCGGCCGGATCAACACCACCGACCTGCCGGCGGCCCTGGTCATCTACGGCGTCGCGCTGATGCAGCGCCTGCAGCAGAAAGGCGTGAAGAGCAAGCTCTCCGTCGGGCCGGTGCACGACGGCGGCATCTGGTCGCTGGAGCTGACGTACCAGGGCGACCCGCCGGCCGGCGTGCCCGACCACTGGCACGGCCACCGCGTCATCGTCAAGGCGGCGCCGCCGCCGCCTGCCCCCGCCGCGCCGCATGCCTGACGCCTTCGGCCCCGACACCCGGATCCGGGACGTGGTCACGCGCCTCGGTGACGGCGGCCGCGACCTCCTCCGGCGCCACGGCTACGAGGTTGGCGAGGGCTACGTCGACGTCCTGTCCCAGTACCAGACGCTCGAGCACGCCTACCGCGCGGAGCGGCTGCGCGATCTCAAAGGGCTGGTCCAGGAGCTGAATACCGCCCAGTAGCGCTGGGGGCTTTACACACATTTGATGGTTCCAAATTCGGAGCCTCGGGTGTACCATGCCACGAAATCGGCATCTGGTTCGTTATACGAGTCGAGGTTTACGTCATTGCAAAAGTCGAAGCCGGAACCAGAGAAGGGCAAATGCGCCTGTGGGCGGCGGCTCAGGGACGCATCGATCTACATCTACCGCTCGCGCAGTGATCGCTACCTGTTTCACCGGTGCGAATGCGGGATGGAGTGGACGGTGCACCAGACCGACGTCGACCCGACCGATCCCGTCAGCTCGGACGAGGTCATCGAGGTCCACACGCGCCTGGCCAAGTTCGAAGGCTCCATCGCCGAGCTCCTGGAACAGCACAAAGCCTGACGCCTAGATAATTCGCTGCGTGATCTACCGCCGCAGCGGCCGCAGCGGCTTGCTGCTGCCCGCCCTCTCGCTGGGGCTGTGGCAGAACTTCGGAGGCGACAACCCGTCCGCCGAAAACCGCGCGATCGTCCGCCGCGCGTTCGAATCCGGCATCACGCACTTCGACCTGGCCAACAACTACGGGCCGCCGTACGGCTCGGCGGAGTCGAACTTCGGCAAGATGCTCGAGAGCGACCTCGCGGGCCACCGCGACGAGCTCGTCATCTCGAGCAAGGCCGGTTGGGACATGTGGCCCGGCCCGTATGGCGACTGGGGCTCGCGCAAGTACCTGATCGCGAGCCTCGACCAGAGCCTCCAGCGCATGGGCCTGGACTACGTCGACATCTTCTATCACCACCGTCCCGACCTCGAGACGCCGCTGGAGGAGACGATGGGCGCGCTCGCGAGCATCGTTCAGCAGGGCAAGGCGCTGTACGTGGGCATCTCCCAGTACGAGCCCGCGCGCACGCACGAAGCCGCGCGGATCCTGGGCGAGATGGGCGTGCGCCTGCTGATCCACCAGCCGGTCTACTCGATGCTCAACCGCTGGATCGAGCCCGAGCTGCTCGACGTGCTCGAGGCCGAGGGTATGGGCTGCATCCCGTTCTCGCCGCTGGCGCAGGGGCAGCTCACGGATCGCTACGCGGACGGCATTCCGTCGGGCTCGCGCGCAACTCGAGGCTGGTCGCTCACGCCGGACACCGTCAAGCAAAACGTCGAGAAGGTGCGCGGCCTGCGCGAGATCGCGCGCGGCCGCGGCCAGGCGCTCTCGCAGATGGCGCTGGCATGGGTGCTGCGCGACCGGCGCATCACCTCGGCGGTCATCGGCGTGAGCAGCGTCCGCCAGCTCGACGAGAACCTGCAGGCGCTCGACAAGCTCGAGTTCAGCCGCGAAGAGCTGGAGCACATCGATCAGCTGACTTCGTAGAGTCCGAGCGTGATGCCCACGGTTCTGGCTTTCGACGGCGACGACACGCTCTGGCACAACGAGAGCCATTTCCGGCTGACGCAGGACGAGTTCGGGGAGCTCATGCGCCGCCATGTGCCCGACATCGACGCGGATGCGCGGCTGTTCGCGACGGAGATGCGCAACCTCGGCATCTACGGGTACGGCATCAAGTCGTTCACGCTGTCGATGCTCGAGACGGCGATCGAGGTCACCGAGGGCAGGATCCCGGTGCCCGACCTGGAGGTCATCCTCGGCTGGGGCAAGCGGATGCTGCAGGAGCCGACCGAGCTGCTGGACGGCGTGGCCGAGACCCTCCAGGGCCTGGGCCGCCGCTACCCTCTTCTGCTCATCACCAAGGGCGACCTCTTCGACCAGGAGAGCAAGCTCGCGCGCTCGGGCCTGGGCGAGGTGTTCCAGGGCGTCGAGATCCTGAGCGACAAGAACGTGGAGTCATATCGCGCTGTGCTGGCGCGCCGCGGCATCGAGCCGGAAAGCCTGCTGATGGTCGGCAACTCGCTGCGCTCGGACGTTCTGCCGGTGGTCGAGATGGGGGCCCGCGCGGTGCACATCCCGTACCACGTGACGTGGCGGCACGAAGAGGTCGAAGAGCAGCGGCTGCCGGCCGGCGGCTGGTACCGGCTGGCGTCGATCCGCGAGCTCGGCGGACTGCTGGCCTCGCTCGAAGCCTCGACCGGCAGGCCTGACTGGCACAGGCTACAATCTCGCCCGGACCGGAAGAATAAGAAGAGGGATTCCGGCCCGCTCTCATCTGCATAGCTCTTTTAAGGGGGCCGCGATATGGTGCGTTGGGTTCGAGTTTTAGGCCTCGTTGTGGTGGCCGTCGTGTTCGTGGCGGCGTGCGGAAGCACGTCATCGGCGACGAACACGACTCCCAAGATCAAGGTCGGCCTCGTGACGGACACGGGCGGACTCAACGACAAGAGCTTCAACCACCTTGCGGCGCTCGGGCTGGCGAAAGCCGCCTCGACCGGCACCATCTGCTCGGTCGGCGGCCTGCAGTGCTCGGGCGGCCTCAGCGTGCAGGGCGACGTCGTCGAGTCGAAGACCGGCGATGAGTACGTCCCCAACCTCACCAACTTCGCGACCAAGGGCTACGACCTGGTGATCGGCAACGGCTTTTTGATGCAGCCCGCGATCGGCACCGTCGCCAAGGAGTTCCCGAACGTCAAGTTCGCCATCGTCGACGGCTACTGCAGCGACGCCAACTTCAACGACCTCAAGCTGTCCAACTGCATGGACCTGCTGTTCAAGGAGCAGGAGTCGGGCGCGCTGGTCGGAGCCATCGCCGGCCTGCTCGAGAAGGCGAAGAAGGCGCCGAAGAACACGAACGTCATCGGGGCGGTGGGCGGAATCAGCATCCCGCCGGTCAACCACTACATCGCCGGCTACAAGTGGGCGGCGGAGCTGGAAGACCCGGGCGTCAAGGTCCTCGTCGGTTACTCCAACGACTTCAACGCCACCGATAAGTGCAAGGGCGTCGCGAACAGCCAGATCGGACAGGGAGCCGAGTTCATCTTCCAGGTCGCGGGCGGATGCGGCCTCGGAGCGCTGCAGGCGGCGGGCCAGGCGAAGGTGTACAGCTTCGGAGTCGACGCCGACCAGAAGGACGCGGACGCGTCAGTGATCGCCAGCGCGCTCAAGAAGGTCGACGTCGCGGTCTATGACGCCATCCAGGCGGTGGTCAAGAGCTCATTCCAGGCCGGCGAAAACCGGTTCAGCCTGCAGAACGACGCCACCGGCTACCAGATCGACAACCCGCTCTCGGACGGCAGCCAGCTGCCCTCCGACATCAAGGCGGCCGTGGACAAGCTGGCGGCCGACATCAAGTCGGGAGCCCAGACCCCTCCGGCGGACATCCCGACCACCTAGATAACCAATGGGGACGGGCGCAGTCGTAGCCCGTCCCCGCCCTCGTCTGCCCGGCATCGTCCGCCTCGCGCGCGGCCTCGCGATGCCGGTCGGCTCCGTCCTCTTCGCCTTCGTCGCCGGCGGAGTCATCGTCTTCGTCACGGGAGCCAACCCGCTCGGCGCGTACCAGGGGCTGCTGTGCGGTGGCGCCGGGCTGGCGTGCGCCCAGGGCGAGAACTCAGCCCTTCAGATCTCGAACTCGCTCGTCTACGCGATCCCGCTCGTCATGTGCGGCGTCGCGGTGGCATTGCCGTTTCGCGCCGGTCTCTTCAACATCGGCGCAGAGGGGCAGCTCCTCGCCGGGACCATCACCGCCACCGCGATCGGAGTCCACTTCGCCGCCTGGCCGGCCGTGATCCTGCTGCCCGTTGTTCTGGTCGGCGGGGCGGTCGCGGGCGCGCTGTGGGCGGGCATCGCGGGTGTGCTGAAGGCCACCACCGGCGCGCACGAGGTGGTGACCACGATCATGCTCAACTACGCCGCCCAGTGGCTGCTGCGGTTCCTGATCATCGGCGGCCCGCTGCAGCCGCCGGGCGAATTCTCGGCCTCCGCCCCGATCGGCGGCAACGCCCGGCTGCCGACCTTCCTGCCCAACGACAGCAGCGTGATCGTGTTCGGGCTGCCCGCAACGGTGTACCGCGTGCACA
>DATGEO010000073.1:0-2855 GCA_035310015.1 Candidatus Dormiibacterota bacterium | reverse complement strand
ACGGCCGAGGCTGCCAACGGAGGTGCAACGCCACATCCGTAGCGTCCACCGCGACAGTGCTTTCTGCAATATCTAGCTCGAATCGAGCCTTAGCAGGCCTGCAGCGCCCCGCAGATCGCGACCGGTACGAGTCGCATTGGTGAGCTAGTTGTGACTCAGCCCGATCGGCTGAAGCCGGCGAGCGTGCGATTGAGCGTGCGATCCTCGGATTCGTCGCCTAGCGGTGGAGCACTGCCGAATACCGAAGGGCAGCCCCAAACATGCGATTCCGGGCGCGGCCGACCTGGCCCGCCTGATCGCACGGGGATGGTCATGGACACCTCGGAGCCCGCCGCCCTAGGCTGATGACTTTGATGAAGGCCGGGGAATCGGACTCGCTGGACGAGGGGCGCCAGGCGTTCCGCGCCAAGCGCTGGTCGGAGGCCGTGCGGCTGCTGGCGACGGCCGAGGAACACTCACCGCTGGCGCCCGAGGACTTCGAGGCGCTGACCACCGCCAGGTTCCTTACCAGTCCGGACCAGTCCGGTGCGGAGATCATGGGTGCGTCGAGCCAGATTCTCCTCGAGCGCGGGGACGTCCCGCGCGCTGCCCGAGCTGCGTTCTGGGCCTCGGCGACCTACGGGCGGCTGGGCGAGGTGGCCGCCGGGTCAGGCTGGAACGCCCGCGGCAGGCGGCTGCTGGAGGACGCCGGCATCGAGGACTGCGTGGAGCGCGGTTACCTGCTCGCCCCCACCGCCTTCGCCGCGATGCACGCCAGCGACTTCAACGCGGTCTTCCGCCTGGTCGGTGAGATCTCAGCGGTTGCGCGACGGTTCGGCGACGTCGGCCTACTTGCTTTCGTCCGCCAGGTCGAGGGCAGATCCCGGTTACTCCAGGGGGACGTCCAGAGCGGCATGGCGATCCTGGATGAGATGATGCTCACGCCCACCACGACCGAGATCTCCCCTTTGATCGTCGGCCAAATATTCTGCTTCGCGATCCACACAGCTCACGAGTTTCACGACTTCGGGCGTGCGCGGGAATGGACGGCGGCGATCGAGCGCTGGTGCCTTGCGCAGCCCGATCTGGACATGTACCGCGGCGAGTGCCAGCTGCACCGCGCGCACGTCCTCCAGCTTGGAGGGGACTGGCGAGGCGCGTCGGAGCAGGTTGGCTTGGCCTGTCGCGCCTTCCTCCGGCCTCCGCCGCATCCTGCGGCCGGGTTCGCCCTCTACGAGCAAGGCGAGCTGCACCGCCTGGCCGGCCGGTACTCCGAGGCCGAGCAGGCGTTCGCCGAAGCGGCGGCGCACGGGCATCCCGTTCAGCCCGGCCTGGCCCTCCTCCGCCTCGGCCAGGATCGGCTCGATGCGGCCAACGCCAGCATCCGGCGCGCTCTGGCTGAGAACCGTGACCCGGTCGCCCGGGCCGGCATCCTGCCCGCCGTCGTCGAGATCATGCTTGCGGTCGGCGACCTCGAGACGGCGACGGGTGCGACGACCGAGCTGCTCCAGATCGCCGCGCAGGTCCGCTCGGAATACCTTCAGGCGTTGGCCGCCCATGCCGAGGGCGCCACGCTGCTGGCAACCGGCCAGGCGGACGAGGCGCTGGCCGCGCTGCGGCGCGCCGCCGCCACCTGGCAGCGATTGAACGCCGCCTACCAGGCTGCGCAGACCCGGGTCCTGGTCGGGCGCGCCTGCCGCGAGCTCGGTGACGAGGATGCCGCCCGGCTGGAGATCGAGGGGGCACGCCAGGCGTTTGCGACCCTGGGCGCCGAGCCGGCCATGCGGCGGGCTGTCGGCCTCCTCGTTCCGTCGGGGCGGGACCTGCCCGCAGGTTTGACAAGCCGAGAGGCGGAGCTCTTGGCCTTGCTGGCGACTGGTAAGACGAATCGCGCGATCGCCGGGCAGCTCTTCATCAGCGAGAAGACGGTCGCTCGGCACGTGAGCAACATCTTCAACAAGCTGGGTGTCTCCTCGCGCGCGGCGGCCGCGGCTTACGCGCTGAAGCACGACTTGGCCTGAGGGTCTGGCGTACACAGAAATACCCACGCCAGCCCGTCGGCGAATTTGCACATTCCGGCCGATGGCGATCCTCCTGCCCGTGGCTACCGTGGTGGCATCGCAACCGACCGCTGGCAGGAGGGCCAAACGATGGAAACGCTCAAGTCCACAGAATCGGCTTGTAAGGTGTTGGTTGTGGGCGCGGGACCCGTCGGTCTCACGCTCGCATCGGAGCTGCTCGCCCAGGGTGTCTCGACGCGGATCATCGAGAGGCGCGACGGGGCGGCGCTTCATTCACAGGCCCTCGCTGTGCACCCGCACTCGCTCGAGCTGTTCGACGCGAGGGGCATCGCGGAGAGACTGGTCGCCAGAGGCGGGCCGATCCGAAGGATGCACATGTACGTCGACGGCAAGCGGCTCGTGACCATGGGCTTCCAACACAATGGTTCGTGGTTCGGGTACGGACTCAGCATCCCCCAGCGAGAAACCGAGCTGGTACTTCGCGAGCGGATCGCCGAGCTGGACGGCCGAGTCGATGGCCAGACAGAGCTGCTGGACTTCGAGCAGGACGAAGAAGGTGTGTCGGCCAGGATCATGTCCCGTTCGGGCGAGATCGAGACCGTCCGCTGCGAGTACGTCGTCGGATGCGACGGGGCTCATAGCACGGTGCGGCATCAGTTGGGCCTGAAATTCGACGGCCAGCCGTATCCACAGCAGTGGCTGATGGTGGACGCGCGGCTGGACTGGGCTCTGTCCTCGGACGAGGCACACAGCTTCTTCCGCTCAGACGGCGGGTCTCTGGCGCTGTTTCCGCTGCCAGGTGGCATCTGGCGCGTGGTGCTGCCGTTCGCGGGTGAGCGCGGTGCTGACGAGCCG
>DATGEO010000072.1:0-22876 GCA_035310015.1 Candidatus Dormiibacterota bacterium | reverse complement strand
GAGCGCGGCGCGGTTCGCCTTGATCGCGCGCCGGTCGTCGATCGCGGGCGCGACGAGCTTCAGGCCGAGCTGCGGTGCGTAGCCGGATTCGGCCCCGAGCACGTGGTCGACGATCCTGTCCCGGTCGCGGCCGCCGCCGCGGGGGCCCTTGCGCAGCTCGTGCGGCGCGTGCTGCACGACCAGGTCGAGCTCCGCCCAGCACGCCTCGACCAGCGCGCACATGCGCTCCACCTCCGCCGGCTTCATCGGCTGTGATTCCAGCTTGGCCGAGGCGCCGGGCGCGCCGAAGTCGGTGGTTGCGTCGCCGCGAAGCCTTTCCGCGATCTCGAACTGGATGCGCTTGGGAAAGGCCACGCCGGCCGCCTTCGCGACGGGCGCATAGCGCTCTGCGTACGCGGCGAGCGCCTCCAGGGCCAGCTGCTCGGTCTTCGCCGCCCGAGACCATCCTGGCCAGTCGACGGCGCTGGCGAAGACCCTCTTGGTCCCAGTTTCGATCACGACGACCACGCCCGCCACGAGGCAAGATTATTGCCGTGGCCATCGCATGAAGATGCCGAAGCCGAGCGAGAAGGCGAAAGCGGATTTCAGCCGCCTCGTGCCGGGCGAGCCCGCCATCACGCTGCGGCCGATGTTCGGCAACCTGGCCGCCTTCGTGAACGGCAACATGTTCGCCGGGCTCTTCGGCGAGGGCCTCTTCGTACGCCTGCCGGACGACGAGGCGGCGGCCGTGATCAAGAAGGGCGGCCAGCCCTTCGAGCCGGTCGCCGGGCACCGCATGGGCGGCTACGTGATGGTTCCCGGCGACTGGCGGAAGAAGCCTGACTCGGTCAGGCCGCTCATCGGCCGCGCCCTCACGCTGACGCGGGCGATGCCGCCCAAGGCCAAGAAGCCCGCGGGCAAAAAGAAGCGCTGAGCCGGTGAGCTAGCGCTTCTTCGCTTTCGCCTTCTCTGGCTGCGCCTCGGCAATGACCGCCGATTCGGGCACGACCACGGGCTCGGCGGGTACCGGCGCAGGCGCGGCAGCCTCCGCCGGCGGGGCCTGAGCGGCTTTGCCCATCTGGACGTTGCCGCTGAAGCTCGCGCCGTCCTGGATCTCGAGCCTCGGCACGCGGACATCACCGACGAGCGAACCGGTACGAGACACGATCAGCTTCTTGCTCGCGGTCACCGGACCCTGAACCAGCCCGCTGATGCCGACCTCGCGGCCCGTCACCGAAGCCTTGACCGTCGCGCCCTCGGCGACGTTCACGTCGCCGGTCGCCTCGACCTGGCCCTCGACGGTGCCGCCGACCCGCAGGTTGCCTTCGATGTACAGCTGGCCGACAAGACGGTCGCGGGGCCCGAGCGTCACCGCGCTCGCGATCGCCTCGCCATCCGTCTCGTTCGGCCTAGCTGCCCTGCTGCTCAAAGCTTCCCATCCGGACGTGGCCGTTGAGGCTCGCGCCGTCCTCGATCTGAAGCCGCTTGACGTTGATGTCGCCGCTCAGGCGGGCCGACTTGCCGAGCATCAGCTTGTCGCGGGCGCTGACCGCGCCTTCGACCTCGCCGCGAACGGTCACGTTCGATCCCTCGATCGAAGCCTTCACCGTCGCGCCCGACGCGACGTCGACGTTGCCGCCGATGTGCAGCTCACCCTCGGCGCGGCCCTGCACGGTGAGGCTGCCGCCGTAGCTCAGCTTGCCTTCGAGGCTGTCGCCAGGGCCGAGCGTGAACTTGTTGCTCGCATCGCGTCGCGACTCGATGCCGTCTTCGTTGGCTTCGTGCGCGGTGACTTCCGCCACTTGAGTCTCCATAAATCAACCCCCGAGTTTGGAATGGCATGACCAGCCGAAAGTGAGGGTGCAAGGATACGTCACGAGGTTGCGAGCGCAGGTTAAGAATCGCCTGCAGTTGCCAGGCAATCCAAGGTCAGGCGCGGTCGATCAGCCCTGCCTCGTAGGCCAGAATCACCGCCTGAACTCGATCGCGCAAATCGAGCTTGTCGAGCAGGTGCGCGACGTGGGTCTTGACCGTCGATTCGGCCACGTGAAGTCGGGCGGCGATCTCGGCGTTGGTGTAGCCACCCGCGACCTGCTTCAGCACCTCGAGCTCTCGCTCGGTCAAACCCTGGAGGCGCCTGGCGCTGCGCACTCGTGGCTCGGGCCGCTTGGCGAACTCCTCGATGAGCCTCCTCGTCACGGAAGGGGCCAGCAGCGCGTCGCCTGACGCGACCACACGAATCGCGCGGATCAAATCCTCCGGCGGCGCGGCTTTGAGCATGAATGCCGAGGCACCTGCGGCAAGCGCATCGAACACGTACTCGTCCAGCTCGTAGGTGGTCAGGATGACCACGCGCGTCTGCGATGCCACCCGCCGGGTCGCCTGGATGCCGTCGAGCCGAGGCATGCGGATGTCCATGAGCGTGACGTCGGGCCTTTCGCGCTCCACCAGCGCGATCGCCTCCTCCCCGTCTGCGGCTTCGCCGGCGAACGCCATGTCCGCCTGCGACTCGATGATCATTCGGAAGCCCGCGCGCACCATCGCCTGGTCGTCCGCGAGAGCGACTCGAATCGTCATTTGAGCGGCAGCCGCGCATGCACGTTGAAACCGCCCAGAGGTGACGTGCCGGTGGTCAGCTCGCCGTCGAACACCTCGACCCGCTCGCGCATGCCGATGAGGCCGTGACCGGTCGACGAACCCGCCATCGCCGGAGCGCCGCGCCCGTTGTCGCTCACCGCAATGTCGAGTGCGTCCGGTCGATAGTCGAGGTGAATCTCGACACGCGTCGCGCTTGCGTGCTTGAGGACGTTGGTGATGCTCTCCTGCACGATGCGGAAGGCCGAGAGGTCGACCGCCGCCGGCAGCTCGCGCCTCTCGCCGCTCACCTTCAGCGTCACGTCGAGGCCGGCGTCGCGTGCGGGCTTGAGCACCGATTCGACGCCGTCCAGCGTCGGCTGCGGACCGAGCTCTGGACCTCCGGGACCCCTGCGCAGGATCCCGACGAGACGGTTCAGCTCCGCGAGAGTCGCACGCGCGCTGTCTTCGATGGAGCGCAGGGCCTCCGCGCTCGAGCTGCCGGAGACGCGGGCGGCGCCCGCCTGGATGGCGATGACGCTCACGTTGTGCGCGACGACGTCGTGGAGCTCGCGGGCGATGCGCAGCCGTTCCTCCTCGACGGCCTGTCGCCGCGCCTGCTGGCCGCGTTCGAGCAGCTCTCGGAAAGTCTGACGCCGCGAGCGTACGTAGTCGCCTATCACCCAGGCGACCAGCGAGGTAGCGCCGGCCGGCACCAGCTTCCGTGCCGCCTCGAGATCGCCTACCGATAGCAGAGCGACCGCGCCGGCGACGACAGCGATGGACGCGACGGCGACCCACAGGCGAAGCCGGCTTTGGTCGTAGACCGACACCGCGTAGACGGCGAATGCGAGCGCCGGGCTCGATGGGTCACGCTCGGGGTTGACGGCGAAGGCCGCGATCGCCGCGACCAGGACTACGAGAAGCACCCGTGACGAATGGCGGCGGCGCCACCACAGTGCGGCGCCAGAGATCACGACCAGCACGAGGCTTACGGCGATGACCGAGCCTCTGTTCACGGAGCCCAACAGGGACAGGCCGCCTGCCAGCAGGTTGAAACCGACCACCGCTCCGTCGACGAGGCGCGGCCGGCCGCTGATCCATGACCACGGCCGGCCGCCAGCGCTGGAGGCGAATGGGGTGGCTATGAAACGTCCCTCCAGCGGAGCAGCCCGCCGGCGACGGCCACCAGGCCGATTGCGTATGCGAGTAGAACCAGCACGGCCTGCTCGGCGCTGATGGCAGGAGCCACCGGGCCGGGCGAGAGAGAGCCGATGAGCGCGGATGCGTTCTGGCCGACGAAAAGGTCGCCTATCCACCTGTACGCGCCGTTGCTCAGGCCGTCGATGAAGCGGACGGCGATGACCTCGACCGACAGCAGGTAGACCACACCGACGCCGAGCGCGGCCGCGGATTGGCGGATCAGCATGCCGAGCGCGAGGCCGATCGCGCCGTTGGCGATGAACACGAGCCAGATGGTGCCGAAACCCTTGGCCATGACGTCCAACGCCGGCCACGTGATGGCCGCGCCCTCGAACGAAGCGATGAGGGCGCTGAGAGCCGCTCCGACTGCGAACAGGACGACCGTCATGATGCCCATCCACACGTTGAAGACGATTACGCGGCCGGCCCAGACCGTGACTCGGCCCGGCCCCTGAGAGAGCACGGTCTTGAGCGTGCCCCACGAGTAGTCGGATCCGGCGAAAATGGCGCCGAGGACGATGGCCAGCGCGGCGCCAAGAGGAAAGCCCGCGCCCAGGACGCTGTCGACGAAATGCCCCGGGTACAGGGTCGAAAGCTGCACCGCGCGCTCACCGCTGCCGGGATGAGTGGCGATGTACCAGTTGCTGCCGTAGGCGAGGCCGGTGATGGCGGCGATGAGACCAGAGCCGATGAGAAAGGCCGGCCGGAAACGGTTCTTGCGCCACTCGGACTTGATGGTGGTGATCATGATCCCTGCTTCTCTCCTGTGAGCTGGAAGAAGACTTCCTCCAGCGATCTCTCGAATGGCCGCAGCTCGCTGACGCCGACGCCGGCGGTCATGAGGGCGCGGTTGACGTCCAGGCTCGTCTCCGGCCTGGCCTTGAGGACGATGGCTCCGTCCTGGCGGCTGACCGACTCGCGGCCGTAGGCGCGCACGAGAACCTCTTCGGCCTGCGCGATCGGGTGCGCCCGGACGAGCACGCCTTCCTCGCCGACCAGCTCCTGCACGGTGGACTGGCGGACCAGCCGCCCGTTGCTGATGACGCCGACGCGGTCGCAGATCTGCTCCACCTCGCCGAGGAGGTGGCTCGACAGCAGGACCGTGCGGTCGCCCTGGCCGATGTCCTTGATGAGCTTTCTCATCTCGGCCATGCCCTGCGGGTCGAGGCCGTTGGTCGGCTCGTCGAGGATCAGCAGGTCTGGATCCTTCAGCAGCGCGGCCGCCACGCCAAGCCGCTGCTTCATGCCCGTCGAGTAGGTGCTGAACTTGCGACCCGCGCGGGAGGCCAGCTCGACGATGTCGAGGACCTGTTCGACCCGGCGGATGGGCACGCCCCCCAGCTCGGCCACCACCTTCAGGTTGTCGCGGCCCGACAGGTAGGGATAGAAGCCCGGCGACTCGATCAGCGAGCCGATGCGGGCCAGACCGGCCGGCGCGCCGGGCGCGTGGCCGGCGACGGTTGCCGTGCCCGAGGTCGGCCGGATGAGGCCGACGAGCATGCGCAGGGTCGTGGTCTTCCCGGCCCCATTCGGGCCGAGGAAGCCGTAGACCTCGCCACGGCGCACGCTCATGTCCACGGAGTCGACGGCGAGGACTCCGCTTCCGTAGCGCTTGGTGAGACCGTGGGTCTCGACGATCGTGGTGTTTTCCATGGCCATCACCCTAGGTTTCGCCCGGCGCCACGTCGTCAGCCGCGAGATCGATCTTTCGAATCATCCTCGAGGAGGACGGCCATTGGATGACGCCGGGATCCCGATCGGGGTTGTTCGGTGACGGAGGCGTATCGACTGGCGGGCCGCGACGCGCGAATCAGGTGCAGGGCGACCATCGACATCCACGTCCAGCCAGTGATGATCGCGATGCGCTGAAAGAAGCCGGTGGGCGCATTGGGCAGTGTCCCGGCGCCGTCCATGGCTGAGACCGCGGTGCTGACGACGAACGCGATGATCATCACGATTCCGACGGCCAGCGAGTACCAGAGCCAGCGCCGCCCAGTCTCGTGGCGGGCGAACCAGGCGGCCATGACGAAGGCAGTGGCCGGCAGCGTGGTGAACGCCACCAGTCCCGCGAAGCCGTGGATCATCCCGTGGGTCGTGTGGACCGCGGCCGCCCCCACCGGGTATCCGAGGGCCGGGTCAGTGGAGAATGCGCCGGCCGTCAGCAGAGCAATGCCGAACAGGCTGAGAAGAATGGGGGCCGCAATCGAGCGGGTCGCCATGCGCAAGCCGATCGCGAACAGCAGGACGAGAGTGCCGCACAGCAGGAAATTGATGACCTGGACCCAGCCTCCCGGCCCGGTGGCGAGCTGGCTGACGTAGTGCCGCCACGCGCTGTAGCCGGGGCGCGTCAGGCCCTCGATGATGAAGACGACGATGAACAGAAGGGGACCAATCACGCCGGCAAAGAGAAGCTTTTTCATGGCCGCAAAGCTATCGGTCGCTGGTGGCGCCGTCGTCATGACGGCGGCTGATTTTCCGAGTCATCCTTTAGGACGATGCATCGGTCACATTCGAGCTCGCATGACGACGTCGAGCGGTTCGGCGAGTGGGCTCCCACCTACGAGCGCCACTGGATGCAGCGCTTCCTCTTCGATCCGGTGCAGCGCACCGTGCTCGACCTCGCAGCGTCTCAGGTGTCGGATCCCAAAGCGATTCTCGACGTCGGGTGCGGGACCGGCCGCTTGCTCCGCGCGGCCCATGCGCGGTTTCCCGGTGCCCAGCTCGACGGCGTCGACGCGGCTCCCGGCATGGTCGAGCAGGCGATCGTGGCCTCCGGCGACCGCTCGCCGATCAAGTTCCAGCAAGCGACTGCCGAGGCGCTGCCGTTTGGGGACGCGAGTTTCAACGTCGTGCTGAGCACCCTCACTTTCCACCACTGGGCCGATCAGGCAAAGGGCATCGCCGAGGTCCGGCGCGTGCTCGCGCCGGGTGGCCGGTGGGTCCTCGCGGACTTCATCGCCGGCGGCCTCGCGGCCTTCATCGCGCGCGGCCGGATGCCGGAACGCGAGCGGCTCGACGCCATGCTCGGTGCAGCCGGCCTTCAGGTCGTTGCGCGACGGTCGCTTTGGCGGACGTTGGGCAACATCTCGGTGGTCGCGATCGCCGCCCGCGAGCGGTGATTCCGCGCGTTTGTGTCCAAAGAGGCCCTTCGCTGGCCGGGATTCGGCGCGTTTGGGTCCAAACGTGCGGAAATCCACGCCCAGCGGGAGCGTTGGAGCGTTGGAGCGTTGGAGCGGGCGATGGGAATCGAACCCACGTAACCAGCTTGGAAGGCTGGCGCACTGCCATTGTGCTACGCCCGCGATCGCGGCTCCCTGGTAGCCCGTACGGGATTCGAACCCGTGATCTCCGGCTTGAAAGGCCGGCGTCCTGGTCCACTAGACGAACGGGCCAAAGGCCGAGTCGATTTTCCCCGATCAGGCCAGAGCTCAGTCCGAGTGGTGGGCGGCGAGGGTCTCGAACCCCCGACCTCCAGCATGTCAAGCTGGCGCTCTACCAACTGAGCTAGCCGCCCGCGTATCTCCGATTTTCGAAGTCTGGACGCAGGCTTCGGATTCGTCTGGAGTGGACAGATATTCTAATTCGATGCCCTCGTACGTCGGCCGGCGCACGCCTCGCGTAGAGGACCGGCGGCTGATCACCGGGCGCGGCCGCTATGCGTCCGACATCCACCCGGACGGCCTGCTGCACATCGCGTTCTGCCGCTCGAGCGTGCCCCACGCGCGGATTCGGGCCATCGACCGCTCGGTCGCCACCGGCATGCCGGGCGTGGTGGCGGTGTGGACTGCCGACGACCTGCCCGAGGCCGCCTCCGGGCTGAGCGACTTCATCCCGCAGGGCGTCGAGGTGCGCGGGCGGCCGATCCTGAACCGCGACGAGGTGAATTACGTCGGCGAGGCGTACGCGCTGGTCGTCGCGGAAACGGAGTACCAGGCTCGGGACGCGGCCGAGGCGGTGTTCCCCGAGCTCGACCCGCTGGCCGGAGTCGGCGGAGTGCTGAACGCGACCGCGGATGACGCGCCGCTGGTGCATGCGGACATGACGTCGAACGTCGCGCAGTCCGCGCCGGTGGAGTACGGCGACATCGGCTCCGCCTTCGCGAGCGATTCGGTTGTCGCCAGGATCTCGCTGTTCACCGACCGCGTCGCCGGCGCGGCCATTGAACCGCGCGCGGTCACCGCCGCGCCTGATGAAGAAACGGGCGGCCTCAAGGTGTGGACCTCGACCCAGAACATCTTCGGTGTGCGCGCCGCGATCACCGGCGCGCTCGGCATCGCCAAGGACAAGGTCCGCGTCCTGGCCGAGGACGTCGGCGGTGGCTTCGGGGCCAAGGGCACCGCCTTCCCTGAAGAGGTTTTGGCCGCGATCGCCGCGTGGCGCCTCAAGCGCCCGGTGACATGGACCGCGACGCGCAGCGAGGATGGCGTGACCACCGGGCAGGGACACGGCTCGGTGATCGAGCTGGAGATCGCGGCGGACAAGAACGGCACGCTGCGCGGCCTGCGCGGCCGGCTGGTGCACGACATCGGCGCCTACGCCGGCTCGGGCGCTGACCAGCCCGGAAACATCATCGGCCACATGCTCTCGGCCTACGTGCTGCCGGCGCTGCACGTCGACGGCGTGCTCGTCTACACGAACACCGTCCCGACCGGCTTCATCCGCGGCGGCGGCCGTCCGCTGGGGAACTACGCGATGGAGCGGGCCATGGATCAGCTCGCTCGCAAGCTGGACATCGACCCGGTCGAGCTCCGGCGCCGCAACCTCGTCCAGCCATCGCAGATCCCCTACTCGACGGGCTTGCGGGCGGGTCGCGGCACCCTGGTCTACGACAGCGGTGACTATCCGAAGCTGCTCGAGCTCGCGGTGGAGAACATCGGCCCGCGCGCGGAAGCGGACGGCCGCCTGGTCGGGGTCGGGGTCGTGTGCTGCGTCGAGTCCACGGGCTTCGGCCGCGGCGAGCCCGCGAAGATCCACATAGATAAGGATGGAATCGCGCGCGTCTACGTGGGCTCGACGCCGCAGGGCCAGGGCCACCAGACGATGGCCGCGCTGGTGGTCGCCGAGCGCCTCGGCTGGCCGCTGGACAGGATCGAGGTGACGGCCGGCGACACGAGCCACGTTCATTTTGCGCTCTACACCGCCGGCAGTCGCAGCGCGGTGCAGGTCGGCAACGCCGCGTCGAAGGCCGCGCTCGCGATGCGCAAGCAGCTGCTCGACCGCGCCGCCGAGGTGATGGAGGCCGAGGCGCAGGACCTGGTGCTGGAGGAGGGTGTCATCTCGGTACGCGGCGCGCCCGCGCGCAGCCGGCCCGCCACCGACGTCATACCCGACGCCGGGCTGGAGGTCTCGGAGACCTTCGACCCGAAGCGCCCGGTTACGTTTTCGAGCAGCAGCCATGCGGCGATGGTCGCCGTCGACCGCGAGACCGGACAGGTCGAGGTCCTGCGTTATGTCATCGCGCACGACACCGGTGTCGCGATCAACCCGCTCACGCTCGAAGGCCAGATGATCGGCGGCTACGCCCACGGGCTGGGCTACGCGCTGTACGAGTCGGCTGCTTACGACGCCGACGGAACACCCCGCTCGACGAGCTTCCTCGATTACACGATCGTGAGCACCGGCGAGATCACGGCCACGCCCGAGATGCTGCACATCGAGACGCCCACCGACTCGAATCCCGAGAACTTCAAGGGCGCGGGCGAGAGCGGCACGATTCCCGCGCCCGCCGCGGTGTCGGCGGCGATCGAGGACGCCCTCCGCCAGGTGAGGCCTGACGTGGTCGTCGACCGGATCCCCTTGACCCCGGACCGCGTCGCCAAGCTGCTGGGCGCGTCCAGCTGACCGACTCCGCCTCCAAGCCCAGCACTGTCGACTGGCGTCGCAACCTGGCGGCGCTCTGGTTTGCCGAGTTCACGGCGATCTTCGGGTTCAGCTTTGCGTTCCCGTTCCTGTCGATCTTCATCTCCCAGGACCTCGGTGTTCACCCGGGGCGCGACCTCGACCTCTGGACGGCCGCCTCCGCCAGCGCTTCCGGCCTCGCGATGGCGATCGCGAGCCCGATCTGGGGCGTGCTCGGCGATCGCTACGGGCGCAAGCCGATGCTCATCCGCTCGATGCTCGGCGGCGCGATCACGGTCGGCCTCATCTTCTTCGCCCAGAACCCGGTGCAGCTCGTGATCCTGCGCCTCGCCCAGGGCGCGACCAGCGGCACGGTCGCCGCCGCCACGGCGCTGGTCGCGGCGGAGACGCCGCGGACGCGCGTCGGCTGGGCGCTCGGCGTCGTGACGTCGGCGGTGGCGCTGGGGGGCGCGATCGGACCGGTGGTCGGCGGCCTCGCCGGCTCCGCGTTCGGGCTGCGCCTGGTGTTCCTCGGCGGCGGCATCCTCCTCCTGATCTCGACCGTGCCTGTCTTTCTGATCGTCAAGGAGAGCGAGCGCCGCATCATCGAGGGTCCCCGGCCGAGCACGCTCGCCTTGATCCGCACGCGCCCGGGCACCGTGCGGGCCCTGGCCGTGCTCGTGGGCGCGCAGGGTCTCGTGTCCGCGGTCCAGAGCGCAAGCCAGGTGCTCTTGGTGTTGAAGCTCATCGAGACCGCCGGAGCGTCGGCAGCGTCGGCCGGCGCCGGTTTTGCGTTCGGCGCGGCGGGCGTTTCCAACAGCATCTCGGCGGTCGGCTACACGCGGCTCACCCGGAGGTTTGGCTACGTGCCGGTCACGTCCACGGCCGCCTTCCTGCTCGCCGGGACCGTCGGTCTGCTGATCCTCGCGCCCAACGTCGTGCTCGTAGTGCTCGCGATCGGCCTGTCCGGCCTGCTCAACGGCACGATCATCCCGGCGACCGCGAGCATGATCGGCCTGGAGACGCCGGCCGAGGCCCAGAGCACCGTGTTCGGGATCAATGCGAGCTCCGTGGCGTTTGGATTCTTCATCGGACCGCTCATCGCGGGGGGTGTCGCCGCGACCTCGGGCGTGTCCACCGCACTCGGCGTCATGGCGGTCATCGCGCTCGGCCTCTGCGCCCTCGTCGCCATCGGAGCGAGGGAGCCTGCCAGAATGGAGGGGACCCCAAATGCCTGACCGAACCACGCCGCCCGAGCAGACCATCGACCCGGCGAAGAAATACAGCGCGACCGTGCACACGTCGCGTGGTGATTTCACGATCGCATTCGTCGAGCCGAAGGTCGCCCCGCAGACGGTGAACAACTTCGTGACCATCGCCCGCGAGGGCTACTACGACGGCCTGACGTTCCACCGCGTGGTGCCCGGCTTCGTCGTCCAGGGCGGAGATCCGCTCGGCAACGGCACCGGCGGGCCGAAGTACAAGCTGCCGGACGAGAGCAACCCGTCGAAGTGGCCGCGAGGCACGGCGGGGATGGCTTCGAGCGCCGCCGGGGTGAGCGGCTCGCAGTTCTTCATCACGCTGGGCGACGCGCCGTTCCTGGCCTCCAACGGCGTCTACAACCACTTCGGCCAGGTCACCGACGGCATGGAGGTCATCGACGCGATCCGCGTGGGCGACAAGATCAACTCGATCGACATCACGGAATCGTGAAAGGACGCCTCATCGCCGCCGCTTTCGCGGCGTTCCTGGTCACCGCCGCCTGCGGCTACGCGGATCCCTACGCGGGCAGCGGGCCCGTCGCGAACGAGAGCCCGGCGCACGGCACCCCGACGCCTGGCGTCGACGACTTCCACGCCGGCGACGGCCTCACGCCGGTGACGCTGCCCGACGGCCTGAAGTACATCGACCTCACCAAGGGCACCGGCGCCGTCGCGCACACCAACGACATCGCGGTCGTGAACTACACGGGCTGGCTGACCGACGGCACGCTGTTCGACTCCAGCCGCAGCCGCAACCAGCCGTTCTCGTTCACGATCGGCCAGGGTCAGGTCATCCCCGGGTGGGACGAGGGGGTGCCGGGGATGGCGGTGGGCGGCGTGCGCAAGCTGATCATCCCGGCGGCGCTCGCTTACGGGGCCCAGGGCCAGCAGGACCCGAACACGGGCGCGACTATCATCCCGCCCAACGCCACGCTGGTCTTCGAGATCACGCTGATCAGCGTGAAGCCGGGGCCGACGCCGAGCCCGACGCCGCCTGCGTCGCCTTCACCGAGCCCGAAGCACAGCTAGAGGTCCGGCCCTAGGAGACTGTCAGGGTCCCCTTCATGCCGGCATCGGCATGGCCCGACTGCGTGCACAGGAAGTCGTAGGTGCCGGCGGCGACGTTGTCGACCGTGAACACGAACTCATCGCCCGCGGACACAAGCTCGCTCTGCGCGATCGTCTTGCCGGTGCTGTCGCGAATGGCCATGTCATGCGACACGGTGCCGCCGTTGACCAGGAAGAACACGACGTTGCCCGCCTTCGCGTCGATGGACGACGGGTCGAACTTGAACTCGGTCATCGTCACCTTGATCGAGCCGGCCGGCTGAGACGGCCCACCGCCGCCGCAGGCGCCCAGAAGCACGGGCGCGAGCAGCCCGACGACGACCGTCGATGCGGCGGCTCTCACCGGAAGAATGTCACTCCGATGTAGAGCACGATGAGAAGGAAGAGCCACACGACGTCGACGAAGTGCCAGTACAGCGTCACCGCGGCGACGCCGACGTGATGTTGCGACGAGAACTGGCCGCGGGCGGCGCGGTAGAGGATCAGCGTCAGCAGGATCAGCCCACCCAGGACGTGGGCCCCGTGAAACCCGGTCATCGTGAAAAAGGCGCTGGCGAAGGAGTTGGCCGTGAGCGTGAGGCCGCGTCCGAACGCAGTGATGAACTCGTACAGCTGCCCGAACTCGAAGCCGAGGCCGAGCAGGATGGTGACGATCTGGAGGATGAAGAACCGGCGACGGTTGTCGTGTGCGATCGCGTCGGCGGCGAAGTGGCAGGTGACACCGCTGGAGAGCAGCACCACCGTGTTGATGGCGGGTACGTAGTCGAGCGGATTCAGAGAGAAGGTGGCCGGCCACGGTCGGACATAGAACTCGTTTACGTTCGCCGGCGGCGGAGGCGGCCACACGAAGTGGGAGCCGAACAGGTAGAAGTACATCGCGAAGAGGCTTCCGAAGAACATGACCTCGGAGGCCAGGAAGATGTACATGCCCATCATTCCCGGCTTGATGGCCGGGTACTGGACCTCTTCGGGCCGCATCGTCGCGACGGCCATCAGTGGTGGACCTCGCTGCCAGGAGAGCCGGGTTCGGCCGGGTACATGCGCACGTCCTCGACGAGCACCCAACCCGCGACACCGATCAGGAAGATGATCCCGCCGATCGCCGCCAGGGTGATCCGCGCCACCGAGGCGAAGGGGATGGCGCCGAGAGCCAGGAACAGCGCGCCGAAGCAGATGAGGAAGGGCCAGTTGCTGTTCGGGAAGATGTGGATGCCGAGCTGATGGGCGCGGGCCTCGTAGTCGATGAGGTCGTCCACCTCGACCGGAAGGTCCATGTCGAACCGCGACACCTCAGCGCGGGCGGGGTCGGCGGCCTGCCAGGCGCGGAAGGCCGCCGACGCCATCACGCTCGAAGGCCACAGCTTGTAACCGCAGTTCCGGCAGTGGTCGATGAAGCGGGCCGTGCCCAGCCCGCAGCTCGGGCAATCGACAGAAAGGCTTGGGTTGCCGACGTCTACATAGCGAGGCTTTTTGGCGCTGGCCACCTTCGGTTTTGGATTCTAAAGGAAGACCGATCACCCTCACCCTGACCCTGCGCGCCAAGCGCGACAAGGCTCGGCCGAACTGATCGCTCCCTCCAGGGAGAGGGAGACGCGCGGGTTCAGGGTCGAGCTCAACTGCGCCGATATACTTTTGGGCCGTGCGGGTGACGCTCAAGGCGCTGATGTGGACCGTCGGTCTCATCGGCGGCGTGTTTGTCCTCAGCGCCTGCGGGATCGGCGGCCTGTCCCCCATCTTTCCGACGCCGGTTTCGCCGAACGGCCAGGACATCTACAACACGTACATTGGGATCTCGATCCCGGCGATCATCGTCTTTCTCGGCGTCGAGGCCTCGCTGCTGTGGGTGGTGATCAAGTACCGCCGCAGCCGGCAGCCGGTCAACTACGTGCCGCCGCAGATCCATGGCAACACGCGGCTCGAGGTCATCTGGACCGTCATCCCGCTCATCGTGGTGCTCGCGATCGCCGGCTACAGCTTCGCCGAGCTGCAGCGAGACTTCCAGCCCGTCGACTCTTCGAACTACACCGTGATCGTGAGCGGACACCAGTTCGGCTGGAACTACACCTATCCCGAAGGCTTCACGGTGCATCAGGAAGGGACGCTGGCCGGCGAGGTGACGCCTTTCGTGGTGCCGACCCACCGCCTCATCCGTCTCGAGTTCCGGGGCACCGACGTGATCCACTCCTGGTGGGTGCCCGCAATCTCCGGCAAGACCGACGCCGTGCCCGGCTACGACAACTTCTCGTGGCTCCAGATCGACACCGTCGGCAAGTGGCGAGGCGAGTGCGCCGAGCTCTGCGGCGTCGGCCACGCGACGATGCAGATCATCGTCCAGTCGATGGACGAGTCCGACTTCAACGCGTGGGTGCAGCAGCAGATGGCCAAGGCGACCGCGAGCCCGTCGCCGTCACCCTCGCCGTCGCCAAGCCCCACGCCGTCCGCCTCACCTTCGGCCTCACCTTCCGCGAGCCCGAGTTAGCATGGAAGCAGTGCCTCGCCACCGATGGTCCTTGCGTCTTCGCGGCCTAGCCGGCCGGGCGCCAGAGGCGCTGAAGCCATCGTCAGGGGGCCCGGCGTTCGTCGTCACGCATGAGCATGCGCTCCTCCTCACGCCACCCCTTCCTCGGCTCCGGCCGTCGATGCCGCGAATCCCGCGGCGGACCACAGTAGCGAGGCACTGAGATGGCAGCGACCACGGTTCTGCCTCGCCCGAAGGCATACGACGACACCTTCTGGAAGCCGATCACGCTGTGGCTGACGACCACCGACCACAAGCTGATCGGGATCATGTACATGGTCACGGGCATCCTCAGCTTCGTGGTCGGGGGCATCTTCGCCCTCGTCATCCGGCTGCAGCTCGCATCGCCCAACGGCAAGGTCGTCGACCCGGAGACCTACAACCAGCTGGTCTCGGCGCACGGCGTGACGATGATCTTCTTCTTCGTCACCATCTTCCTGACCGGGATCGCCAACTACATGGTCCCGATCATGATCGGCGCCCGCGACATGGCCTTCCCGCGCGTGAACCTGCTCGGATTCTGGCTCGTGCCGGTGTCGATCATCCTGTACTACTCGGGCTTCTTCACCGGCGGCGCGCTCGACGCCGGCTGGACCGGCTACGCGCCGCTGACCGAGAAGGCTTACCAGTCGCACAGCCTCGGCGTCGACTTCTGGGCGCTGAGCATCATCGTCTGGGCGATCAGCGGCATCATGGCCTCGACCAACTTTCTGACCACGATCATCGCGCTGCGCGCGCCGGGCATGAAGCTGACCCGCCTGCCCCTGTTCGTGTGGGCGCAGATCTCGACCTCGATCCTCCTCCTGGTCGTGGGCGCGCCGCTCGCGGCGGCCATGATCCTCGTCGAATTCGACCGCCAGCTGGGAACTCAGTTCTTCACGACCCAGGGCCGGCCGGTGCTCTACCAGCATCTGTTCTGGTTCTTCGGCCACCCCGAGGTCTACATCATGATTCTGCCCGGCTTCGGGATGATCTCCGAGATCACCCCGGTCTTCGCCCGCAAGCCGATCTTCGGCTACATGTCGATGGTGGCGGCGCTGTTCGGCATCGTCTTCCTGTCGATGACGGTGTGGGCGCACCACATGTTCACCGTCGGCATGAACACTTACGTCGAAGGCTTCTTCATGCTGATGACGATGCTGATCGCGGTGCCGACCGGCATCAAGTTCTTCAACTGGATAGCCACGGCCTGGTGGGGCTCGATCGAGTTCACGGTGCCGATGAAGTTCGTCTTCGGGTTCCTGGCCACGTTCCTCATAGGCGGCATCACGGGCGTCTATCTGGCGTCAGTGCCCGTCGACACGCAGCTGCACCAGTCGTACTACGTGGTCGCCCACCTGCACTACGTGCTCTTCGGAGGCAGCGTATTCACGATCTTCGCCGGCGTCTACTACTGGTTCCCGAAGATCACGGGGCGAATGCTCAACCGTAAGCTCGGCGAGTGGAACTTCTGGACGCTGTTCGTCGGCTTCAACGGCACATTCCTGATCATGCACACGCTCGGCCTCGAGGGCATGCCGCGACGCATCTACACGTACAGCAACATGGCCTGGGCCACCACCAATTTCATCATCACCGTCTCATCGTTCCTGATCGCGTTCTCGGTGCTGCTGTTCCTCGTCAACATTGTGCGCAGCTGGAACCACGGCGAGATCGCCGGCGACGACCCGTGGCTCGGCAACACGCTCGAGTGGGCAACCACCTCGCCGCCCCCGCCCTACAACTTCGAGCGCGTGCCGCCAGTGCGCAGCTTCATGCCGCTGCGCGACCTTCGCGAGTCGGGCGAGCTCGAAGCAGAAACCACCGCGGCGCCCGCGCCCACGCACGCCTGATGTTCCTCGCGGGCGAATGGGTCAGCGCGTGGCTCTTCATGAGCATCACATTTCTCGTCGCCGGACTCGGCGTCGCGGGACTTGGATGGTGGGTGCTTCGAGGCGACGCGCGCAACCGCGCGGCCTCCGGCATGCTCGAGCCGCCGCCCGAACCTGAGCACACGGAGTCGCATCACTAGAAACCGAGTAGTCAGGCGGCCTTCTGCGTAATCTCTTCGCATAGGCCTGAACCTGATCGACCTCGTCATCGTCGGAGCCGCCATCGTCGGCGTGGCGAACGGCTTCAGCCGCGGCTTCTGGCTTTCGCTGGCCCAGTACATGGGCCTACTGCTCGGAGTCGTGATCGGGGCTGCCGCTGCACAGCCGCTGCTGGACTACCTCGGGATCACCAACCCCATGGCGCGGCCGCTGGGCGCGGTGCTGGTGCTGATCATCGGCGGCAGCCTCGGATCTAGCGTCGGCTTCGCCGTCGGCCAGCCGATTCGCAACCGCATCCTCAAGGAGCGGATACACAGCCGCACCGACTCCATGCTGGGGGCAGGCCTCTCGGCGATCGCGGTGCTCGCGATGTGCTGGTTTCTCGGCCTCACCTTCTCCCGCGGCCCGAGCCCCGAGCTCGCCTACCAGCTGCAGAGGTCGACGGTTCTCCACGCACTCGACACCGTGGCACCGAGGCCGCCCGGGTTTCTAACCCGGGTGGAGAGCATCCTCGCCGGCGTTTCGTTCCCGCCGGTTTTCGCGGGCCTGGAGCCGACGCTGCCTGGTGCGCTGCCGATTCCGACCAGCGTCAACACTCCCGGCGTGCAGCAAGCGGCGGTGTTGACCGTGAAGGTCGTGGGCTCGGGCTGCGGCGGGCTGGTGACGGGCAGCGGATTTCCGATCGGCAACAGCCTGATCGTCACGAACGCGCACGTCGTTTCGGGGACCACCGACCACCGCATCGAGACACAGGACGGAACGGTGCTGCCCGCCAGCGTCGTCTACTTCGACCCCGAGGTCGACATCGCCATCCTGCGCGCCACCGGCTACGCCGGGCCGGCGCTCGACTTCGCCGCCGGGGCGCGTGGCACCGACGGCGCCGTGATCGGGTACCCGGGCGGCGGCCAGGAGCGTGTCGAGCCGGCGGTGATCGACGGCGCGGTGGACGCAGAAGGGCGCGACATCTACAGCGAGAACCTGGTCACGAGGCAGATCTTCGTCCTGCAGTCGATCGTCCGGCCGGGCAACTCAGGCGGGCCGATCGTCGACCTTCAAGGCCGCGTGCTGGGCGTGGTGTTCGCCACCTCGGCCAGCGATCCGGGCCAGGCCTATGCGCTGACCGATGATCAGATCAGCGCGGACATCGACCGCGGACGCGCGAGCACGAGCACGGTCAACACCCTGAGCTACAACTGCGCCGCCTAGAGTCGGGCTAGCTCGACTCGCTCTCCGTTTCGGGCTTGCCCTCCTCGATCAGCATCACGGGGATGCCGTCGACGATCGGGTAGAGGACTTTGCAATTCGGGCAGCGCAGCTTGTCCGGTTCGCGGAACTCGATCTTGGTGTGGCACTTGGGACAGGCCAGGATCTCGAGGAGCTCTTGCGATATCACCCGCCGATCTTAGTACGCTGCCCGTGTGCAGAACCTGCTCGACCTGGTCGACTGGCGCCGCCGGGCCGGCGACCTCTACCGGGTCGACGATCTGCACCACATCGGCGGTCCGGAAGCGCTTGAAGAATTTCGTCGCCGGCGGGACGAGCTGTTCAAGTCGCACCCCCAATCCCCCATCGAGCCGGACCAGCGCGCGGCGTTCAACGCCCTCGCCTACTTCGCGCCCGACCCCGCCTATCGCGTCCAGGCGCGGTTCGAGGACGGACCCGGCGACGACCTGGTCATCGACACCGGCGGAGCGGACGGCGAGGTTCACTACCGGCGCGCCGGCCGGCTCGTGTTCGAGCTCGGCGGCGAGCGGTGCGAGCTCACCGTGCTGAGCCTTCAGCAGTATGCGGGCGGCCTCTTCGTGCCTTTCAAGGACGCGACCTCGGGCCACGAAACGTACGGCGGCGGGCGCTACCTCTTCGACACCGCCAAGAACACCGACGGTCTGGTGCTCGAGCTCAGGACCGGCTCCCGGGACGTGACGATCGACTTCAACTACGCCTACAACCCGTCGTGCGTATACAGCCCGCGGTGGGCCTGCCCGCTCGCTCCGCCCGAGAACACGCTCAAGGTCGCCGTGCGCGCCGGCGAGAAGATGTACAAGCCGCGAGGTGCGTAGACGCCGCCGTTCCGACGACGACATCCTGGCAACCTTCGTCGAGGCCGGAAGGCTGACCGCGGTTCCAGCGCAGCACAGGAAGCTTCTCGTCGTCCTTCGCTGGCTGGCCGAAGAGTTCCAGCCGGGCCGCCGTTACACCGAGGCTGAGGTCAACGGCATCCTGGGGCGAAGACACGAGGATTTCGCGACCCTCCGACGCCTCCTCGTCGACGAGGAGCTCATGCAGCGCCGCCGCGGCGTCTACTGGCGGACCGGAAGCCTGCCCAACGTGGGCTTCGACCCGCCGTCCTGGCCGCCAGGTCCCTAGGCGACGCGGGCGCCGCGCATGAGATTTGTTGAGCTGTCTATCACATCCGCGGCGTCGGTCCCGAGACCGAGCCCCATGCGCGATGCCGTGTGCCGGCCATAGATAGAATGCCAATGGACGGCGGTGTCCATAGACGAATCACGTAACGGCAGGGTTGGCGGGTTTCAGCTGCTGCACGTCGAGGGCTTTCTCGAGGTGGCGCGGCGCGGGAGCGTCAGTCGGGCGGCGGAGGCGCTGTTCATCACCCAGCCGACCCTGACCGCGCGCCTGCACGCGCTGGAGAACGAGCTGGGGGTGAAGCTCTTCCTGCGCACGCCGCGCGGCATGCGCCTGACCGAGGCCGGGCACGCGTGGGTTCCGTACGCGGAGCGCGCGATGCGCGCGCTGGTCGAAGGCCGCGACGCCCTGGACCAGGTGATGACCGCTTCGGCCGGCCACCTAATGCTGGCGGCCGCGCCGGCGGTGAGCACCTACCTCCTGCCCGAGCTGCTGGAGCGCTTCGTCGCGATGCATCCCCGCGTCGAGGTGTCGGTGCGCACCGGCCACTCCGAGGACCTGGTGACGCTGGTGCTGCGGGACGAGGTGCAGATCGGGCTCGGCCGTGTGATCCAGCACCCGGAGCTCGAGATCCGGCCCTTTCACAAAGAGGAGCTCGTGCTCGTTTGCGCGCCGGACCACGCCTTCGTGAAGCGACGCACCGTGACGATGGCCGACGTGACCAATGAGAAGTTGATCATGTTCGACCGCACGTCGAGCTACTACGAGATCACGCACTCGGCGTTCGCCGCCGCGGGCGTGCGCCTGAAGCACTACATGGAGCTCGACTCGATCGAGGCGGCAAAGAAGATGGTCGAGCGCGGACTCGGCGTCGCTCTGCTGCCGGCCACGGCGGTCGTCCGCGAGGTCGCCGCCCATGACCTGAGCCGCGTGAAGGTCAGGGACGCACCGTCGATGTACAACTCGATCGCCGCCTTCCGGCGTAGGGACGCCGGCAGCCCGCAGGGTGTGGTCGCGGCCTTCCTGGGCATCCTGACGGCGTACCAGCTGCCGAGGCTGATATAGAGCGGCTCTATCTATCAGATCAAATCAATTGATTTGACTGATGGGCGCACAGCGCGTAGCGTCCGTTCGCATGGAAACGACCGAGCAGACCCTCGACGTCGACGCACCCGGCGAGCCGTCCGTTCACGAATGCGAGTGCCCCGACCCCTGCAACTGCGACCACGAGAACGAGTAGAACCGTCCGGTACCAGCGTTAGCAATCTGAGCTGGAGGTTTCATCCATGGAATTAGTCGCGTCCGCCCTCCTTCCCGAGGGATTCAAGGTGCCGGCTTCTCGCAACGAGGATCCATCCCGGCGGCTGCGCAAGCAGCTGGCCACGAAGCCCTACGTCTTCGGCCCGGGCGTGTACGACCCGCTCGGCGCCGAGCTGGTCATGTACCACGGCTTCGACGCGGTCTACTTCTCGGGCTACTCGTTTGCGATCGGGCATCTGGGCACGACCGACATGGACCTCTACTCGTCGGTGGAGATCGCCGACGGCGCGCGCCGCACCGTGGCCGCGCTGCGCAAGTTCCAGCTGACGATGGCCATGGGCGACCCCGAAAAGGGCGTCAAGCCCGTCCACCTCGAGATCCCTCCGGTCGTCGTCGACATGGACGCGGGCTACGGCAACATCTTCAACGTCCAGCGCACGACCGACCTGTACGTCCGTGCGGGCGTCGCCGCCGCGCACATCGAAGACCAGGTCATGCCCAAGCGCTGCGGCCACATCGCCGGCAAGGCGCTCATCCCGGCGGAAGAGTTCGTCGGCAAGCTGCGCATGATGCGCGCCGCCGCGGACGACCTCGGCCACAAGGATTTCGTGATCATCGCCCGCACCGACGGCGTGTCCGCGACCGAGGCGCCCGAGAGCAAGCGCGGCATCGAGCTGGCCATCGAGCGCGGCCTGCGCTACATGGACAGCGGCGTGCCCGACCTCCTGTGGTGCGAGTTCCCGACCGCGGGACGCGGGCCGACGGAGCAGTTCTGCTCCGAGATCCGCAAGCGCTTTCCGGAGGCGAGGTTCGCGTACAACTACTCGTCTTCGTTCAAGTGGCAGAACGAGAAGGACCCGATCACCTGGGACGACCTCGGTGAGCTCGGCGTCGGCTTCATCTTCATCACGCTCGCGCTGCAGCACGCGGCCGGATACGGCATGTCGATGCTGCTCAACGACCTGAAGAAGGACAAGCAGGACGGCTACATCGCCCTGCAGCGGAAGGAGTGGGCCGACGGTGTCGACATCCCGACCCGGAGCCATCACGAATTCTCCGGCGTGCCGTACCACCAGCACGTGGGTCACCTTTACGGCGCGACCCGCCTGAGCGAAGACCTGGACGAGCACCTGGAGATGTCCAAGGTCGTGTAGCAGCGCGGGCACGTAGCATTCCCCGCCGGGGATGCTGCTGTACCCGTTTCGCTACCTGGCGTGGCTGGCCGCGACGCTGCGCGCGGCGCTCGGGCGGCCTCCCGACTACGTGACGTTCCTGGTCGAGGAGGAGCTGCCGGCGCTGCCGGATCCCCCGGTGCAGTGGTGGCAGCGCTTCTTCAGCCGCGGCCGTCTCAGCATCCGCGAGCTCGGCGATCGCTTCGATGCGATCGGCCGCGACCCGCGCTTCAAGGGCGTGATCCTCCACCTGCGGCCCGTGCCGCTGACGATGGCCGGCGCCCAGGACCTGCGCGAGCTCGTCGCCAAGCTGCGCGCGGCCGGCAAGCGCGTCGTGGCATGGGCGCCCGTCTACACGACCACCACCTACTACGTCGCGTGCGCATGCGACGAGATCTGCCTTCTTCCCTCCGGCATGGTCATGCCGCTCGGCTTCACCGCCACCGGCCTGTTCCTGGCGCAGGCTCTCGCGCGGGTCGGCATCCAGGCCGACTTCGTGCAGATCTCCCCGTACAAGTCCGCCGCCGACACGCTGACCAAGTCGAAGATGTCGGACGAGCTGCGCGAGCAGCTCGGCTGGCTGCTCGCGTCGCAGAACGACGAGCTGATCAGCGCCATCGCCGGTGCGCGCAAGGTCGACAGGCAGGCGGCCCAGCAGCTGGTCGACGGGTCGCCGTACACCGACGACCAGGCGCGGGCCAACGGCCTCGTCGACGCGGTGATCGCAGAGGAGCAGCTGCCCGAGCACCTTGGCGCCGGGCGAAGCGCAACCCTCGCGGAGTGGGACCAGGCACGGCGCAAGCTGCGCCGCCCGGCGCCGGCGCTGGGACGAGGTCGCTACGTCGCGATCATGCGCATCGAGGGCACGATCATCGACGGGCGCTCCGGCCGGCCGCCGGTCAAGCCGCCCATCGAGGTTCCGCTCGTCGGCGACGCGCGAGCCGGCGACCTGACCGTCGTCCAGGTCGCACGCCAGGTCGCGGCCGACCGCCGCGCGGCCGCGGTCGTGCTCTACGTGAACTCGCGCGGCGGCTCCTCCACCGCCTCCGAAGCGATGCGGCAGGCGCTCCAGGTGATCGCGAAGAGCAAACCGCTGGTCGTGGTCATGGGTCCGGTCGCGGCGTCTGGCGGCTATTGGGTCGCGGCGCCCGGACGCTGGGTCGTCGCGCGTCCCAGCACGATCACGGGCTCGATCGGCGTGCTGTCGGGCAAGCTCGTCACCGGCGGCCTTTGGTCGAAGCTGATGGCCAACCGCGAAACGATCGCGCTCGGCCGGCACGCCACGATCGAGAGCGACGAGAGGCCGTTCTCGGCCGAGGAGCGGCAGATCGTCCAGGCGCAGATCGACCACGTGTACAGCCTGTTTCTCGAGCTGGTCGCGGGTGCGCGCAAGCTGCCGCGCGCGGACGTCGAGCAGGTGGCCGCGGGCAAGGTGTGGACCGGCCGCCAGGCCCTCGACCGCAAGCTGATCGACGAGCTGGGCGGCCTGGAGGCCGGCATCGCCAGGGCGCGCTCGCTCGCCGGGCTGCCGGAGCGCACGCCCGCCCGCGAGGTCCATCCGCCGAAGAAGAGCGCGGCGCCGAAAACGCTTCCGACCGCCGCGGCGCT
>DATGEO010000071.1:0-22601 GCA_035310015.1 Candidatus Dormiibacterota bacterium | reverse complement strand
GAATCCGCGCGGGCGTGACCGCGGTGATCCAGCCCGGCGGCTCGCTGAAAGATGCGGAGGTGGTGGCCGTCGCGGACGCCGCCGGCATCGCGATGGTCATGACCGGGCGGCGGCACTTCCGGCACTAATCTGGGTCCATGGGCATGAACCCCGAACCCTTCGCGGGCGAGCGCCCCGAGCACCACATGAAGAAGACGCGCGTGGAGCGCCCGCGCGTCACGTGCGGCACGTGCAAGAAATTTGACGGCACCACGTGGTGCCGTCACTGGAACTTCCACACCACGGCGGACTCACCGCCGTGCCGCTTCTACTCGGAGCGGAGAGGCTAAGGGCCTCGAGGCGCCTCAGGCGGCCTCCACCTCGACCTCCGACTCCTCTTCGACCTTGACCGAGCGGCCGCTGCGCGTCGAGCGCAGTGCCGCGAGCACGATCACCAGCGCCACCACGACGCTCGCGGCCGCCAGCAGGAACGCCAGCTGGTAGCCACCGACGAGCGCGCTGCGAAGCGTGGCGCCGTGGGTGAGCAGGTTGCCGGCGCGGTTGGTGGCCACTGTGCCGAGCGCGGCGAGGCCGAGCGCCCCACCCACCTGCATCGTCGCGTTGCTGAAACCCGAAGCCAGGCCCGCCTCGTGCGGCGCGATCTCGGACATCGAGACCGTCAGCAGGGGCAGGAAGGTCATGCCGCCGCCGAGCCCGAGCAGGACGTAGCCGCCCAGCAGGATCGGGAAGTAGCCGGCGTGGTCGTCGGCCAGCGACATCAGGACGAGCGCGCTGATGATCGCCGTCATGCCGATGACCATCAAGTTGCGCGGCCCGATGCGCGCCATCAGCCGGGCGCTGATGCCGGCCGACAGCACGCCCAGAGTGACGGTCGTCGGCAGGAACGCGAGTCCCGTGGTGAAGGCGTTGTAGCCGCGAATGTGCTGCAGGTACAGGACCCCGATGAAGAACGTGGTCGAGATGCCGGTGAAGACGAAGGCGCGCGCCACGGTGGCGGCGGTCAGTGAGCGGATGCCGAGCACGCGCATGGGCATCAGCGGGTGGGCAATGCGGTTCTCGTAGGCGACGAAGAGCGCAAGCAGCAGGATGGCCGCGCCGGCGAAGCCGAGCGTGTGCGCCGACACCCAGCCGAAGTCGGCCGCGGTGACAATCGAGTAGACGCCGAGCATCAGCGAGGCGGTCACGAGCACCGCACCCATGAGGTCGATGCCCTGGCGCAGGCCGAGGCCCTCGTTCTCCTTGATCAGCCAGGCGCCGAGCGCGAAGGTCACGATGCCGATGGGCACGTTGATCAGGAAGATCCAGTGCCAGGTGATGAACTGCGTGATCAGGCCGCCCGCGAGCAGCCCGAACGATCCGCCGCCGGCGATCACGAGCGTGAAGATGCTCATGGCCTGAGCCCGCTCGGCCGGCTGCTGGAACTCGGTGACGATGATCGCGATGATCACCCCCGCGGACAGCGAGGCCCCGAGGCCCTGCAGGAAGCGGCCGATGATCAGGTTCTCCGCCGACGGCGCGAACGCCGTGCCGAACGAGGCGACCGTGAACAGGGCCACGCCGGCGAGGAACACCGCGCGGCGCCCGAGGAGGTCGCCGAGACGGCCGGCCAGGAGCAGGAAGCTCCCGTAGGCGATCAGGTAGGCGTTGACGACCCAGGTGAGGTCGGCCTGCGAAAAGTGAAGGTCACGCTGGATGTAGGGCAGCGCGACGTTCACGATCGTGGTGTCGAGCATGATCATGAGCTGCCCGAAGCACACGACCACCAGGGCTGTCCATCTTCGAAGATTTGAGTTCATGACGCCTCCCGACGAATGCAACCGGAACACTGACGATCACTATAACAGGATCATTACCATCCTTATTGCATAATTTTCCGAGAAGCGGGAATATTAAGAGGCGGTGATAGAATCAATGGACGTGAGGCACGGCGACCACAGCTCGGAACCGGGACTCATCTCGCTCGTGACCCAGCTGTCGAAGGCGCTTCACCGCCGCTCGACCGACGAGCTGCTCGGGATGCGCCTCAAGGCGTACATGACCCTCGGCTACATCCGCGATCACCCGGGCACCACGCAGCAGGAGCTCGAGAACGCCCTGCTGCTGGACGCCAACAGCGTGGTGCTGATCCTCAACGAGACCGAGGCCGCCCAGTTCTCGATCCGCCGCCGCGACCCCCAGGACCGCAGGCGGCACATCGTCGAGCTGACCGCGGCGGGGCGCCGGGCGTTGGAGCGCGCGGACAAGGCCCGCGAAAGCCTCGAGGAGGAGGTGCTGGCCGGAGTTTCAGAGGCCGACCGCGAGCGCCTGAAGGCCCTGCTGCAGAAGCTCCTCGACGCGCTGACGATGGCGGCGCCTCGCGCCTAGCGGGCAGCCAGGAGCGCCGCCGCCAGGAGTCAGGCCGAAAGCGGCACCGACCTCTCGTCGCCCGCCGCCCCCGTCAGCCAGCTTCCGCGAGGCGATGGGCCCATCGTGGTCGTGCGATTTTGCCCCGCCAGCGCGTTTCTGAGGCGTGCGGGCGATCAGGGCCGTGTCGAGCGCGGCGGTGATGGTGCTGGCGGCGGCTTGCGGCATCGGCGGTTCCGCGAGCTACGAGCAGAGCCACACGGCGCAGCAGATCGTCGCCGACGCGAGCCGGTCCACCGGGTCGGCAACCTCGTTCCACATGGCGGTCGAGGTGACCACGGCCGAGGGGCCCGCCGGCGCCGACTTCGACGTCGAGGGCGCGAATGTCAAAGGCAAGCTCCACTCTCAAGGCGTGACTGTGCGGATCGTCCATGTCGACCCCCAGACGTTCGTGTACGGGGCCGATCTCGCCGAGCTTCTTGCGCCGACCAGCCCGCAGGCCTCAGCGATCGTCAAGGCCAAGGCCGCTGACAGGTGGGTGCTCATGCCCTCCAGTTTCTGGAGCTCGACCAACATCCCGGACATCATCGATCTGAAGACGATCTCCAACTGTCTCAAGACGGCGGCGGGGCTCTCAAAGAAGGGAACGTCGACGGTGTCAGGGCAGCAAGTCGTCGAGATCGATGATCAGCTCCTGGGAAAGATGTACGTGCAGGCGGCTGCGCCTCACTACTTCTTGCGTGTGGACTTGCAGGGTGTCGACACGTGCGTCACCGACCAGTCCGTGACGCACGAGAGGTTCGACCTGACGAACGTTGGCAAGAAGGTGGGCATCACCGCGCCGAGCGACTACGTCGACCTCAGGACCCTGGCGGGCGGGCCCCCTTAGTTCAAACGCTCTACGATCATGGCCATACCCTCCACCCCACGAAATCCTCGATTTCGTGGGGACCCCGGAGTCGTTCTCTGATCGCTAGTTCAAACGCTCTACGATCATGGCCATCCCCTGGCCGCCGCCGACGCACATGGTCTCCAGGCCGTACGTCTTGTCCTTCTCGCGCAGGCCGTTGAGCAGCGTGCAGAGGATGCGGGCGCCGGTCATGCCGAAGGGGTGGCCGAGGGCGATCGCGCCGCCGTGCGGGTTGAGCTTGTCGCTGTAGGGGTCGACGCCGATGCCGCGCGCCGACGGGATCACCTGGGCGGCGAACGCCTCGTTGATCTCGACGATGTCGATGTCGTCGATGGTCATCTTCGCCCGCTTCAGGGCCTGCTTGCTGGCGTCGATGGGGCCGAGGCCCATGAATTCCGGCTCGAGCGCCGACAGGCCGGTCGAGATGATGCGGGCGATCGGCTTGATGCCAAGCTCCTTGGCCTTGCGGTCGGACATCACGACCACGGCCGCCGCGCCGTCGTTGAGGGGGCACGAGTTGCCGGCGGTCACGGTTCCGTCCTCACGGAACGCCGGCTGCAGCGTCGCGAGCACCTCCATCGTCGTGCCCGGTCGCGGACCGTCGTCCTTGGTGAACGTCTGGCCGTTGGGCAGCGGGAACGGGACGATCTCGCGGTCGAAGAAGCCGTCCTCGCGGGCCTTGACGGCGGCGGCCTGGCTCTTCACCGCGTAGCGGTCCTGCTCCTCGCGCGAGATCTTCTCCCGGCGGGCGACGTTCTCGGCGGTCTGGCCCATGGCGATGTAGACGTCGGGGAACTCGTCGGCGTTGCCGGGCGCCAGCCGCGGGTTCTCCGAGTCGGGGTTGTCCGCGTAGCCGTTCATGAAACGCGACACACACTCGACCCCGACGGAGAGGAAGACGTCGCCCTCGCCCGCCTCGATCGCGTGCGCGGCCATGCGGGTGGTCATGAGCGACGATGAGCAGTAGCGGTTGACGGTGCAGCCGGGCACGTCGAGGCGCGAAAGGATGGAGATGACACGGCCGAGGTTGTGTCCCTGCTCGCCCGCGGGCAGGCCGCAGCCGCAGATGAGGTCTTCGATGGTGGAGTGGTCCAGCTCCGGGAGCTTCTCGAGCACCTTGCCCACGACATAAGCGGCGAGGTCGTCGGGCCTCACGTCGACGAGCGATCCCTTGCGCGCACGGCCGATGGCGGAGCGTCCAAGGGCGGCGACTACTGCTTCGGGCATGCGTGAATTATTACCCGGTCGCGGAGGGCGCTATTTCCGGCGCGCCCGGCGGTCGCCCGCCACGGCGTACGCGACGAGCCCGGCGAGGGTGAGACCCGCCGCCGCCGGAACCACCGCTCCGGGCAGCCGGCCCCATGAGGCGAGGGTGATGATCGCCACCAGCGCGGGCAGCCAGATCGCGCCGGCGAGCTCCCACCGGCCCACCGTCCTGTGGCGGCGGGCGGCCAGCAGCAGCTCGCGCGGCAGCGGTTCGTTGACGTCGAGAGGCGCGAAGATCGTGTACATCCGCTCGCGCTCGAGGCTGCGCAGGTCCGATTCGCGGAGCGGTGGCTTGCCCATGAGGCCCTCGACCAGATCCTACGACCGCGTGAGCAGCCCTTCACGCGTGAAGAGGCGGAGCGCCGCCAGCCAGGAAAACCCGCCCAGGGCCGCCAGGCTGACGCTGGTCACGATGAGCGTCGGCCACGCGATCGTGTTGTGGAGGATCGCGTCGCGCAGGACGAGGACGGCGTTGAGCACGGGGATGAGGTAGTAGGCAAGGCTCGGGTTGAAGTCCGGGATGAACAGGATGATCGACGCCGGAAAGATCGTGATGAAGTAGAGCGGCGTCACATAGGCCTGGCCCTGGCGGAAGCTGCGGGCCAGCGTGCCGAGGGCGAGCGTCACGGAGCTGAAGGTGATCGCCAGCAGCAGTGCCACCCAGACCATCACCGGGACGGCGACCGGGTTGAGCGAGATGTGAACCGCGTTCGGGCCGCTGCCGAGCGAGACCTGCGACAGCGCGATGAACATCGAGGTGATCGCGGCCAGCGCCGCCACGAGGCTGATGCTCGTGACGGCGAGGATCTTCCCGAGCAGCACCCGGCTGCGCGGAGCCGGCGTCATCAGCAGGCTTTCGAGCGTCCGCCGCTCGCGCTCGCCGGCGGTGCTGTCCAGGGCGGCCGAGAAGCCCCCCGTGAGGATCATCGTGATCAGGATGTAGGGCAGGAAGAAGCTGAGGAAGGCGTTGCCGGCCGCCTGCACTGGCGAGCTGAGCGGATGCGGCACCACCCGCAGCGGCGTGAGGATGCCCGGATCCACGCCCTTGGCCTGCAGCGCGGCCGCGGCCTTGGCCGCGTTGTACTGGCCGAGTACGGTCTGCAGCCTCGTGTCGGCGATCTCCGCGCTCTGCCGCGCGGGGTCGTAGTACTCGTCGATCTCGTCCGGCAGAAACGCGACGCCGAGGTCCACCTGCTGCCTGGCCGCGGCGGCCGGGTCGGCGACCGGCTCGAGCTTGAGCTGCACACCGCTCAGCAGGATGTCGAGGCCGGCGGGCACGTCGCCCGTGTAGCCGACTGTGTAAGTCTGCGCGGCGGTGCGCGTCGAGACCTGGGAGATGATGCTCAGCACGATCGGCGTGGCCAGCGCGGACAGGCCGATGGCGATGAGCGTCCGCCGGTCGCGGAGGATCTCGACGATCTCCTTGCGGTAGACGATCCACGTCGCCGTCACGAAACGAGCCGGAGGAAGGCATCCTCCAGGTCGAGGCGTTCGCCTCTCACCTCGGCCGGCGTGCCGCTCGCCACCACCTCGCCCTTGTGGATGATCGTCACGCGGTCGCACAGGCGCTCGGCGTCGTGGAGGACGTGCGTGGAGAAGATCACGCACTTGCCGCGCGCCTTCGACTCGACCATGAAGTCGCGGATCTCCTTCGACGCGAGCACGTCGAGGTTGGACGTGGGCTCGTCGAACATCAGCACCGGCGGGTCGTGGACGATGGCGCGCGCGATCGCGACCTTCTGCTTCTGGCCTGAGGACAGGCTCTCGGCTCGCTGGCGCGCGAAGGAGGCCATGTCGAGGCGGTCGAGCACCGAGTCCACGCGCTTTCGGACCTCGCCCTCAGGCACCTCGCTGAGCCGCGCGAAGTAGACGATGTTCTCGACCGCGCTGAGGCGCGGATAGACGCCGATCTCGGCGGTCACGACGCCCACGCGGCGCCGCACCTCCGCGGCCGCCTGCCGGGTGTCGAAGCCGAGTACGTCGATCGCGCCGGCGTCCGGCGCCAGCAGCGTGCAGATCATGCGCAGGGTCGTGGTCTTGCCCGCGCCGTTGGGTCCGAGGAGACCGAAGATCTCACCTTTGCCCGCGGTGAAGGAGATGCCGCGCAGGACCTCGTTCTTGCCCAGGGTCTTGCGCAGCCGGTCGACCGTGACCGCCGCTCTCAGGGGTCCCCGCGAAGTCGTGACTTCGCGGGGAAGAGCTCCGGTCACGCCTTCTTCTTGGTCGCCGCCTTCTTCGTCGCGGTCTTCCTGGTCGCCGCGGCAGGCTTCCTGGCCGCCGCAGGCTTCTTGGCCGCCGCCGGCTTCTTGTCCGGCGTGGGCTTCTTCTTCGCCGCGGGCTTCCCGGCCGTGGTCTCGGGCTCCGGCTCCGCGGCCGCCGGCTCCGGCTGGGGCGGCGCCGCCGCCTCCGCCTCCGCCTGCGGCTCGGGCATCGGCCCCATGGTGCTCGACAGCGTGCGGTGGCAGCTCTCGCACTCGAGGATCGTCCTCACGAGCGCGCCCAGGCGGCGCTCTTCGCGGCGCAGGTTGCGGGTGCGCCCGCAGAACGGGCAGAACCCGACCTCGGTGGTGACGGTCACGTTTCCAGGCTTGGCCATTTCCGCGTCCAACGGTAGCTGATAAACTTTCGCGAGCGGCGGGATGAGCGCCGAGCCGCCCCTTTAAGTCCGGCCCTGAGAGGCCGGGAAGGAGTGCCTGATGGTGGTCGATTCGCGACTGCGCCACGTGATCGAGAGCCAGCAGTTCTCTCGTTCCCTGCTCGAAGAGCTGTTCGCGCGCGCCGACGAGATGAAGAGCGAGCCGCACCGCTTCTCCGGGCGCCTCAACGGGCAGGTGATGGCCGCGCTGTTCTACGAGCCGTCGACGCGCACGCGCCTGTCGTTCGAGGCGGCGATGCTGCGACTCGGCGGCCGCACCATCGGCACCGACAACGCGCGAGAGTTCTCATCCGCGTCCAAGGGCGAGACGCTCGAGGACTCGATGCGCATCGTCAGCGGCTACGCCGACGTCATCGTGCTGCGCCACAACGAGGAGGGCGCCGCGCGTCGCGCCGCGGCGGTCAGCAGCGTGCCGGTCATCAACGCGGGCGACGGGCCCGGCCAGCATCCGACGCAGGCGCTGCTCGACCTGTACACGATCCGCGACGAGCTCGGCCACGTCGACGGCATCCGCATCGCGCTGGTCGGAGACCTGGCCAACGGCCGCACCGTTCGCTCGCTGACCTACCTGCTCAGCAAGTTCCGCGACATCCGCGTCGCGTTCGTCGCGCCGCCGCAGGTGGCGATGCGGCAGGACATCAAGGACCACCTCGACGAGCACCGCATCCCGTGGGCGGAGACGCGCGACCTGAACGCCGTGCTGCCGCAGGTGGACGTCGTCTACCAGACGCGCATCCAGAAGGAGCGGTTCGCCGACGAGGCGTCATACCTCGAGGTCAAGGGCGTCTACCGCATCGACCGCGAAGCGATGTCGCGGCTGCGCAAGGATGCGATCGTGATGCACCCTCTGCCGCGGGTGGACGAGATCTCGCCGGAGGTCGACGCCGACCCGCGCGCCGCGTACTTCCGGCAGGCCCGCAACGGCCTGTTCATCCGGATGGCGCTGCTGGACAAGGTGCTGGCATGACGCATTCCGCGACTTTTGTTCAAAACGTGCGATTCCCGCGCCCCCTTTCGGCGCGTTTTGTTCAAAACGTGCGTAATCCGTGGGGCGGCGCGGCGTGAGCGCGGTCGAGCAGCGCAAGGTCAAGGCGACGGTGATGGACGGCGACCAGATCCGCCGCTCGCTCTCGCGGATCGCCCACGAGATCGTCGAGCGGAACCGCGGCGCGGGAGACGTCGTGCTCGTCGGGGTGTTCTCGCGCGGCGACCACCTCGCCCGCCGGCTCGCGGCGCACCTCGAGGAGCTCGAGGGCCATGCGGTGACGGTCGGCGCCATCGATGTCACCAAGCACCGCGACGACCGCCACCTGCGCGAGCCCTCTCACCAGTTCGTCTCCGAGATGCCCGACGTCGACGGCAAGGTCGTGGTGCTGGTCGACGACGTGATCCATCACGGTCGCACCGCGCGCGCGGCGATGGACGCGCTCATGGATTTCGGTCGCCCGCGCGCGATCCAGCTGGCCGTGCTCGTGGACCGCGGACATCGCGAGCTGCCGATCCGCCCCGACTTCATCGGCAAGAACGTGCCGACGTCCGACGCGGAGCGCATCGAGGTCAATGTCGCCGAGGAGAACGGCCGCGACGAGGTGGTCATCGTTGGCGCATAACGGCTCCTTCAAGCGCTACGCCGCGCTGGTCCTCGAGGACGGGCGCGCGTTCGTCGGCACCGCGCTCGGCGCCGACGTGCTCGGACAGGGCGAGGTCGTCTTCAACACCGCGATGACCGGCTATCAGGAGGTCCTGACCGACCCGTCGTACGCCGGCCAGATGGTCTGCATGACCTATCCGCTGCAGGGCAACTACGGGGTGCGCGACGCCGACGCCGAGTCGGCGCGGCCCTGGGCTCGCGCGCTGATCGTGCGCTGGGCGTGTGCGGCCCCGAGCCACCATTCGAGCGAGGCCACGCTCGACGACTACCTGAAGCGCTGGGAAGTGCCTGGCATCGCCGACATCGACACGCGCGCGCTCACGCGCCACCTGCGCAAGCACGGCGCGCTGCGGGCGGTGCTGGCGCACGAGTCCAGGCGCCCATCGAAGAAGCGCCTGGAGGAGCTGGCCGCGGCCGCGCGGGCGGTGACGCCTCTCGCCGAGCAGGACCTGGTGGCCGAGACGTCACGCACGCAGGTCGAGGAATGGATCGAGCCGCTCCCGGTGGAGCTGCGTCCCGCGGGGCGCACCGAGGCCGCCGGCCTGTCCATCGCGGTCGTCGACTACGGCGTCAAGACCAACATCCTCCGCTCGCTGCGCGAGCGTGGCTGCCGGGTGGTGGTCCTGCCCCATACCGCGACGTGGGCCGACGTGGAGAGGACGAAGGCGGACGGCCTCGTGCTCTCGAACGGGCCGGGCGATCCGGCGGTGCTCGACGGCCCCGTCGAGCTGGCGCGCCACGCCATCGGACGCATCCCGCTGCTCGGGATCTGCCTCGGCCACCAGGTCATCGGCCGCGCCGCCGGCGCGACCACGTCGCGGCTGCCGTTCGGCCACCACGGCGCCAACCACCCGGTGAAGGACCTCGACACCGGCCGCGTCCACATCACGAGCCAGAACCACGAGTTCCAGGTGGATGCAGCCTCGCTGCCGTCCGGCGAGGCGGGCGATTTCTACGTTTCGCAGCTCAACCTCAACGACGGGTCGGTCGAAGGCCTCGGCCACCGCACCCTGCCGGTGTTCAGCGTCCAGTACCACCCCGAGGGCTGTCCCGGCCCGCAGGACAACCAGTACGTGTACGACCGCTTCCTCGAGATGGTCCGCGCGCAGGCGCCGCCGCCGCGACCCGCCGCGCTCGAGCCGCCCCCGCAAAAGCCGAAGAAGGTGCTCATCCTCGGCTCGGGCCCCATCGTCATCGGCCAGGCCGCGGAGTTCGACTACGCCGGCACCCAGGCGTGCAAAGCGCTCCGCGAGGAAGGCATCACCACCGTCCTCGTCAACTCCAACCCGGCCACGATCATGACCGACGAGGGCGTCGCCGACCGGGTGTACCTGGAGCCGCTGACCGTCGAGTCGGTGGAGCGGATCATCGCCCGCGAGCACCCCGATGCCCTGCTGCCGACGCTCGGCGGCCAGACCGGCCTCAACCTGGCCATGGAGCTCGCCGCCGCCGGTGTGCTGGAGCGCCACCACGTGCGCATGCTCGGCGCGGACGCGGACACGATCCGCATGGCGGAGGACCGCGAGGCCTTCAAGCAGATGCTCGTGGGCATCGGCGAACCGGTGCCCGTCTCGCGCGTGTGCGAGTCGGTCGCTGAGGCCGAGCAGTTCGCGGCCGAGGTGGGGCTGCCGCTGGTGATCCGGCCGGCCTACACGCTCGGCGGCACCGGCGGCGGGTTCGTCACCACGGCGGCCGAGCTGAAGGCGATCGCGCAGCGCGGCCTGGAGGCGTCACCGATCCATCAGGTGCTCATCGAGCGCTCGCTGTGGGGCTGGAAGGAGATCGAGTACGAGGTGATGCGCGACGGCGCGGACACGTGCATCACGGTCTGCAACATGGAGAACCTGGACCCGATGGGCGTGCACACCGGCGACTCGATCGTGGTCGCGCCCTCGCAGACGCTGTCCGACCGCGACCACCAGATGCTGCGCACGTCGGCGATCCGGATCATCCGCGCGCTCGGGCTCGAGGGCGGCTGCAACGTGCAGTTCGCGCTCGACCCGAAGAGCTCGACCTACTACGTGATCGAGGTCAACCCGCGCGTGAGCCGGTCGTCCGCGCTCGCCTCGAAGGCCACGGGCTATCCCATCGCGCGCGTGGCCGCGAAGGTTGCGGTCGGCCGCCGGCTGGAGGAGATCCGCAACGAGGTCACGGGGCGCACGTTCGCCGCCTTCGAGCCGGCGCTCGACTACTGCGTCGTCAAGATCCCGCGCTGGCCGTACGACAAGTTCCCGGCGGGCGACCGTCGGCTCGGCACGCAGATGGCCTCGACCGGAGAGGTGATGGCGATCGAGCGGACCTTCGAGGCCGCGATGATGAAGGCGCTGCGCTCGCTGGAGCAGAAGCAGCCCTCCGCCGACGAGCTCCGCCGGCGGGACCTCATCGACCAGCCCAACGACCGCCGCCTGTTCGCGCTGCTTGCGGCGCTGCGCGGCGGCGCCAAGCCGGCGCTGCTTTCGGAGCGCAGCGGCATCGACCGCTGGTTCATCGACCGGCTCGCGACCATCGTCGAGCTGGAGAAGGAAGGCGACACGCGGTCGCTGCGCCGGGCCGGGTTCTCCGACGCGCAGATCACGGCGCTGCGGGGGCAGACCGTGCCCGCCGGGCAGCCTTCGTACAAGCTCGTCGACACGTGCGCCGCCGAGTTCGAGGCGGCGACGCCGTACTACTACTCGTGCTGGGAGGACGAGAGCGAGGCCGTGCCGGTCGAGGGCGAGACCGTGCTCGTCATCGGCTCCGGGCCCATTCGCATCGGCCAGGGCATCGAGTTCGACTACTGCTCGGTGCACGCCGCGTGGGCGCTGCGCGAGGCGCACGTGCGCGCCGTGCTCGTGAACTCCAACCCCGAAACCGTCTCCACCGACTTCGACACGTCCGACCGCCTGTACTTCGATCCTCTGGACGTCGACGGCGCCGGGCAGGTCGCCGAAGCCGAGGGCGTGATGGGCGCGCTCGTGCAGTTCGGCGGCCAGACCGCAATCAACCTCGCGCAGCCGCTCGACGAGCGCGGCGTGCGCATCCTCGGCTCGAGCGTGCAGGCGATCGACCTCGCCGAGGACCGGCGCGCGTTCGCCGATGCCCTGCGCGCGATCGGCATCCCGCAGCCGGTCGGCGGCACGACGACGACCGTCGAGGATGCGGTCGCCATCGCCGAGAAGGCCGGCTACCCGGTCCTCGTGCGTCCTTCCTATGTGCTCGGCGGCCGCGCCATGGAGATCGTGCGCGACCACCGCGAGCTGCGCCGCTACATGGCGTGGGCCATCGGCGCGATGCCGCGCGGCACCGTCCTCGTCGACAAGTACCTGCAGGGCGTGGAGGTCGAGGTCGACGCCATCACCGACGGCGAGACGGTCGTCATCCCGGGCGTGATGCAGCACGTCGAGCGGGCGGGCGTGCACTCGGGCGATTCCTACGCGGTGTATCCCGCGCCAGGGCTCGAGCCGCGCGAGCGCGCGGACGTCATCGACTACACCGTCCGCATGGCGCGCCATCTGCGGCTGCGCGGCCTGCTCAACGTGCAGTACGTGGTGCACCGCGGCAAGGTCTACGTGCTCGAGGTCAACCCGCGCGCGTCGCGCACCGTGCCGTTCCTCTCCAAGGTCACGGGCGTGCCGATGGTGAAGCTCGCGACGCGGGTGATGCTCGGCGACATGCTCGCCTCGCTCGGCTACCAGACGGGGCTCGTCCCGGAACGCGACCTGGTTGCGGTCAAGGCGCCCGTCTTCTCGATGAGCAAGCTGCCGGCCGTCGACTCGTACCTGGGCCCGGAGATGAAGTCGACGGGCGAGGCGATCGGAATCGACCGCACGCTGAACGACGCCCTGCGCAAGGCCTTTGCCGCATCCGGCGTGCATGTGCCGCGCGGCGGCAGCGTGCTGCTGACCATCGCCAACGCCGACAAGCCCGAGATGTTCCAGATCGTCTCGCGCCTGGTGCAGGTGGGCTGCAAGCTCGTCGCGACCGAAGGCACCGCGCGGGCGCTGCGCCAGGCAGGCTTCTCGCCGCGCGTGGTCGCGAAGATCGGGGAGGAAGGGCCGACGGTGCTCGACGTCATCACCGGCGGCGAGGTCGACCTCGTCATCAACACCATGTCGAACATCTACGCGGATCCGAGCGAAGACGGCGGGCCGGTCATCAAGGACGGCTTCGAGATCCGGCGCGCGGCCGTGGAGCGGCGGATCCCGTGCCTCACCTCGCTCGACACCGCGGCGGCGCTCCTCGAGTCGGCCACCACGGAGGCGTCGGATTTCGAGGTGCGCACCATCCAGGAGTGGCGGGAGACGGCGGGCCTTGCTGCTCACTGAAGCGCCCATCACCGGCTCGCGCCAGGTCGCGCGCGACATGTGGGTGATCTCGATGCGGGCGCCGGAGGTGGCGGCCGAGGTCAAGGCCGGGCAGTTCGTGAACCTCGGCGTGCCGGGCGTCCTGCTGCGCCGGCCGTTTTCGGTGTATCGCGCGGAGGGCGACGCGATCGAGGTGATCCTCAAAGCGGTCGGTGTCGGAACGGCGCAGCTGCTGGCGATGCGCAAGGGCGAAACGGTGAGCTGCCTGGGCCCGCTGGGCCATGGCTTCGATCTCTCGGGCGGCGGGAGGACGGCGGTGCTCATCAGCGGCGGCCTCGGCGTGGCGCCGATGCCGCTGGCGGCACGGGACGCATGGGCGGCGGGCCTGCAGGTCACGTGGGTGCACGGCGCCCGCACCGCAGACGAGCTGTGCGCCGAATCCGACGGCGACGACGTGATCATGGCGACGGACGACGGCACCTCCGGCTTCGCGGGGACGGCGGTGGCGGCAGCCCCGGACGCGGACCTCGTGCTCGCGTGCGGCCCGAACCGCATGCTCGCCGCGGTCGCGGAGCGGTGGCCCGACGCGCAGGTCGCGGTCGAGACCTACATGGGCTGCGGCACGGGCGTGTGCCTGGGCTGCGCCGTGCCGCTCGTGGCCGGCGGCTACGACCGCGCCTGCACCGAAGGGCCGGTGTACCGCGCGGCCGGCGTCGAGTGGGGGGCGCTGCCTTCCCACCTCCACTACGCGGCTTCAGCGTGACCGCGGAGATGGCCGTCGAGGTCGGCGGCCTGAAGCTGCGCGGGCCGGTGATGGCCGCCTCGGGAACGTTCGGCTACGGGACCGAGGTGCCGCTGCTCGAGCGGCGGGCGCTCGGCGGCCTGGTGTCGAAGGGCATCTTCCTGAAGCCGCGGCGGGGGACGCCGCCGCCGCGCATCGCGGAGACGCCGTCGGGAATGCTCAACGCGATCGGACTCCAGGGCCCGGGGGTCGACGCCCTCGTGCGCGACTACGCGCCGAAGTGGGCGACGTGGGATTTCCCGGTGCTGGTCAACATCAACGGCGAATCGGCCGCCGACTACGGTGAGCTCGCGGCGCGCCTCGACGGCGTGCCCGGCGTCGCCGGCTTCGAGATCAACATCTCCTGCCCGAACGTCGAGCAGGGTGGCATGTACTTCGGCAACGACCCGCGAGCCGCGGCGTCGGTGACGGACGCCGTGCGCAAGCGCACGCGACTGCCGCTGTGGGTGAAGCTCACGCCGATGGTGTCGGACATCGGCGTCATCGCGCGCGCGGTCGAATCGGCGGGCGCGGATGCGCTGTCGGCGGTCAACACCTTCGTCGGCATTTCGATCGACCTCAACGCCTACCGGCCGCGCCTGAGCTTTCGCACCGGCGGCCTGTCAGGGCCCGCGATCCGGCCGCTCGCCGTGCACCTCGCGCACCAGGCCGCTCGTGCGGTCGACATCCCGGTGGTTGGCGTCGGCGGGATCATGACCGCCGAGGACGCGCTCGAGTTCCTCGTCGCCGGATGCCGCGCGGTGCAGGTCGGCACCGCGACCTTCGTGAACCCGAACGCGATCGCCGGCGTCCATGACGGCATCGCCGCCTTTCTCGCGTCGCGGGGCCTGGCGTCGCTCTCCGACCTGCCGAGGTACCTGCCTCGTGACTGAGCTTCCGCCGCGCGACCCGGTCGTGTCCGAGAAGCTGCAGATTCTCGCCACCGAGCACTGGTCGCTCCTGGCGACTCGCGCGCTCACGTACCAGGAGTCGCTGGGGCGAGTGAACATCTTCCTGGCGGTCCTGTCCGGCGCGGTGATCGCGCTCGCCTTGATCGCCCAGGCGGACCGGTTCGGCACCACGTTCTCCGCGATCGCGATCTTCATGCTCGCGATCGTGTTCTTCGTAGGCGTGGCCACCGTGCGGCGGCTGCTCATGCTGAACCATGACGACTACACGTGGGTCGCCGGCATGAACCGGCTGCGCCACGCCTACCTGGAGCTGCACCCCGAGCTGGAGCCGTACTTCATCACCAGCCAGTTCGACGATCTGGCCGGCAACCTGAAGACCCTCGGGCTGGCGCCGGCGAGCGCCCCTCTGCTGGGCACCGTCTTCCACGGCCTGGTGACCCTGCCAGGCATGCTCGGCGTGATCGTCGCGTCGGTCGGTGCGGCCATCGCCGGTCTGGCCGCCGCGGGATTCGGGGCTCCAATCTATGCGGTCCTGCTCATTGGGGCGCTGGCCTTCGCGGCCGGCCTGACGGTGATCTTCTGGAGCAGCAATCGCTCGTACCGGTATTACGGGCCGAGCGTCGAGCCGAGGTTTCCCAGCCCTAAGAGCTAGTTTCAGCGGGTTCGGCCGTCAGAATCCGAGGACATGCTCGAGGTCGACGGTCTCGCCAAAAGGTACGGCGACGTGCTCGCGCTGCGCGACCTCAGCGTGCGCGTCGGCGAAGGAGCGTGCCTCGTGCTTCTCGGCCGCAACGGCGCGGGCAAGACGACTGCGCTGCGCTGCATGGCCGGGGTGCTGTCACCGACCGCGGGCACGGTTCGCGTCGACGGCGTCGACGCGGTCGCCGATCCCACCGGCGTGCGCGCGCGGGTCGGCCTGATGCCGGAGCTGCCAGGTCTTTACGAGCGCATGTCCGCCCGCGCGTACCTCGACTACTTCGGCGCGATCTACGACCTCGAGCCGGCGCTGCGCCGCCGGCGCATCGAGTCGCTGCTCGAGCTGTTCGAGCTCACCGACGCGGGCGACCGCTGGCTGGGCACGTTTTCGAAAGGCATGCGGCAGAAGGTCGCCCTCATCCGCGCGACCCTGCACCGGCCGCGGCTCGTGCTCGCGGACGAGCCCACCTCCGCGCTCGACCCCGACAGCGCCCGGCGCGCGTGGGCCTATCTCAAAGACCTGCAGCGCGAGGGCTGCGCGCTCGTCATCTGCACCCACAGCATGGAGGAGGCGGAGTCGCTCGCCGGCGAGATCGGCATCATGTCCGCCGGCCGGGCGCTGGCCGTCGGCGACCTGGCCACGCTGCGCCGCCGGTCCGGGCTGCCCGTGCGCAGGGAGGTGCGCGAGCTGCCGACGCTGCAGGACATCTACCTCGCCGTCATTTCCAAGTATTCAGCCAACCACGATGAGCTGGCCGAGACTCGATCGGCGTAAGGCCCTGCTCGTAGCGAGCAGGGACCTGCGCGACGCGGTCAGCGAGCTGCGCCTGATCCTCGCCATGGTCGCGCTGACGGTCGCGATCCCCGTCGCGAGCGCCATCGGCATCCGCGCCCTCGCGTACTTCGGCGGCGGAACGGCGGTCGTGAACAGGCTCTCGCTCGTCGGCGCGTTCTTCGTCGTCTTCATCCCCGCGAGCTTCTCGCTCGTGCTCGCGCTCGAGTCGTTCGTCGGCGAGCGCGAGCGCACGACGCTGGAGGTCCTGGTGTCGACGCCCCTGCGCGAGTCGGAGATCTACGCCGGCAAGGTCGCGGCGGTCCTGGCCGTATCGCTCGGCCTCTGCTACGGCGGCCTCATCGTCTACTGCCTCGCCGTCTTCACCGGGCTTGGCTACTTCCCGTTCGACATCCTCATCGCCCTCGCGCTCTCGACCATCTGCCAGGTCGCCGCGATGGTGGCCGGCGCCGTGATCATCAGCCTCAACGCCCGCACCATGCGCGCGGCCAACGTGATGGCGTCGTTCATCATCCTGCCGATGTCGGTCGTCCTCCAGGTGGAGGCGGCCCTCATCCTGCTCGGCCGCGCCGAGTTCCTGTGGGGATTCGCGCTGCTGATGATCCTGCTGGCGGCCGTGCTGCTGCGCATGGGCCTCGACGGCTTCTCGCGCGAGGCGCTGCTCGCGCGCGAGGTCGGGCTGCGCAGCCCGCTGCGCCGCGCGGCCGCCGCCGTGGACGCGAGCTTCGCCCACCGCCCCGGCATCTTCCGGCTGGTGTGGCAGCGACGCGTGCCGATGCTCATCGCGGCGGCTGGCCTGCCGGTGGGCGCCGCGGCCGGATACCTCGCGGCCGCCACCGGCGCGCTGCCCGACTCCACGGTGCGGCCCGTGCTGACGAGCCTCATCAACGCCACCGGCGGGAGCAGCGGCTTCACCGAGGCGATCGACATCTTCAGCCACAACGTCATCGCCTTCCTGCTGGTGCCCGTGATCGCGCTCATCACCGCGGGCGCGAGCGGCTTCCTGCTGACCTTCCTCCCGGGCTTCCTGCTCGGCTACGCGGCCGCGAGCTCTTCGTGGGCGACCGCGCTGGGCGGCATCCTGCCCAACGGACTGGTCGAGATCCCGGCCGCGATCATCGCCGGCGGCCTGGCGCTGCAGATCGGCGCGACCGCGATCCACATGGAGGCGTCGGGCGGCTGGACCGCGCGCGTGCTCGCGGCGGTCGCGGACTACCTGCGCGCGCTGCGGTGGCTCATCCCGGCGCTGGCGCTGGCGGCAATTCTGGAAGTTCGGCTCGGCTGAACACCTCGGGCCGCAGCAGCCGCACCGCCACCACGACCGAGCCGGCGATGACCGCGCCGATCGCCATCGCCCACGGCGGGCCGAGCAGCGTCGCCAGCGCGCCGGCCTGTGTGCTGCCGATGGGCCCGACGCCGATCAGGGCCTGGGCGTAGAGCGCCATCACTCGGCCGCGCAGGTGGTCGGGCGTCAGTGTCTGAATGCGATTGTTCGCGGTCGCGACGAACGAGATCTGGCAGTAGCCCGCGACGAAGAGAGTGAACAGCGACAGCGGGAACGAGCGCGAGAGCGAGAACGTGAGCAGCGCGGCGACCCACAGCATCCCCAGCCAGAACTGCCGGCTCGGGTTGGCGCCGAGGCGCGGCACGAAGGCGAGCGTCAAAGCGCCGGCGAGCGCGCCCGAGCCCATCGATCCCATGAGGAAGCCGAAGCCCTGGGCGCCGACGTGCAGCACCTCGTCGGCGAACAGCGGCATCAGGGTCAGGCGGTTCATCGCGAACAGCGAGAACACGGCGACGACCACCAGCAGCAGGCCCACGCCCGGCTCGCGCCGCGCATAGGCGAGACCTTCCGCGAGCCGCAGCCGCCAATGCTGCTCTTCGCGCTCGCGCACGACCGTCGGCAGGTTGCGCATCAGCAGCAGCGCCGCGACCGCCGCGAGATAGCTGACGGAGTTGGCCAGGAAGCAGATCGGCACCCCGACCGCGCCGATGATCACGCCGGCCACCGAGGGGCCGATCACCGCCGCGCCGTTGAAGACCGAGGAGTTCAGCGCAATCGCGTTCATTAGGTCCTGCTTGCCGACCATCTCGATCACGAACGCCTGGCGCGTCGGGACGTCGAAGAGGTTGATCGTCCCCGTGGCCGCGGCCGCGATCAGCACCTCCCAGTACTGCGCGTGCCCGCTTGCGCTGAGGAGGAAGAGGGCGAACGCCGGCACGGTGAAGGCCGACTGGGTCGCGAGCAGGATCGTCCGCTTGCGATAGCGGTCGGCCAGGATGCCACCGAACTGGCTGCCGAGCAGCACCGGCGTGAACTGCACCGCGAGCACGAGGCCGACGAGAAAACCGCTGTGCGTCAGCTGCAGCGCGAGCCACGGCATCGCCACGCTCTGCATCCACGTGCCGATGGTGGAGATGATCTGGCCGGTCAGGAACAAGCGGTAGTTTCGGTGGCGCAGCGCCCCCAGCATTCGTGCGGCGGGCGGCCGGGCCCGCGTCGCGTCAGGCTGCTGCATAGTTGATCGCAGCATGACGCGAATCCGCGAGACGGTGGACATCGACGCGCCCGCGTCGCGGGTGTGGGCGGTGGTTCAAGAGGACGTCGTCAACGCGCCGAAGTGGTCGACCAACCTGGCGAGGGTCGAGAAGCTGGACGACGGACCGCCGCGCAAAGGCACCCGCTACCGATACCACCTCGACCTGCCCGGCGGCATCAAGGAGACGCTCGAGGTGGAGCAGGACGTCTTCACGAAACCCAAGCACTGCGCGGGGAGGTTCGTGAAGGGTCCGCTCAAAGGCACCTGGTCGTACACGTACACGGAGCGGAAGGATTCCACGCACGTCGTCTACGCGATGGACTACGAGCTGGGTGGGCTGCTGCGCTTCGCCGGCGGCCTTCTCGCCGGCCAGTACGCCGAGGGCATTCGCAGCAACATGGTGCGGCTGAAGAAGTACATCGAGTCCGGGAAGGGTCCTGGCGGCCGCGCCGCACCGGCGAAGTAGTGCTCGCATACGTGTTCTCCCACCGGCCCGCGCCTGGAGGCGACGTCGACGAGTACGAGGAGGTGCTCCGCGACTTCCACCGGCTGCTCGCGAGCTCGAGCCTCGACGGTTTCGTCTCCTCATCGACCTACCGGATCGGCGACGGCTACAGCGACTGGTACCTGGTCGAGAGCTCGGCCGCGCTGGACGCGCTGAACGAGGTTGCGGTCACCGGCGCGCGCGCCGCTTCGCACCACGCGGCCGCGCGGATGGCGGTCGACGGCGTCGGCAAGCTGCTGTCGCTGGCCGATGGCAAGCCCGACCCTGAAGCGCGTGTCGAGGCGCGCTTTGCCAAGCCGCCGGGCATGCCCTATGCGGATCTCTACGCCGCGCTGCGACCGATCACCGCGTCAGCCGGCGGCGCGCTGTGGCGGCGGATGATGGTCCTCGGCCCGCCGCCCGAGTTCTGCCTCACGTCGGCGGCGCGCGTCGAGATGCCGGCGGCGATCCGCGCCGAGGCCCTGGAAAGGACCCGGATATAGGCCCGTACGCGGCCATCTGGCGGAGGTTCGGCAGGACCTCGCGCTCGTAGAAGCGGAAGAAGCCGTCCTGATCCGGGCCGCACGGTCCGGGTCACCTCCTGGAAGTGCGCCGGCCGCGGCAGCTCGGCCTTGAACGCTCCGCCGAGCGCGCCGACGGGCCAGAACGCCACCTCTCTGCGGTGACTACGCTCGAGTGTGCGTTGTCTGAATAGCAGCCGAGATGAGCGCACAGAGAGCACCCAACGCAGGGCCGAAATCAGGCGAGCTGGCAGCCGAGGTCGTACAGGACGTCAACCGCCTGGTCGGTCTCGAGGTCGCGCTGGCCAAGCAGGAGCTGAAAGAGCTCGCGATCGGCAACGCCATCGCGGCCGCCTGCATGGCCGCGGGCGGCCTGCTCGCGATCGTGGCGATTCTCGTCGCGGTGCCGGTGGCCGTCGTGATGCTCGTGCCGTGGCACTGGGAGGCCGCGGCGGTCTGGGCGGTCGCGTACCTGCTCCTGGCGATCGTGCTCGGCCTCGCCGGCAGGGCGCGGCTGCGCATCGCCCTCCCACCCAAGACCGTGGCCAGCCTCAAGGAGACCAAGACATGGGCGCTTCGGCGGATGAGATCGACCGGCAGATAAACACCACCCGCGACCAGATCGACGCCAACCTGGACGTCCTCGAAACGCGGGCCGCGTCGGGCGCCAAGCGCGCCGCCGTGATGATCGCGGCCGGCCTCGCGGCCGGGCTCGCGATCGGCGGCGTCGCCTACCTCGTGTACCGCCGGGTCAGGAAGCCGTCGCTCTCCGGCCGCGTCCACGCCGTGCTTCCCGACGCCCTCGCCGACCTGCCCGACGAGATCCGCAAGCGACTGCCCGACCGGCCGTTCCGGGTGGTCATCACCAGCGGGCCCGACGCGGAGGCCAAACCGGGCACGTGGGAGTCGATCGGCCGGCGGCTCGCGCCCGCGGTGGTCAGCTCCGCGGTCAGCGCGGTGATGGCCTCGGCGCTCAGGCGCCGGTCTGCGAGCCAGAAACCCGCCGAGTGAAGCGGCGGCTCGGCGGCATCGCGGCCGCGGTCCAGTCGTGGCTGCCGGTGCGCGTCCTGAACGCTTTCGGCGCGAGCCAGGCGAGCAACTACGCCTCGGCGCTCGCCTTCAACGCGATGCTCTCGATGTTCCCGCTCATCCTCGGTGTGCTCGCGGTCATCGGCTTCAGCATTCGCGACCCCGCCACCGAGCTGAAGTTCCAGCAGCTCATCGTCCAGTCGTTCCCGGGCTCGGCTCAGGAGGAGCTGATGAAGGCGCTGCACGGCGTCAAGCAGTCGGCGGGCTGGCTCGGCATCCTGTCGATCGCAGGCCTGATCTGGTCCGCGAGCGGCATCTTCGCGACGATGGAGTTCGTCTTCGCCCAGATCTTCGGCATCAAGCAGCGGGATTTCGTGCGCCAGAAGGCGATGGGCTTCGTGATGATGTTCGCCCTCGTCGTCGCGGTCGGGTTCACAGTCGGGGCGAACTGGCTCGCCGGCCTGCTGCCCAACACGGTGTCGTGGCTGGTGAGCTTTCCCATCGGCGCGCTGGTGATGGTGGTGCTGCTGGTGATGCTGTACCGCCTCGTGCCCAACCGCGCCTTCGGGCTGCGAGACGTGCTCCCCGGCGCGCTGCTCGCGGGCGTCCTCATCGAGCTGCTGTCGCTCGCGTTCCCGCTGTACGCCCGGATCTCGGGCGGCTTCAACACCTACGGCAAGGAGTTCGCGCTGTTCTTCCTGCTGGCGGCGTGGTTCTACCTGCTCAGCAACCTGATCCTGCTCGGCGCGGTCTACAACAAGTTCCGGCTGGGTGAGCCCATGGACCTGGGATTGATCGCGAGCCCGATCCATCAGTCGCGTCCGGTGCGCCGGCCCCACGAGGTGATCAAAGAGGAGCAGAAGAAGGCCGATCAGCCCCCTCCGCCGCCTCGTGAGTCGCGGCCCAATCTCGCGCAGCGCGCCGGCGGCTACGTGATCGTGGGTTTGGCGATCTTCACCGGCCTCTTCCGGCGGCGCGGCAGCCACAGTATCGAGACGTAAAGCGCAAGCGCTACTACGAGCCACGCGGCCGCCGCGAGGAGCAGCGCGACCAGCCCGCTGAACCTCGTGAGCGCCAGGCCCGCGATCACGGCGAACACGACCAGCGCCACCGAGCCGAGGATCGCAGCGAGGGCGTCGACGGTGGCCTCGTCGCGTCCCTCCTTGCGTTCGATCAGGGTCAGCGACGCCGGCAGGATCGCGGGAAAGCCGAGCAGGACGCCACCCACCTTGACCCCGAGCACGAGGCTCACGATCGCGGCCGCCGCCGAGATGCCGGCGCCAAACGCAAAGCGGGTCACGTAATCGCTGACGCGGTGCTTCTTCAGGGCCGGCACGTCGACCCGGGGTCGCGGCGGGCCGTCGCGTTCCAGCACCTTCACTGGAACAGCACCCAGAACGCCAGCCCGGCGACGGCCACCCATGAAAGCCAGGCCAGGGCGCTGCCCGCGATCGCGCCGACCCTCTTCTCGAGCATGGCCGCCACCGCGCAGAAAGCGATCAGCCCCAGCGCGCCGGCGACCATCGTCAGCGCCGCCTGGGACGCCTTCGTCGAGCCCGTCATCGCCGTCGACAGGCCGAGGCTCGCCAGGGCGACCGAAGGGGCGGCCGAGAAAAGCCCCGCGAACGCCTTCGGCTTGAGCGCGTCGCTGAGGATGGCGAAGGCGACCACGAGGCAGCCCCCGGCGATGGCCTTGACGGCGATCGGAAGGAGCTCTTTTACGATGCTTTTCGCTCC
>DATGEO010000070.1:0-15604 GCA_035310015.1 Candidatus Dormiibacterota bacterium | reverse complement strand
GAGCAGCTCGACGGTGTCGAGCGCATCGAGCTCGTCCGCGCGCGGGTGGACGTCTTCGCTCACGGCCTCATCACCTCGGCTGCCGCGACCGCGCACACCCGCGCCGCGCCGTGGGTGGCGATGTAGTTGCGCGCCCCGTCCGGCCGGCAGTACGGCGCGCCCATCTCGATCACGACAGCGTCGGGCCGGCGCGCGAGCAGCCGCGCGACCTCCTCCGCCTGCCAGGCGTGACGGTGGAGGTCGCGCACCGTGATGACGAGATCGCGGCCCGCTTGCGGCTCGCTTCCGGCGTGAACGCGGACGCCTCGCTCGCCCAGCGCATCCTCGACCCCCCAAGGCACGACTCCGGCGGCGATCGACACCTCGGGGCTCAGTTTCACGGAGGTGACGTCGTCGCCGATCCGAACGTCGCCGTCCAGGCGGATGGCGGTGCGCGCGGCCCGCAGGCCAACCTCCCGGTCCGGCGTCTCCCGGGGCTCGGGCTGCCGGGACCGCCAGGCGGCAAACTCGTCGACCCGCGCAGCCGCCTCGGCCAGCCGATCGGCAGGGACCCGGTCTGCGATCACGCCGGCCAGGGTGAGCATCGTCGCCTCGTCGGCCAGGTCGTGGCCCAGGCACAGCAGGTCGCAACCCGCGGCCAGGGCCTCGACGGCGCCCTCGAGGACGCCGGCGCCGGCCGAGATGGCGCGCATCTCCAGGGCGTCGCTGACCACCAGCCCTTCGAAGCCCAGGCCCTGGCGAAGCAGCCCTGTCATCACCGCCGGATTGAGAGTGCCCGGCGCATCGCCCAGGGAAGGGACGACCAGGTGGGCGCTCATCACCGCGCGGACCCCCGCCGCCACCGCGCTCCGAAACGGAAGCAGCGCCTGGTCCGGCGGATCCTCTCCTACGACGGGCAGCGCCAGGTGGGAGTCGATCGAGGTGTCGCCGTGGCCGGGAAAGTGCTTGGCGCAGGCGCCGACGCCGGCGCTCTGCAACCCCTCGACCCAGGCCGCGGTCTGCGCCGCGACCTCACGCGGATTGGACCCGAACGCGCGGACGCCGATGATCGGGTTGGCCGGGTTGGTGTTGACGTCGGCGACCGGCGCCAGGTCGAGGTCGATGCCCGCATGCGCCAGCTCGAGGCCGATGGAGCGCGCGACCGCGCGGGTCAGGCCGAGATCGCCCGCCGCGCCCAGCGCGAGGTTGCCGGGATACGAGCTGCCCGTCGCCGCTTCGAGGCGCGTCACGTCGCCGCCCTCCTCGTCGATCGCGATGACCAGCCGCGGGTTCTCGCGGTGCAGCGCCGCGCAAAGGTGCGCGAGCTGCTCCGGCGACTCGACGTTGCGGCCATACAGGCACACTCCGCCGAGCCCGCGCTCGATCCATCGCCGCACCCACGCGGGCGGCTCGAGGCCGACGAAACCGGGCAGCAGGCAGCGCTCGATCAACCCTTCACCGCACCCGCAGTCAGCCCGCCGGTGATCTGTCGCTGGACGAGCAGGAAGAAGATCACCACCGGCAGCGCCGTCAGCGTCGCGCCCGCCATGAGCCCGCCCCAGTCCGTGCCGTGCTGCGTCGTGAATGAAGCGAGCCAGATGGTGAGGGTCTGCTTCGAAGAGCTGCTCAAAAGGACGTAGGCGATGATGTACTCGTTCCATGCCTGGATGAAGCCGAAGATCGCGGTGGCGATCAGGCCGGGTGCGACCAGCGGGAACACGATGCGCATGAACGCGCCCACCCGGCTCGCGCCGTCGACCATCGCGGCCTCCTCGAGGTCCACGGGGATGTTCTGCACGAAGCCGCGCAGCGTCCAGATCATGAACGGCATGACCACGGCCATGTAGTACGCGATCACGCCGAGCAGGCTGTCGACCTGGCCGACGGAGTCGAGCAGCAGGTAGATGGGGATGACGAGCGCGTTGAGCGGAACCATCTGCACCGCGATGACCATGACGATGAAGGCGGTGCGGCCACGAAAGCCGAAGCGCGCCACCGCGACCGCGGCCAGAAACGCGAGCAGGATCGAGACCGCGACGACGGTGCAGACCACGGTCAGGCTGTTCAGCACGTCGTTCCAGAAGAACGGCACCTGCATCGCGGTCTTGAAGTTGTCGAACGTCAGCGGCGCGGGCACCCAGTACGGGGTGAGGCTGAGGATCTCCTTCCCGGGCTTGAACGCGGTCGAGACCATCCAGTAGATCGGGAACATCATCACGGCGAACACGAGCACGCCGATGACGTCGTAGCCGGTCCGGATGGCGCGCCGCTTGATCACGCCGCCTCGTTGACGTTGCGCACGGTCTGGCGCACGTATAGAAAGGTAGAGACGACGAGGATCGCGATCATGATCACGGCGATCGCCGAGCCCAGGCCGTACTGGCTGACGCGGAACGACTCTTCGAACGAGTAGATCGACATCAGGTAGTAGTCGCTCGACGGCCGCTGGTTGAGCAGCACCCACACCTGGTTGAAGACGCCGAAGTCCCAGATGGTCGAGAGGCTGAGCAGCACGAGCAGCGTCGGCCGCAGCACAGGCACGGTGACGTTCAAGAACACCTGCCACGGCCGCGCGCCGTCGATCTCGGCGGCCTCGACCAGGTCGGCGGGCACCTGGGTGAGCGCGGCGTTGAGCGCGATGGCGAGGAAGGGGATCGCGCCCCAGACCACGATGACGGTGATGACCGTGAAGCCTTCGAGCGGATGCTCGAACCAGTTGTGGTGCATGTAGTTGCCGGCGCCGGCGTGCGTGAGCAGCCAGTTGATGACGCCGAACTCGTAGTCGAACATCCACTGCCACAGGTTCACGGCGGGGATGACCGGCGTGGCCCACACGAACACGAGCCCGGCGCCGACGAGCATCCGCACCGGCCGGCTTACCCGCTCCATCAGGAGCGCGATGAGCAGCGCCAGCACCATCGACAGCCCGACGTTGACGGCGGTGAAGATGACCGTGGTCCGCAGCGTGTAGACGAACTGCGGGTCGCTGAGGATGGAGGCGTAGTTCTGCAGGCCGACGAACGTGCCCTGGTGCAGGAACAGCTGGCGCAGGCCGTAGTGCTGAAGGGAAAGGGAGAAGAGCATCACCAGCGGCCAGCCGAGGACGCCGGCGATGACCAGCGTGGCGGGCGCGATCAGGGCGTAAGGAAGGCCCTTGCGAAGGGTCAGGGGAAAGCGGAAGGGGGAGGCTCGATGCGACTCCCGGGCTGCCACCGCGGCGCTGATCTGCCCGGCCGCTCGCATCGAGGCCTTCCCCCTTTCCGATGTTTTATCCGTCAGCTGCTGGCGTTGAGTATCAGCGTGATCTTGTCACTCGCCGTCGTCGTGGCGTCGGCGATGCTCGCTTTGCCGGTGAAGATCGCCACCAGCATGTCCTGCAGGACGTTGGCCGACTCCACGTTCGCCCAGTTCGGCGAGTTCGGCGTGAAGCGGCTGGTCTTGGCGGCCGCGGCGAAGATCGCCGGCAGCCCGCTGCTGAGGCTGACGAGCGAGGTGGTGTTGGGGATCACTCCGCCCACGGTCACCATCTGGCTCTGGAACTTGGTTCCGCCGAGGAGCTTGATCCATTCCCGCGCGAGGTCCTGGTGCTGGCTCTTGGCGGCGATGCCGAGGTCGGACCCGCCGAGGAAGACCGGGGCGGTCTGGCCGGCGATGTGGCTGGGGATGGGGAATGCGCCGAGCTTGGGGGCGAGCGTCGGATCGCCGCTCTTGGGGTCGGTGATGACGCCGACCTCCCAGCCGTTGGCGATGATCATCGCGATGTGACCCTGCGCGAAGGCCTGGTCCTGCTTCAGCTCGTCGCCGGTCTTGTCCGCGCGCGAGAGCTGGCTGACGATGGTCTTCAGCTCGGTGAGGCCCTGCACCGACTGCGCGCTGTTGAGCGTGCCCGTCCACTTGCCGCCCGACTGGGTGGCGATGTCACCGCCGAAGTCCCAGACGAAGGGCGCCGCGGCGTACCAGTACTTGCCCGGGAAGTACAGCGCCGAGAAGTTGGGGTTGGATCCGTACTTGGCCATCAGCTTCTGGCCGTCGGAGAGAAGCTCGTCCATGCTCGCCGGCGGCTGCGCGATGCCCGCGCCGTCGAACATGTCCTTGCGGTAGATGATCGCCCGGCTGCCCGCGTAGTACGGGATGCAGTAGAGCTTGCTCTGGTAGGTGCACGAGTCGGTCAGGGACTGCAGCCAGGTGCCGGAGTTCTCGAAGCTGCCCTTCTGCGAGGTGATGTCGTCGAGCAGGCCGTTGGCGGCGTACTTGGCGACCAGGGTGTTGCCGAGCTCGATCACGTCCGGAGCCGAGCTGCCGGTCAGCGATGTGTCGAGCTTGGTCGTGATGTCGGACCACTGCTGGATCTCGACGTTGACCGTGACGTTCGGATACTTCGCCTTGAAGTCCGCGTTCACGCCGTCGACCACGCTCTGCGGCGCGCTGCCGTTCATCAGCCAGACGGTCAGCGTCCCGGTCTGATCGGCCGGGTTCGTTGCCGTGGAGGTCGAGCCACAGGCCGCGACCACCAGCGAGACCACCACCGTCATGGCGGTCACCAAGAGCTTCCTGGGATTCATGTGGGTTTATTCCCCCTTTGAGTTCAATGCGGCGCGCCTTTCGCCGTCCTGCTGCCTGATCCCCGCGGTCTTGCGGGCCCGTCCGTTGCGGTTGCGCTGCGGGGTCAGATCGGCGACCAGGCGGTAGCGGTCGCCGCGGTAGATGGAGCGGACGAACTCGACGATCCGCCCTGACTCGGCGACGGTCGTCCGCTCGAACAGGAAGGCCGGCGAGTGCAGCGGGACGCGCAGCACCTCCGACTCCTCCTCGCTGGTGACGGTGGGCTCGATGCTCTGGCTGCCGGACGCGATGACGATGCCGTACCGCTCCTCCAGGAGCTCGTAGAAGGAGTGGTCCTCGAAGTCGGCCTTCGTGAGCCCGGGCACGAGGGCCTCAGGGATGTGCAGCACCTCCATCGCCATGGGCTCGCCGTCGGCCAGGCGGAGGCGCTTGACCCGCACCAGGCGGGCCTCCGGCGAGACCTGGAGCCGCCGCGCGAGCCGGGCGCCGGTGGAGGTGACGACCAGCTCGAGAGTGCGGCTTCCCGGCGTCATGCCGCGGCGCCTCATGTCGTCGCTGAAAGACGTCAGCGTCAGGGGCTGAGCGATCTTCGGCTCGGTGACGTAGGTGCCGCTGCCGTGGCGCCGGTCCAGGTAGCCGTCGCGGACGAGCTCGTCCAGGGCGGCGCGCACGGTCAGCCGGGAGACGCCGAGCTCCTGGGTCAGCTGCCGCTCGGACGGGATCGTGGCACCGACCTGCAGGCTCTCGATGAGGTCGAGCACGCGCTCGCGGGTCTCCTCCTGCTTGGTCACTGGTACTGCCCTCTCGCCCGTCGCATGCGGCGAAGTTAAGCACATTTCCGCCAAGTGGTCAATACCACTTTCCAGGTCCCCCCTCCCGCCGTGCGGGAGAGGGTCAGGGTGAGGGGTATCGGGAGACGGTTAGGGCGAGGGCTCTTTCCCGCCGTCGGCGCGCATCATCACCGGAGGGACGTGTGATGTTCACAACTCTTAACGGCGTCTAGATCTGTCTGCACATCCGCACCCCTAAATTTCAGGCACCGGCTGCCTCCAGCAGCTGGAGAAAGGGTGGGAGTGAAGATGAGGCGACTTTGGTTCGCGTTTGCTTTTGCTTTGGGCGCGCTTTTCCTGGGGGCGACGTCGGCCAGTGCCTCGACGTACTGTTCGCTGGACCCGACTCTCGGCGTCGGCACGCCGCTGACCTCCAGCACGACCCTCACGACCAGCACGAGCCTGCTTTCGACAGACACCTACGCGAGCACGACGAGCAGCTCGACCACGTTCGGCGGCGGCGCCACGATCAAGTAGCAAGCCGAGGACCGAGTCATGACCTGGGCCCTGCGCACCTACCTGCGCGGCATGGCGGCGCCGGCCGGCGCGGTGGCGATCGCGCTGCTGGTGCTGCCTGGTGGCGGCTCGGCCGACCCGATGCTGGCGCTGATTCTCGTGTGCCTCGGGGTCGTGGCGGCGAATTTCCAGCTGCAGGTCACGCCGCGCTACAAGACTGACGCCGCGCCCGCCATCGACCTCGCGATCGTGGTCTTGTTCCCGGCGGCGGCGGCGGTGGCCCTGGTCGGCATGTGCCGGATCGCCGGCGACGGCATCCTGTGCCTCCGTCGCAACCCGCTGACCGGCAACCCGCGCCGGGCGCCGATCGACCTGGTGTTCAACACCGCCCAGCTGATGCTCGCCGCCTCCGCCGCGGCGATCATCCACCGCGGGGTCGGGACTTCGGTGCACGGCGTGATCGGGGCGGCGCTGGCGGCGGTGCTCGCCGCGACCGCGCTCTACGTCATCAACACCGCGCTGGTCGTGACCGCCGCGGGCCTCCACGTTCACCGCAGCCCTCTGCACGTGTGGGCCGACGCGGCGCGTTCCGACATCAAGCAGACCGCGGCCCTGTACGTCTCCGGCTACCTGCTGGCCATCGTGTCGGCGTCGCAGCCGTGGCTGGCACTGGTGATGATGGTGCCGGTCGCCGCCGTCCAGCTGTCGCTCAAGCGATCCCTGCAGCTGCTCGAGCAGACCATCGCCGCGGTGGAGTCGATGGCCGACGTCGTCGACCGCCGCGACCCGTACACGTTCCAGCATTCGCAGAGCGTCGCCGACCACGCGGTGAGGACCGCGCGGCGGCTTCACCTCTCCGACCGTGACGTCGAGCTGATCCGCCTCGCCGCGCGCGTCCACGACCTCGGCAAGATCGCGGTCCCCGACTCGGTCCTGCACAAGGAGGGACGCCTGACCGAGGAGGAATTCGAGCTCATGAAGAAGCATCCGGCGGACGGCGCCCAGATCCTCGCCAAGTTCGCCGAGTATCGAAAGGGCCGAGAGCTCGTCCTGTCGCACCACGAGCGCATCGACGGCCGCGGCTACCCGCGCGGCCTGTCCGGCGAGGAGATCCCCTTCGGCGCCCGCATCATCGCGGTCGCCGACGCGTGGGACGCGATGACGTCCGACCGGCCTTACCGCGCCGCTCTCGAGCAGGACGTCGCGCTCGTCGAGCTGCTGCGCGGGCGCGGGACGCAGTGGGACGGCGCGGTGGTCGACGCGTTCGCGTCGACGCTGCCGGGCATGCCGGCGCTCGCGCCCGAACGCCACGAGGGAGTGGCCGCGCCGCTGCTCCGCTCTCTGGGCGCGGTCGCCGGCATCCTGGGCAGCTAGCCCGTTCCTTGACAAAGCCTGACTTAAGCAGTATTTACTTCGCATTCAGCAGCACTTAAGTCCGGAAGCTCGGGCGCTCGACGTAGAGCTGCGCGGCGTGACCAAGTCATACGGCCCTGTTCGGGCGGTTGACTCCATCGCCCTTCGTGTCCCCCACGGCCAGTTCTACGCGCTCCTCGGGCCGAGCGGCTGCGGCAAGACGACCACCCTTCGGCTCATCGCGGGGTTTGAGAAGCCCGACGCCGGTCAGGTCATGATCGGCGGCCGCGACGTCGCCGCGCTCCCTCCGTATCGCCGCGACGTCAACACCGTCTTCCAGCACTACGCCCTGTTTCCGCACATGACGGTGGCCGAGAACGTCGCCTTCGGCCTCGAGCAGCGGCACGTACCGGCGCCCGACATCACCCGGAGGGTCGCCGAAGCGCTCGACATGGTGCGCCTCGGCGAGCTCGCGCGGCGCAGGCCGGCCGAGCTCAGCGGAGGCCAGCAGCAGCGCGTGGCCCTTGCCCGCGCGCTGGTGAACCGGCCGACAGTCCTGCTGCTCGACGAGCCCCTCGGAGCACTCGATCAGAAATTGCGCAAGGAGATGCAGATCGAGCTGAAAGACCTCCAGCACCAGGTCGGCATCACGTTCGTCTTCGTCACGCACGACCAGGAGGAGGCGCTGACCATGGCTGACCGCATCGCCGTGATGCAGGACGGCCACGTCCTGCAGGAGGGTGAGCCCCGCCAGATCTACGAGCACCCGGCCACCAGGTTCGTCGCCGACTTCATCGGCCTGACCAACTTCCTCGAAGGAGAGGTCGTCGAGAGCCGGGATGGGGTCGTGCTCGTGAAGACTCCGGAGGCGCTCGAGGTCTGGTGCGCGGGGGCTGGTCTGGCCAAGGGCTCATCCGTCACCGTCGCCGTCCGACCCGAGAAGATCGAGATCCACCCCGGCGCGCGGCCCGCCGGAGTCAACTGCTGGCGGGCGCGCGTCCTCGCGGGCACGTTCCTTGGCGAGCAGACCGAGTACCGCGTGCGCCTGGACGCCGGACCGGAGGTGATGGTCAGGCGCCAGAACCTCGCACTCAACGGCGCCAACCCCGCGGCGGCCCCGGGCGCCTTCGTGTACGTGACCTGGACCCCCGACGTGAGCCTCGTACTGCCGCGATCAGCGACGAATTGAAGGAGAAGACGAAGATGACTCGACCCAACGCACGGTTACTCAGCAGGCGCGACTTCCTCCAGATGTCAGCGCTGACGACCGGAGGCTTCATCCTCGTCGCCTGCGGGGCGGGCAGCACGTCGGTGGCGTCCAACAGCCAGGCGCCGGTCGGCCCGATCGAGTCGAACCTCAGCATCTACAACTGGGACCAGTACGTGAACCCGGACGACATGAAGTCGTTCCAGGCCGCGTTCCCCAACCTGCAGATCGCGACCGCGACCTACGCGAGCAACGAGGACATGCTCGCCAAGATCGAGGCCGGCGCCAAGGGCTACGACATCGTCGTGCCCACCGGCTACATGGTCCAGATCATGATCGAGAAGGGTCTTCTGCTCCCTCTCGACTATCGCCAGCTCGCGAACTTCAGCCATGTCGACTCGCGGTTCAAGAACCCCGGCTACGACCCCGGCAGCAAGCACAGCGTGCCGAAGGACTGGGGCACGACCGGATTCGGGTTCCGGACCGACAAGATGCAGGCGATCGGCTCCTGGAAAGAGTTCTTCAACAACGCCGACCAGTTCAGCGGCAAGGTCAGCGTGCTCGACGGCGCCACCGAGGTCGTCGGCATGGCGCTCAAAGCCAATGGGCACTCCTACAACTCGGACAAGGAGTCGGAGCTGTCCGCGGCGCGCGACACGCTGCTCAAATTCAAGCCGCACGTCGGCAAGATCACGTCGACCGACTACAAGGCCGACCTGACCTCCGGCGACATCTGGGTCGCCATGGGCTGGAACGGCGACTTCGAAGCGTTGAAGGGCCAGACGCCGGCGCCGCCCGTGCAGTACGTGATCGCGTCGGAGGGCGGCGAGCTGTGGGTGGACTGCTGGGCGATCCTGGCGAGCGCTCCGCATCCGGTGGCCGCGCACACCTTCATCAACTACTTCCTCGACCCCAAGATCGAAGGCAGCGAGATCCAGTACACGTACTACGCGCAGGCGGAGTCGGACGCGGCGCAGTACACACCGGCCGCGATCACGAGCGACCCGATCATCTACCCCTCCGATTCGGCGCTGGCGCCGCTCGAGACCCGCAAGGCCACGCCGAACGGACAGAAGATGCGCGACCAGATCTACGCGGAGTTCAAGGCCGCTTAGTGGTCGCAGTCCTGAGGCGCGTCTCCACCGCCGCGGGCGGGGTTCTCCTCTTGCCCGCGGCGCTCTGGTATGCCGCCTTTTTCATCGTCCCTCTCGGCTTCATCCTGCTGTTCAGCTTTCTGACTTCGGCCGACTACGGCGGCATCGACTACAAGTTCAACCTCGGCAATTACCCGCAGCTGCTGGCAGACCCAATCTACGTGCGCATCTTCCTGAACACCCTCGGTATGGCCTTCAGCGGCACGGTGCTGTGCCTGATCGCCGGATTTCCCCTCGCCTATTTCCTGGCCACGCGGGCGGCACGCTGGAAGAACCTCTTCCTGGTGATGCTCATCGTCCCGTTCTGGACCAGCTTCCTGACGCGCACCTACGCCTGGCTGATCCTGCTCAGCGACAACGGCCCGCTGGCCCGCCTGCTGCATTCGACCGGGCTGCTGACCGGCGACCTCGGCTTTCTGTACACGTACAAGGCGGTGCTCATGGGCGTCGTCTACAACTACCTTCCGCTGATGGTCTTCCCGCTCTACGTCTCACTCGAGCGCCTCGACAAGCGCCTGCTCGAGGCCGCCAAGGACCTCGGGGCGGGGAGGCTGGCGGCATTCCGTCGGATAACCGTCCCGCTGACGATGCCGGGCATCCTGACCGGCTGCCTCCTCGTGTTCATCCCGCTCATGGGCGAGTACGTGATCCCGGCGATCCTGGGCGGCGCCAAAAGCTACATGATCGGCAACCTGATCGGCGATGAGTTCGTGAGCGCGCATGACTGGGCCTTCGGCTCGGCGCTGGGCATGGCGGTGATCGTGCTGCTCATGGCCCTGATCGCGATCTACTTCCGCGTCGCCCGCCGCGCCACGAGCGCTGAGATGGCGCTCTAGATGGCCGTCACCGCGCTGCGAGCTCCCGCGACCCTCTCCCTTTCCGATCGCGCCGGCGCGCTGTTCGAGCCCGCCCTTCGCTTGTGGACCGCGCTCGTGTACGCCTTCCTGTTCATCCCCATCGCGCTGGTCGTACTGTTCTCGTTCAACGCCTCGCGCCTGGTCGAGATATGGACAGGCTTCTCGCTCAAGTGGTACGGCATCGCCTGGACGGATCCGTCGATCCTCGACGCCCTCCGCGTGAGCCTGACCGTCGCGGTGATCAACGCCCTGCTGGCGACGGTTTTCGGAACGCTCGCGGCGATCGGGATGCAGCGCGTGGGCAGACGTACGCGCACCGCGTTTGAGCTGATGGTCTACGGCACGATCGTCACGCCGGAGATCGTCATCGCGATCGCGTCCCTGCTGTTCTTCGTCACTATCAACGTCGACCTCGGCATTCCAACGATCGTGATCACCCACGTCGTCTACAACACGAGCATCGTCGCCCTCATCGTCCGCGCGCGTCTGGTCGGCATGGATCGCACGCTGGATGAGGCCGCCGCAGATCTCGGCGCGACGGCCTTGCAGACGCTGCGCCGCGTCACCATCCCTCTGCTCTACCCTGCCATCCTCGCCGGCGCGCTGCTGGCATTCACCTTCTCGTTCGACGACTTCGTGCTCACGTTCTTTGTCTCGGGCGCAACCTCGACCACGCTGCCCCTGCGGATCTTCTCGATGCTGCGGTTCGGGGTCTCCCCGGTGGTCAACGCGGTGGCGACGGTGATGCTGGCCGTGACGCTCCTCTGCATCTTTACGGCCTCGATGGTCGTCAGACGCCATGGCCGCGGCGACGCCGAATCCGGCCTGCTGCTGGCGGCCGCCCGCTCGGCCGCGCAGAGGAGGACGGAGTGAACGGGTCGCTGGGCGAGCGCATCCGCTCCCTGCGTGAGACGCGCTCGCTGTCGCTCAAGCAGCTGGCCGACGCCACCGGGCTGACGCAGAGCTTCCTTTCCCAGGTCGAGCGCGACCTCACCTCGCCGTCGGTCGCCTCGCTGCGCAAGATCGCCCAGGCGCTCGGCACGTCGGTTGCCACCTTCTTCGCCGGCGGCTCGCCCAACGGCCGGCTCGTCAAGCGGGACGCACGACCGGTGCTGCTGCATCCGAAGCGGAGATGGCGCGACTCGCTGCTGACGCCGAGCATGACCAGCAAGCTCCAGGTCATCTGGTCGGAGATCGAGCCCGGCGGCGGCTCCGGCGATGAGCCGTACTCGCACGATTCCGACGAGGAGTGCGTGGTCATCGTCCAGGGCCGGCTCGACTTCTGGGTCGGCGAGGAGCACTACCTCCTGGAGAAGGGCGACGCGCTCACCTTCGAAAGCAGGCTGCCCCACAAAAATCGCAACCCCGGCCCAGGCAAGACCCAGGTGCTGTGGGTCATGACGCCCCCCAGCTACTGATGGCGACGCGAGCAGCAGTCCTTGGGGGAGCGGGCGCGATGGGTCGCGAGGTGGTCCGCGACCTCGCCGCCACCAGCGATTTCGACGAGGTCCTTGTCGCCGATCGCGACCTGGCAGCGGCGATGCAGCTCGTGGACGAGCTGGGCGGGAAGCGCCTTCGCGCCGAGGCGGTCGACGTCACAGACATGGCGAGCGTCGACGCGCTGCTGGGCCGCGTGGACGTCGTCGCCAACTGCACCACTTACCACCACGGCCTGGAGCTCGTCCGCGCCGCGATTCGCATGCGCCGTCCGTACGTCGACCTCGGCGGCCTGTTCAACACGCCCCGGCAGCTCGAGCTCGGTCCCGAAGCCGAGAGGGCAGGCGTGGCCATCGTGCTTGGCTGCGGTGCGACCCCGGGCGTCACCAACCTCATGGCGCTGCAGGCGAGCGCTGGAATGGATCGCGTGGACCGAGTCGAGATCGCGTTCGGCAGCCTGCGTCCGCTTGCCGCTTCCCCCGGTTTGCTCGACACGGTGCTCGAGGAGTTCAGCCCGACCACCGCGCGCTTCTACTACGAGGACGGCGACTTCGTCCCGGTACCGCCGTTCTCCGGTGCCCGCGTGCTCGAGTTCGCGCCTCCGGTCGGGACGCTCGAGACCTACATGGTTCCGCACTCGGAGACCCACACGCTGCCGCGCTTCCTGCATCCGAAGCCGCGGCATGTCGCGGTCCGGGGCAGCTGGCACCCCGAAGTCATGAAAGCCATGCGCGTGTTCCTGGACTACGGGCTCACCAACGAAGAGCCATTCCGCGTCGACGGAACCGTCATGGCGCCTCGCGCTTTCCTGCGCGCGCACCTCCTGCACAGCCCACCCGCACTCGACAGCCCGGTCGCATTCTTCCTGCGCGTCGACGTGACCGGCGAGATCGCCGGGACCGCGGCCACCGCGTCGCTGCGCTCCTCGCACCCGACTTCATGGGGCGCGGCGGGGACGGCGCGCATGACCGGCATTCCGGCGTCGGTCGCTGTCCAGGCGCTGGCCGCGGGTGAGGTCATGCGCACCGGCGTGATCGGGCCGGAGGCGGCGTTTGAGGCGGGTGCGTTCTTCGGTCGCCTCGCAGAGCGAGGAATCGAGGTGTCGAAGGCCTAGCCTCGGTCCTCGAACCGCGGTTTCACGTGAAACCTACACTGCGTGTATGACCATCGAGAAGCTGGCATTTGGACGGACCGGGCACGAGAGCACGCGCACGCTGTTCGGCGCCGCGGCACTGGGCAGCGTCGACCAGTCGACCGCCGACCGCACGCTCGACGTGCTCCTGCAATACGGCGTCAACCACATCGACACGGCCGCGAGCTACGGCGACTCGGAGCTGCGCATCGCCCCGTGGCTGAAGCGTCATCGCAAGGATTTCTTCCTCGCCACCAAGACCGGCCAGCGCGGCGCGAAACCGGCTCGCGAGGAGCTGCACCGCTCCCTCGACCGCCTCGGCGTCGACCACGTCGACCTCTGGCAGGTCCACAACCTCGCCGACCCGATCGATTGGGACACCGCGCTGAGCCCCGGCGGCGTGATCGAGGCCGCGCAGGAGGCGAAGCAGCAGGGCCTGGTGCGCTTCATCGGCGTCACGGGTCACGGCTCGCAGATCGCGGCCAACCACCGCCGCAGCCTCGAGCGATTCGACTTCGACTCGGTGCTGCTGCCGTACAACTACATCACCATGCAGCTCCCGTACTACGCCGAGAACTTCGAGGCCCTGGTCGCGACCTGTCGCGAGCGCAACGTCGCGGTGCAGACCATCAAGTCCATCGCCATGCGCCCGTGGCGCGGCCGCGAGCGCACTCACACGACCTGGTACGAACCGCTTGAATCGCAGGCCGACATCGACGTCGCGGTGTGGTGGGTGCTCGGCCGCCCGGGCGTGTTCCTCAACACCGTGGGCGACGTGAACCTGCTGCCCAAGATGCTCGACGCCGCGCGCCGGTTCGAGAAACGGCCGTCCGACGAGCAGATGCAAGAACTGATGCGCCGGGGCGCGCAGGAGCCGCTCTTCGTCTAGCGGCCGCGCCCGATTCCGCACGTCTTGCACAAAACGTGCTCCTCGGAGGGCACGATAGCGCGCGTCTTGTACAAAAAGCGCGCTACCCGATGTCGGTGAGCGTCACCTGCTTGCTCGTCGTCAGCCGTCCCCGGCCGCCCGAGCGGTAAGTCCCCGAGGTCGGTGCCACGTCCGCGTAGTCGCGGCCGACGGCGATGGTCACGTAGTCCAGGCCGACCCGGCTCGCGTGCGTCGGGTCGAACGCCCACGCGACCGCGTCGGGGCCGTCCCCGGCCGGCAGCACGACGTCGACCCAGGCGTGGGTTCCACCCTGGCCGAGCATGTGGCCCGACACGTAGCGCGAAGGCAGCCCCGCCGCGCGACAGACGGCGAGCATCACGTGCGCGTAGTCCTGGCACACGCCGGACCCCAGCGCAAGCGCCTGGGCGGCGGTCGTGCGCACGCCGGTCACGTCGTGCTTGTAGGTCATCGACCCGTAGACCCAGTCGTTGATGCGATCCGCCAGCGGCAGCCCCCACTCGGCCTCGGCCGCGAGCTCGGCGGCCGCGCCGCGGATGCGCTCGTCCGCGGCCGTGAGCCCGGAAGCTTCGAGCCACCAATCCTGTGGCGGCCAGCCGCCCCGGAGCACGTTGCGCTCGGCGGCCGAACGCTCGACCGACACCTCGGCGACGAACTCGATCGCGTCCGGCACCTCATCGGCGAACACATCGACGACGACGTTCCCGAATCGGTCCTCGAGGTGGTCGACGCGGACGTCCTCCAGCTCGATGAGCACGTCGTGATACGTGCGGCGCTGGTCGCCGAAGCGCGCGGGCGGGATGACGACGAGGCGGTGGTGGAGGTCGGTGATCGGCTCGGCGTACTCATAGCGAATTGCCTGCCGCAGGCGGTACGAGGCCCGGCGCGCCGCCGTCCAATCCACGGAGGTCGGATCGACCGTCATGAGGCCTTCTCCGCCACGTCCGCCCACACCTTCATCGAGCGAAACGCGGCTGGGCCGAAGGTGGTGATCATGGCGACGTCGAGCGCGTCGCGCCCACGTCCGATGAGCACCCGGCCGACGCGCCGTTCGTTGTTGCGCGGGTCGTACGTCCACCAGCGATCGCCGAGCCAGACCTCCATCCACGCCGCGAAGTCCATCGGCTCGGGGTTCGGCTCGACGTAGAGGTCGGGCAGGTAGCCGAAGACGTAGCGCGCGGGGATGTTCAGCGCGCGGCAGAAGGTGACGGCCAGGTGGGTCAGGTCGCGGCAGACCCCCTTTCGGTTCCTGTACACGTCGAGCGCGGTCGTCAGCGGATCGCTCGACCCGTACTGGAACTGGATGTTGTCGTGCACCCAGTCGCAGATCGCCTGGACGCGAGCGGCGCCGGGCCGCGCCTGGCCGAAGAGCTCCCACGCCGTCGCCATCAGCTCGTCGGACAGGCAGTAGCGGCTGGGGAGCGTGAAGTGCAAAAGGTCGCCGGGCACGTCCTCCACGGGCACCTGGGCCGCCATGGAGGCGTCGGCGTCCGGCTCGTCCGGGACCGCGACGACCGCGTCGTAGGTCAGGACGAGCTCGCCTTCCGGCATCACCAGGCGCTTGACCGGATTGCCGTAGAGGTCCGCGTACTCGTCTACCGGCACGGACGGCCGGGTCGTCCAGGTCTCGGTGACCAGGCGGTGAGTCGAATCCGAGCGCGGCCTCACCTGGACGGTCGCGGTGGTCGCGGCGGACACGTCATATCTGAACTCACAGCCCACGCGCAGG
>DATGEO010000069.1:0-8749 GCA_035310015.1 Candidatus Dormiibacterota bacterium | reverse complement strand
TGTCGTCGGCGTCGACGTCCCCCAGCTCAGGCTCGACGCCGAGCTCGCGGAGGAGGCTCAGGGCGTCGTCGCACAGGTGGCAGCCGGCTCGGGTGACCAGAGTGACCCGCACGGCCGCAGCCTACGCCGTGGGCCCACCCGGCCGGGGAGAAGGCGTTTTAGGGCGGCGGAAGCTCCAGGGTCTCCCCCGCCACGATCACCGGGCCGCTCAGGCGGTTCAGGCGCTCGATGGCGTCGACCCGCTCCCGGGTGTCGGCCGCCGGATAGCGCTGGGCGGCGATCGACCAGAGCGTGTCGCCGGGCTGGACCACGACCGTGGTCACCGGCTCGGTGCCGCCAAGGGCCACTCGAGCCAGGGCCGTGCTCGCGCCGGCGATCAGCACGATCACGGCCATCCAGCGCCCGAGATGGCGCAGCGGGCCGGCGGCGCGGGGCGAGCGCAGGCGGATGGCCGAGGTGCCGGTCGCGTACATTTGTTTGGAAACATAGCGAACAGAGGTTCGGCTGTCAAGACATCGAACAAAGGTTTGCAGTTTTTCGGCGTGGCTGCTAGGATGGACAGAGCGCCTGTTCGGGCGCGAATAAACCTGAAGCGGAGATGACACCGAATTGACCGATCAACTCACCGACCGGCAAGCAAAGATCCTCGACTACATCCGCTACGTCACCAAGGTCCGAAACTATCCGCCGAGCGTGCGCGAGATCGGCGAGGCCGTCGGCCTCAGCTCGAGCTCGACCGTCCACAACCACCTGAACCAGCTCGAGCGCCGCGGCCTGATCCACCGCGATCCCAGCAAGTCGCGCACGGTGCAGCTGGTCCAGGACGAGGAGCTCGACAAGCAGCGCCGCAACGCCATCTCCGTGCCCGTCGTCGGCAACGTCGCCGCCGGCGCGCCGATCCTGGCCGAGCAGAACATCGAGGACCACGTCCTCCTCTCGCCCGACATGGCTCAGGAAGGGTTTTTCCTGCTCCGCGTCCGCGGCGACAGCATGGTCAACGCCGGCATCCTGGACGGCGACATGGTCCTGGTGCGACCGCAGCAGGAGGCGACCAACGGCTCGATCGTGGTGGCCCTGGTCGACAACGAGGCCACGGTCAAGCGCTTCGAGCGCGGCAACGGCCACGTCAAGCTCGTCGCCGAGAACCCGGCCTATGAGCCGATCGTGACCAGCAACCTCAGCCTGGTCGGCGTCGTCCGCGGCGTGATCCGCCTCTTCCGTTAGCGGCAGCCACGCTGTAGGGCTCGAAGCGAGCGGCGGCGTGCCGGGGCGCCCAGCCCCAGGCACGGGTGCCGGCGTCGAGGTATTCGGTCCGCTCGATGCCGCCGATCTTGCGCAGTGAGGCGAGCACGCGCTCGCTGCCGTACGGCACCAGCAGCTCGACGCCGACCATGTCGGCTCGGGTCGCGGCGTCGATCGCGTCCATGAGCTCGTCGAGGCCGAGGCCCTGCGTGGCCGAGATCGGCACCAGCCCGGGATAGCGCGCGCTCAGCGCGGCGATGACCCGCCGCCGGCTCGCAGGACCGAGCAGGTCGACCTTGTTCAGGGCCACGACGCGTGGCTTGTCGCCGGCGCCCAGAGCGGTGAGCTCTTTGTCGACGGTGCTCGCCTGCTCCTCCACCGCCGGTGAGCTCGCATCGAGGACCTGGATGACCAGGTCGGCCTCGGTGACCTCTTCCAGCGTGGCGCGAAAGGCCGCCACGAGGTCCGTGGGCAGCTTCTGGATGAAGCCGACGGTGTCGGTCAGCAGCAGCCCTCGCCCCGCCGGCAGGTCGAGGCGCCGGGTCGTCGGGTCAAGGGTCGCGAACAGGCGGTGCTCGGCGCGAACCTGGGCGCCCGTGAGCGCGTTGAGGAGGGTCGACTTGCCGGCGTTGGTGTAGCCAACGATCGCGGCGGTCTCCAGCTCGGCCCGGCGCCGGCCGATCCGCTGCTGCGCCCGCTGCGTCCGCACCTGTTCGATCTCGCTCTCCAGGTCGCGGATGCGCTTGCGGATGCGGCGCTTCTCGGTCTCGATCTGCTGCTCGCCGGGGCCGCCGCGCGAGCCCAGTCCCCCCCGCTGCCCGCCGACCTGTCGGTCATAGGAGTAGGAGCCGATGAGGCGCGGGAGCTGGTGGTGCAGCCGCGCAGCCTCGACCTGCAGCCGGCCTTCGTGGGTGCGCGCGTGCTGGGCGAAGATCTCGAGGATCACCTCGGTGCGGTCGAAAACGCGCACCTTCAGCTCACGTTCCAGGTTGCGCTGCTGCCGCGGGCTGAGGTCCTCGTTGCAGACGAGCAGGTCGAAGCCACCTTCCAAGATGAGGTCGCGCAGCCCGTTGACCTTACCCATGCCGATGAACAGGGCCGGTTCGACCTCTGAGCGCTTCTGCACGTCGCTGCCGACGACGTCCGCCCCGGCGGTACGCGTGAGGTCGGCCAGCTCCTGCATCTGCTCGCGGACCTTCTCGTCGCTCGCGCCGGGGAGAAGGACGCCGACCAGGTAGGCGCGCTCCCGCGGCGTCTTGATGGTGATCATTTGACCGGGGCCCCCACGAAATCGCGGCGCAGCCTCGGATTTCGTGGGGATTTCAGAGGCGGAGGTTCTCCATTCGCCGCATCGCTTCCGCGAGCCGCTCGTCCGGCGCGGTGACCGACAGCCGGAAATAGCCCTCTCCATGGGGCCCGAAACCGACTCCGGGCGTGATGTTCACCCCCACCTGGTCGAGCACGTGTCCCGCAAACCCGATGGAGTCGTACCCGTGCGGCACCGGCGCCCACACATAGAAGGTCGCGCGCGGAGGCTTGATGTTCCAGCCCAGCGAGTTCAAGGTGTCCGCCACGAGCTGATGCCGGCGCGCGAAGACCTCGCACGCGGCTCGCGTCTCCTCTTCCCCGCCGTTCAGCGCCTCGATCGCCGCCCACTGCACCGCCTGGAAGATGCCCGAGTCGACGTTGGTCTTGAGCTGGCCGATGTGCGCGATCAGGTCGGCACGGCCGCAAACCCAGCCGATGCGCCATCCGGTCATGTTGAAAGTCTTCGAGAGCGAGTGGAACTCGAGACCGATGTCCTTCGCGCCCGGGACCTCGAACAGGCTCAGCGGCCGGTACCCGCCGAACGCGATCTCCGAGTAGGGAGCGTCGTGGCACAGGATGATGCCGTGGTCGCGGCAGAACTCCACCGCTCGCGTCAGGAACTCGCGGTCGGCAACGGCCGCGGTCGGGTTGTTCGGATAGTTGAGCCACATCAGCCGGGCGCGATCGGCTACGTCGTCGGGGATCGCCGACAGGTCGGGCAGCCACTCGTTCTCGTGCGTGAGCGGCATCGCGTATGCCTCCGCGCCCGCCATCAGCGCGCCCGTCACGTAAACCGTGTAACCCGGATCGGGCGCAAGCACCAGGTCGCCGGGATCGACGAGCGCGAGCGGCACATGGCTGATGCCGTCCTTCGAGCCCAGCGTAGGCAGGATCTCTGTCTGGGGATCGAGGGTCGCGCCAAACCGGTCCGAGTACCAGTTGGCAATCGCGCCGCGCAGCTCCGCGAGCCCGAAGTAGGACGGGTAGCGGTGGTTTTCCGGGTCGGCCGCCGCCTCCTGGAGGACGCTGACGATGCGCTTCGGCGTCGGCAGGTCGGGATCACCGATGCCGAGCGAGATGACGTCCACGCCCGCGCGCTTCTTCTCCTGCACCTTGCGGTCGATCTCCGCGAACAGGTACGGCGGGATCTGACCCAGCCGCTTGGCGCCGGAGGCCTTGGCGTTCACCGCTTTGCTCAATCCGAACCTCGCACGTATTTGAGGATAGCTGGCAGCGGATCGGGCTCGACCTGGAACCACTTGATGCGCGGATCGCGCCGCCACCACCGCAGCTGGCGCCGCGCATAGCGGCGGTTCGACGCCGCCATCACCCCCGGCAGGTCCTCGAGCGGGACCTCGCCGCGAATGTGGGCAAGCGCCTCGGCGTAGCCGATGCCCGTGAGGACCGGCGCATCTTCCGGCACACCCGCGTCGAGCGCCGACTGCGTCTCCGCGACCAGGCCGCGCGCCACCTGCTCGCGGCTGCGGCGTTCCAGGCGCTGGTCGACCACCTCGAGCGGCGCGGTGAGCCCGATGCGGGCGAAGCTCCATGGCGGCGCGTCGCGCGTGCGCAGCCTCTGGAGCGGAGGCCCGACGGCCTCGAGCACCTCGATGGCGCGGATCACGCGCACCGGGTTACGAAGCTCGACGCCCGAGTCAGGATCCAGCGCGACGAGCCGCTCGCGCAGGCTCTCCACGTCCAGCGCCTCCAGCTCGCGGCGGAGCTCGCGGTTCGGCGGCACACCGGTGAGGCTCAGGCCTTCGGTCAAGGCTTCGACGTACAGCATCGTGCCGCCTTCGACGATCGGGACCTGACCACGGTCGAGGATCTCGGCGATCGCCGCCCGGGCCCCGCGCACGTACTCGGCGGCGTTGAACGTGGACGCGGGGTCGACGAAGTCGATCATGTGATAGCGCACCCGCCGGCGGTGCTCCGCGGTGGGCTTGTTGGTCGCGATGTCGAGCACTCGGTAGACCTGCCGCGAATCCGCGACCACGATCTCCCCGCCGAGGGCCTGGGTGAGGTCGAACGCCAGCTGCGACTTGCCGATGCCGGTCGGCCCGACGATGACGATTACGTCGCCGGTCAGTAGTTGCGCCTGAAGTGCCGAACGAGGTCCTGCCACTCGACGACGAGCCTCGTCGGCCTGCCGTGCGGGCAGGTGACCGAGTCCTCCGCCGCCTCGAGGTCATCGAGCAGGCGGCGCTGCTCCGCCATTTCGAGCAGGTCGCCGAAGCGCACCGCCGAGTGGCACGCGAGCGCCGCGGCGGCTTTCTCGATCGCGCCCTCGCTGCGGCTCTCGGCCAGAGCCGCGAGCGATTCCTGCACGGCCTTGGTGGCGCGGCTCGCGGGCATCTCGGCGGGCACCGCGGTCACGCGGAGGCTGCGGGGCCCGAACTCCTCGAGCTCGAGGCCGAGCGCGCTGAGCTCGGCTCGGTTGTCGATGGCCGCAGCCATCAATGCCGGCTCGACGTCGACGGCCGCCGGGATCAGCAGCTGCTGGCTCATGCCCCGGCCTTCGTGGAGGCGCGCCAAAAGCCGGTTGAAGAGGATCCGCTCGTGCGCCGCGTGCTGATCGACCAGGACGAGTCCGTCAGGCCCCTCGGCCACGATGTAGCCGGGCCCGACCTGGCCCAGGGGGCGGAGCTTGGTCGCGATCGCGGCCGGAGCCGGGACGATCTCTTCGAGGGCAAACGCGACCGACGGCTCTCGCACGGCGGCCACAGTGGTCAGGACGTGGTCGCCGGCCGGCGCGTATGCGGGCGCGCGGTAGAAGAAAGGCTCACTCCCGCCGAGGGCTGCGCGAACCGCGCGCTGCACGGCCGCGAACACGGTTGACTCTTCGCGGAAGCGCACCTCACGTTTCGCCGGGTGCACGTTGACGTCGACGAGCTCGGGGTCGATGCCGATGTCGATGACCGCGACCGGGTGCCGCCCGCGCTCGAGCCTCCCCTGGTAGCACTCTTCCAGCGCATACAGCAGCGAGCGCGAAGCGATCGGCCGGCGGTTGACCGCGAGCACGATCCAGTCGCGGCTGCCGCGGCTCACCCGCGGCTGGGAGACGAGGCCGGTCACCAGCGGCATGCCGACGATCTCCAGCATCTCGGTCGCAACCGCCGCGCCGTGGAGCGCGGCGCTGGCGCGTCGGCGGTCGCCGTCACCGGTCGTCGCGACCGACGTGCGCCCGTCGACGGTGAGCTGGAAGCGGACGTGCGGGTGGAGCAGCGCGAGAGAGCTCACGACGTCACGAATCGCAGCCACCTCGGTCGCGTCAGATTTCAGGAACTTCAGGCGCGCGGGCACGTTGGCGAAGAGGTCGCGCACCTCGATCACGACGCCCGGCAGCAGGGGCCCGGCTCCCTCGTCAACCAGCTCGCCTGCTCGCAGGTGGATGCGAGCGCCGCCGCTCGCGCATTCGACGTCGGCCACCGCGGCGATGCTGGCCAGGGCTTCGCCGCGGAATCCCAGGCTCGATATGGCCTGCAGGTCCGCGAGGGACGCGACCTTGCTCGTGGCGTGGCGCGTGAACGCGAGCTGAAGCTCATCGGCCGCGATGCCGTGGCCGTCGTCGCTCACCCGGATCGACGTTCGGCCGGCGCCGCGCACGTCGACGGTGATGCGCCGCGCGTCCGCGTCGAGGGCATTCTCGACGAGCTCCTTGACGACTGACGCCGGCCTCTCGATGACCTCGCCCGCGGCGATGGCGTCGGCCACGTCCTGCGACAGGCGGTGGATCGCCGTCATCGGTGCAGCCGCGAGCGCAGCTCGTAGAGCTTCTGCAGCGCCTCCAGCGGGCTGAGCGAATCCGGCTCCAGCTCTTCGAGCTCCTTCCGCAGTGGATCGGGCGCCAGCTCCATCGGCAGGCCGAGTTGCTGTTCCGCGGGCTCGAGAGGCTTCTGCTGCTCGAGCTCGACGAGCACGCTGCGCGCCCGGGCGATCACCGCGGCCGGAAGTCCAGCGAGCGCCGCGACGTGGATCCCATACGAGCGGTCGGCGCCGCCGGGCACGACTCGGTGCAGGAAGCGCACGCTCTCACCGTCCTCCAGCACCTCGACCCGCCGGTTGCGCACGCGCGGGAGCCGCTCGGCCAGCGCGGTGAGCTCGTGGTAGTGCGTGGCGAAGATCGTGCGGCAGCCGAGCCGCGGCGAGTCATGCATGTGCTCCACCACCGCCTGCGCGATGGAGACGCCGTCGTACGTCGACGTCCCCCTTCCCACCTCGTCGAGGATCACGAGTGACGCGCGGGTCGCGTGATTGATGATGTACGCGGTCTCGGTCATCTCGACCATGAAAGTCGACATCCCCGCCGCGATGTCGTCGTGCGCGCCGACGCGCGTGAAGATGCGGTCGGCGAGGCCGATGGCGGCGCGGTCCGCCGGCACGAAGCTGCCGCACTGCGCGAGCAGCACGATGAGCGCGCACTGCCGCAGGTATGTGGACTTGCCGGCCATGTTGGGTCCGGTGAGGATCGTGATCTGCTCGCCCGCGGGGTCCAGCTCGAGGTCGTTGGGCACGAAGACACCCGCCGGGATGCTCTGCTCGACCAGCGGGTGGCGCCCGCCGTGAATCTCCAGGCGCAGCCCGGCGTTGACCTCCGGCCGCACCCAGCGCAGGTCGGCCGCCGCCGTCGCCAGCCCGACGAACGCGTCGATCGCCCCGATGGCCTGTGCCGTCGCGCGCAGCGCCGGCGCTGCCGCGGCCACCCGCTCGCACAGCTGCCGCAGCAGCTCCAGCTCGCGCGCCGCGATCCGCTCTTGGGCGCTCAAGACGATGGCTTCCCGCTCCTTCAGCTCCGGCGTCACGTAGCGCTCGGCGCCCGTCAGCGTCTGCTTGCGCGCGTAGCCGTCGGGAATCGGGATCGTGTTCGCGTTGCTGATCTCCAGGTAGTAGCCGAAGACCTTGTTGAAGCCGACCTTCAGCGACCGGATCCCGGAGCGCGAGCGCTCACGCGCCTCGAGTCCGTTGATCCAGTCGCGAGCTTCACGCGACGCCTCGACGATCCCGTCGAGCTCGGAGTCGTAGCCCTCGCGGATGGCGCGCGCATCGCGACCGGGGGCCGGCGTCTCGATGAGCGCTCGGGCCAGCTCGGCGGCGAGCTCGTCGGCGCTGGTCACACCGGCGGCCAGCTCCCGGATGCCGAGCGACACGCATCCCTGCACCGCCTCGGCGACGCCCGGTATCGCCTCCAGCGCGCGCCGGAGCGCCACCAGCTCTCGCGCGCCGGCGTGGCCCTGCGCGGCGCGCGCGGTCAGCCGCTCGAGGTCGCCCGCATCCCTCAGCGCATTGGCCAGGCGCTCGCGGGCCGCGGCATCACCCTCCAGCTCCGCCACCGCCCCGAGCCGCAGCTCGATGGATTCGACGTCGCGGAGGGGTGCGCCCAGCCAGTCGCGCAGGCGGCGCGCGCCCATCGGTGTCTTCGTGCGGTCGATCATGCGCACCAGCGCCGGCAGCTCCAGGTTGCGCACGGTCGCGGCGTCGAGCGGCATGGTCGCCTCGGGCGAGTAGCTGCGAACGGTCAGCGAGCCGGGGCCTAGCTTCGCCTGGTTGCTCTTCAGGTACTCGAGCACGACACCCGCCGCGCCCACCGCCAGCGGGGCGTCGGCCGCTCCGACCGACGCCGGCTGGGCGATGCCGAGGAGATCCTTCAGGCGCTGGCGTCCACGCTCAGGGTCGTAGCGGTATTCCTCTACCGACGGAGGTGTCAGCAGCTCGGACGGCGCAAGGCGCTGCAGCTCCGCCGCGAGCCGGTCGCTGGGCATCTGGCAGAGGAGCATCTCGCCCGCGGAGACGTCACACGCCGCGAGGCCCGACTCGAGGCCGCGCGTCCAGCAGGCGACCAGATAGTTCGACCTCGCCGGCTCGAGATATGCCTCCTCGACGACCGTCCCGGGCGTGAGGACGCGCGTGACGTCGCGCTTGACGACGCCCTTGCCGCTTGGAGCCTCCAGCTGGTCGCAGATCACGACCTTGTGGCCGGCGCGCAGCAGCTTGCCCACATAGGCCTGCCAGGCGTGATGCGGCACGCCGCACATCGGCGCGCGGCCGGCTTTGCCCAGCGGCCGAGACGTGAGCTGCACGCCCATGATCGGCGCGGCCGTGGCGGCGTCTTCGAAAAAGACCTCATAGAAGTCGCCCAACCGGAAGAGCAGGATCCCGTCGGGATGCTGCTGCTTCGCCTCCCGGTACTGCTTCATGACCG
>DATGEO010000068.1:0-2419 GCA_035310015.1 Candidatus Dormiibacterota bacterium | reverse complement strand
AGCTCCTTCAGGTCGAAGCCGGCGCAGAAGGTGCCGCCCGCGCCGGTGAGGACGGCGACGCTGAGCGATTCGTCAGACTCGAAACGGCGAAAGCACGCGGCCAGCTCCGCCGCCGTCGCCGAGTTGACCGCGTTGCGCACCTCCGGCCGGTCGATCGTCACCGTGACGACCCCGCCGTCGACCTCGTAGCGAACGGCCATCTGCCTGGACCTACGGCCGGTCGGTCGGCTCCGCGTCCATGTACGGGTAGCGGTGGTCGCGCGGCGGCACGTACGTCTCCTTGATCGTGCGCGGGCTCGTCCACCGGATGAGGTTCAGGAACGAGCCGGCCTTGTCGTTCGTGCCCGACGCCCGCGCGCCGCCGAACGGCTGCAGGCCGACGACCGCGCCGGTGGGCTTGTCGTTGATGTAGAAGTTGCCGGCCGCGTTCACCAGCGTCTCCGACGCGGTGCGGATGGCCCGCCGGTCGGTGGCGAAGATCGCGCCGGTCAGCCCGTAGGGGCTCGTGCGGTCGCACACCTGCAGCGTCTCCTCGAACTTGCCGTCGGGGTACGGATAGACCGTGAGGATCGGGCCGAACAGCTCCTCCTTCATCAGCCGGAAGTCGGGGTCGCTCGTCTCGATGACGGTCGGGCGAACGAACCAGCCGACGGAGTCGTCGCCCTTGCCGCCCGCTATGACCTTCGCCTCGGTGCTCTTGCGCGCGAACTCGATCGCGTCCATGTGCTTCGCGTAGGCCTTGCCGTCGATGACCGCGCCCATGAAGTTCTTGAAGTCGGCGACGTCGCCCTGCGTGATCGCATCGACCATGTCGGCCATCTCGCCTTTCATCTGCTTCCACATCGTCTGCGGGATGTAGGCGCGAGAAGCCGCGCTGCACTTCTGGCCCTGGTACTCGAACGCGCCGCGCACCAGCGCGGTCCGCAGGGCGACGGCGTCCGCGGATTCGTGCGCGAACACGAAGTCCTTGCCTCCGGTCTCACCGACGAGGCGCGGATAAGTCCGGTAGCGGTCGATGTTCTCGCCGACCGTCTTCCACATCATCTGGAAGACCTCGGTCGAGCCTGTGAAGTGGATGCCGGCGAGCTCCGGGTGCTTGAGCACGCGGTCCGAGATCTCGGACGCGCTGCCGCTGACCATGTTGATGACGCCCGGCGGCAGGCCCGCCTCGATGAGGATCTCGAGGAGGAAGTGCGACACGAGCAGCGTCTGCGTCGCCGGCTTGAAGACGACGGTGTTGCCCATCAGCATGGGCGCCGTCGGCAGGTTCGCGGCGATCGACGTGAAGTTGAACGGGCTCACGGCGAAGACGAAGCCTTCCAGCGGGCGGTACTCGAACCGGTTCCACGCGGTCGAGTCGTTGGTCGGCTGCTGGCGCAGCAGCTGGTCGGCGAAGTACGCGTTGTAGCGCCAGAAGTCGACCGACTCGCACGCCGCGTCGATCTCCGCCTGGTGCACGGTCTTCGACTGGCCGAGCATGGTCGCCGCGTTCACGGTGTCGCGCCACGGACCGGCCAGCAGCGCCGCCGCGCGCAGCAGCACCGCCGCGCGCTCATGGAAGGCGGTCGCCGCCCACATCTTCCGCGCCTTCAGCGCCGAGCTGATGGCGTCGTCGAAGTCCTTGGCCGTCCCGACCGCGTAGCGGCCGATGCTCAGCTCTTTGCGATGCGGCGAGCGCAGGTCGCCGTGGCCGTTGCCGGCGCGGTGCCGGCCGTCGATGTGCATGGGGATCTCGGTGTTGGCGTCGGTGAGCTCCGCGAGCCGAGCCTTCAGCGATTTGCGGTGGGCGTCGGCGGGGGCGTACGGCCGGACGGGCTCGTTGACGGGCAGCGGTACCTGGAAGTGTCCGTCGGCGGTCATCTCTTCTCCTTCCAGACGGGGGCTTGCTGTGTTCCCATCAAGGGTAACCCCAGGCCGTATCCACCCGTGACCCAGTCCGGATCCGTTGGAGGCCGCCGGTGCTCGATTATTCCCCCAGCGCGGATACAGGCACGGCGGATCGCGTCGCGCGATCGGTCGCGCTGCTGCGGCGCCGCGGCTACGCCCTGGCGCCGGCCCGTCTCGGCGAGCTCTGCCTGGGCGGCCCGCTCACCGAGCCCGAGGTCCGCTGGGCGGCCGCGGCCGGCGACCTGGCGATCGCGAGCGGCCTGGTCGTCGATCGCGCCGACGACGTGCGCGCGGCGCGCATCGGCGAGCGGGCCGCCGGGCACGCACTTCACGCCCGCCGGTACCTGGAGATGACGCGCGAGTTCGTGCGCACGCTGGTCTCGTGGGCGCCGTTCGTGCGCAGCGTCTGGATCGCCGGCTCGCTCGCCAGCGGTGGGTTCCGCGAGTCGGACGACGTCGACCTCAACCTGGTCGTCGACGACGGCCACCGCCACCTCGCGTACGTGGCGGTCAACGTGCTCGGCATCCTGCA
>DATGEO010000067.1:0-8157 GCA_035310015.1 Candidatus Dormiibacterota bacterium | reverse complement strand
GTGCCGCGGCGCTACTCGCCTGGCTAGTCGTTCAAGGGCACCGTCACCGCGAACTCCGAACCGTCGGGTCCGGAGCGCACCAGGAGCACGTCGCCGCCCTGGCGCCGGGCCAGCTCGCGCGACAGGTACAGGCCCATCCCGGTTCCGGGGACGTATTTCAGGCTGTCCCGATTCACCCGGGTGAACGGCGAGAAGAGCCGGGGCCGGTCCTCGGGCGAGATGCCCGCGCCGTGGTCGACGACGGTGACCCGGCCCGTGGCGCCAGAGCGCGAGACACTGACGATGATGTCACCGCCCTCCGGCGAGTATTTGATCGCGTTGGACAGCAGGTTGCTCAGGATCATGGTCAGGCGCTGCTCATCGCCGACGGCGTTGAGCTCTTGCCCGAAAGGCTCGAACGTGATGTGGTGGGCGCCGTCGTCCAGCGCCCGCGCGGCCTCCACGGCCCGGTCGACGGTCGCGGTCATGTCGAACCGCTCCGTCCGCAGCTCCATGGTCCCCTCTTCGAGCCGCGCGATCTCCACCATCTGGTCGACCAGGCGCGTCATCTCGATCGTCTTCGCCTCCAGCGCCGGCAGCGACTTTTGCGCGAGCGCCTGCAGCATCGCCGGGTCGGCCTCTCGGAACAGCGACAGGTAGCCGCGCAGCACTGTCAGCGGGCTGCGCAGCTCGTGCGCGACCAGGTTGAGGAACGTCGACTTGGCGCGTTCAAGCTCCTCCAACCGCTGCCGCTCGAGCTGCTTCTGCGTCATGTCTCGGGTGACCTTGGCGAAGCCGATCAGCTGCCCTGATCCATCGAACAGGGCGGTGAGCACGACCGCCGCCCAGAAACGGGTGCCGTCCTTGCGCACCCGCCAGCCTTCGTAATCGACCGAGCCGGCCTCCGCCGCGAGCTGGAGGTGGAGCTCCGGGATGCCCTCCCCCCGCGCGTCCTCGGGATAGAACACCGAGTAGTGCCGGCCGATTATCTCGTCCTGCTCGTAGCCCTTGATGCGCTCAGCGCCCGTATTCCAGGTCGATACCAGGCCCTGGGGGTCGAGCAGGAAGATGGCATAGTCCTTCACACTCTCCACCAGCAACTGGAACCGTTCGGCGAGGAGTACGTGCTGAGTGACCTCTCGGTTGACCTCGAGGATCAGGCTGGAGCCGCGGTCGAGCACCCATTTGCACTCGACGTGGGCTTCGGAGCCGTCCTTGCGCGTCTGCAGCAGGCGACCCTCCCAGGTGCCGGCCTGGATAACGGGCTCGAAAGTGATCTGGCGACCGTCCGGGAATCGGGTTTTCAACAGGCTCCGCGAAACTCGCCCCAGGGCTTCCTCGCGGGAATAACCGTACATTCGCTCCGCTCCGGCGTTCCAGTAACAGATCTCATGGCTCTCCGCATCAATGGCGAAGATCGCGTCGTAAGCCAGATCCAGAAGGTGGGAGGCTTCCGTACGCCTCCGGTTTTCGATCCCCACTCACCCAAGCGTACCCGCGGGGACTCGACTTTTTCAGCCGGAGACCCGGCTCCACAGGCCCATTCGCGCCGAATCCTGTTCATCGAGGACGACCGGTTCATCGCCGACATGTACCGGATGAAGCTCGAGGCCGAGGGCTGGAACGTCGACGTGGTGGTCGACGGCGAGGCGGGATTGCGGAGGGCTCTGGAAGACCCGCCGTCGCTGGTGCTCCTCGACATGCTGCTGCCGCGAATGGACGGCCTCGAGGTGCTCCGCCGGATTCGCGCGGACGAGCGCACCCGGGACGTGCCCGTGATGATTCTCTCCAACGCGCTGGGGCTCTCGGGACGCGAGCAGGACGCGCGCGGCCTGGGCATCGTCGACTGGGTGGTCAAGGCGAACACGACGCCCGCGCAGCTTTCAACGCGTGTGGCGAAAATCCTCGCCCACTAGGTCTGCTGTGGCGAGGCTGCGCTCGCTCGACCCACTCCGCGTCACCGCCCTGCTGTTCATCACCGCCGGCGTGCTGTTGATCGTCAGCTTCTTCTACACGACGTCGCTGGCGGTCGCCCAGCAGCAAAACCAGGACAAGCGCTGGAAGTCGGAGGTCATCGTTCCGATCGACCCGCCGCGGACCGTGCCGCCGAACCTGAAGCGGCCCGTCGACGGCGTCGACTTCGCCATCGTCATCCCGAAAATCGGCTACTTCGCAACGGTTCGCGAGGGGGTCACGTCAGGGGTTCTGTACAGCGGGCCGGGCCACTACCCGGACACGCCCTGGCCGGGGGACCCAGGGACCGTCGGCGTGGCGGCGCACAACGTGTACTGGATCAACGTGCCGCGGCTGACGGTGGGCGATGAGATCGACCTGCAGACGCGATATGGGAACTACCGCTACCGCGTCACCGGCACGCGGATCGTCAGCCCCTCCGACAGGACGGTCCTGGTGCCGGACGCGCCCGGCTATCACCTGACGCTGACGACGTGCTGGCCACTATGGGCCGGCGCATTCGCGACCCAGCGCTACGTGATCTTCACCGACCAGTTCTGGCCGGTGACGCAAAAACCAGGGAACGTCTGAAGAGCCTCACCCTCACCCCTCCCGCGGAGTGGGACAGGGGACAACTAGATCACGAAGTAGAACGTGGCGCCTTCGCCCACGGCGCCATCCGCCCAGATCCGGCCGCCGTGGCGGTTGACGATCCGCTGCGCCGAAGCCAGCCCGATGCCTTCGCCCGCGAACTCGCTCTGGCTGTGCAGGCGCTGGAAGGCCCCGAACAGCTTGTGGGCATAGATCATGTCGAAGCCCACACCGTTGTCGCGCACGAAGATGCGCGTCTCCCCGCCGACCTCCTCTTTCCCGATGCTTATCGTCCCCGGCGCTTCGTTGCGCGTGAACTTCCACGCGTTGCTCAGCAGGTTGCGGACCAGGACGCGCACGAGCTTGGCGTCGCCTGTGACGTGCAGGTCGGGCTCGATGTGGACGTCCACCTGGCGATGCGGCTCCTTGGCCTGCAGGTCCGCCACCACGTCTGCCGCGACCTGCGAGACATCGACGTCCTCGCGCCGGATGTCGCCTCGCGTGAGCTTGAACAGCGTCTGCATGGCCTCGAAAAGGCTCGTCAGCTGCTGGCTCGCGGCGCGAAGGCGGGCGATCTGAGCGCGCGCGCCCTCATCCAGGTTTGCAGCGCCTTCTGAGAGCGAGTGCGTGGTGGTGTCCAGGGTCACGAGCGGCGCCGTCAGGTCGTGCGACACCAGGTAGCTGAAGCCCTCGAGCTCGCGGTTGATCGCGGTCAGCGCCGCGGTGCGCTCTTCGACGAGCGCCTGCAGCTGGTCGCGGTAGCGCTTGAGCTGGTGCTGTGCCTTGTAGAGATCGATGAAGACCTGGACCTTGGCCCGAAGGATGGCCGGGACGATGGGGGAGAAGACGAAGTCCACCGCCCCCAGCTCGTATCCGCGGCCCATGTCCGTTTCCGCCTGGTCGAGAGCGGTGACGAAAATGATCGGCGTCAGCTCCGACGCCGGCCGCTGGCGGATGAGCTCGGCCGTCTCGAAGCCGTTCATGATCGGCATCCGGACGTCGAGCAGGATGACCGCGAAATCCTCGCGCAGAAGGCTGCGCAGCGCATCCGCGCCGGAGCGTGCCTCCACGATGTTCTCGCCCAACGGGTCGAGCACGCTGCGCAGAGCGACGACCTTCGAGGCATCGTCGTCGACGATCAGGATGTTGGTCCGCTCCGGCTGGGCGGAAGCCATCGCCGCCGGACGCCGCCGAGTTTTCAACTGGGCCAATCGCGAGCCCTGCGATAGACGCCGCCGCGGTCCAGTACTGGCTTGAAGCGGTGGCGCACACGCGAGCCCGCCATCGAATCGAGCTTGCCGAGCACCAGAAAGCCACCCGGGATCAGGCTGTCGTGCAGCAGGGTGAAGACCCTGTCCTGCAGTGCCGGACTGAAGTGGCTCAGGACGTTGGTGCAGACGGCCACGTGGAACTCGTTGAAGGAAGCGTCGGTGGTGAGGTTGTGGCGCGCAAAAGTCACGTTGGCGAGAAGGCTGCGATCGAATGTGGCGACATCGCCGGAGATCGAGTAGTAGTCGGCGAGCGTGCCGATGCCTCCCGCAAGCTCGTAGCCGGCTTCGTAGGACTGGACGTTCTCGAGCGGGTAAGCCCGCGCCCGTGCGGTCAGAAGGCTGCGCTCGTTGATGTCGGTCGCGTAGATGCGCGAGCGGTGGAACATCCCCGTCTCGTGCAGCACGATGGCGAGCGAGATCACGTCCTCTCCGGTCGCGCAGCCGGCGATCCACAGCTGCACGGACGGGAAGGTCCGCAGCCACGGCACGATCTCGTCGCGCAGGTAGAGCAGGCCATCCGCGTTGCGGAACATGCTCGTCACGTTCACGCCGACGGTGTTGAGAAAGCGCTCCATGCACTCCGGGTCGTGCAGCAGGCGCTCCTGGTAGCGCGAGATCGTCGGCACGCCTTCCATCGCCATGCTCATGACGAGGTTTCGCCTCAGCGGTCCGGGCGCGTAGTCCCTGAAGTCGTACCCGTAGTGCAGCGCTATCCCCTCCAAAAGGAGCTGAATCTCGATGTCTTCGAGGCTGAGGCCGGCGCCGGTTTGTGCCAAGAGCCCCCTCAACGGTTCAGGTTGTCAGCCACGCTTTGAGCATCAACAGCAGGTGCTCGCTGTTGACGGGCTTCGCGATGTAATCCGAAGCGCCCGCCTCGATGCATTTCTCGCGGTCGCCCTTCATCGCCTTCGCGGTGAGCGCCACGATAGGGCGTTCCTTGAAGCTCGGGACGGCGCGCATGCGGCGCATCGTGACGTAGCCGTCCATCTCCGGCATCATCACGTCGACGAGCGCGATGTCCACGTTCGGGTCGTCGCGGGCTATCTTCACCGCCTCCTGCCCGTTGTCGACCGAGACGACCACCATGCCCTGGCGCTCGAGCATCGCCGTCAGCGCGAAGATGTTGCGGATGTCGTCGTCGACGACGAGCACTTTCTTGCCCGCCAGCCCGGGGTCGGCGTGCCCGTTGCCGCCGTTCGGCTTGCTCTCGGCGTCGGGAACCCGTGTGAGCAGGGTGGTGAGCTCTTCGCGCAGCCGGTCGGGTGAGCGGATCTCCTTGATCACGATCGTGCGCGTGGCCTTGCCGAGGCGGAGCTCTTCTTTGCGGCTCAGGTCGCGCGCGGTGTAGACGACCAGCGGGATCGATCGCAGCGACGGCGTGTTGCGGACGTGGTCGATGACCTCCCAACCCGTCATGCCCGGCAGCCCGAGGTCCACGACCACGCAGTCGAAGCGCCGGCCGGCGATCGCCTCCAGCGCCTCCTCACCGGTCGTCACGCCGACCGCCTCCGCTTCGAGCGGCTCGGCCATCGCCATGATGTGCTGGCGCTGGACGTCGTCGTCCTCGACGACGAGGATCGCCTTCGGGCCTTCGGCCGGCTTTTCGCGCTCGGCCGTGGCGATGGCGGCGCCGGACCGGCTTCGACGCCGGCGCTCGACCGCGATCGGTTCGGTGTCGCTGAGCACCGGGACGGGCGCGGCCACGCGCGCTTCCTCCGCCCGGGCAAGCGCCACCTCGGGCTCGCCGCCGGCCGTGTCGTCGGTCACGCGCCGCCGCGGCGGCGGGATGCGGCCCGCGGGCAGGTAGACGGTGAACGTGCTGCCGCGGCCAGGCTCGCTGTCGAGGGTGATCTCGCCGCCGAGCAGGGTCACCAGCTCGCGGCAGATCGAAAGGCCCAGGCCCGTGCCGCCGTACTTGCGGCTGGTCGTGCCGTCGCCTTGCGCGAACGCCTCGAAAACGGAGCGCTGCATGTCGATGGGAATGCCGATGCCCGTGTCCGTGACGCTCATCGCCACCACGCCTTCCGCGCTGTCGAGGGCAGGGTTGGACCAACCGCTCGACGTGGGATAGGCGCGGAAGTCGACCCTGCCCTTCTCGGTGAACTTGAATGCATTGCTGAGCAGGTTGTTGAGGATCTGCTGCAGCCGCTGAGGGTCGGTGGGCAGCGTCTGGGGCAGCCGCGGGTCGAGGTCGATGGTGAAGGCGAGCTTGGTGACCTCCGCCACGTGCCTGAACGTGCGCTCCAGCAGGGGCTCGAGCTCGGACACCGGCCATTCGGTGATCTCGAGAGCCACCGTGCCGGACTCGATCTTGGAGATGTCGAGGATGTCGTTGATCAGCTTCAAAAGGTCGCTGCCGGACGAGCGGATGATCGTCGCGTACTCGATCTGCTTCGGCAGCAGGTTGCCGTCCGGGTTCTCGGCGAGCTCCTGCGCGAGGATCAGGAGGCTGTTCAGAGGGGTGCGCAGCTCGTGCGACATGTTGGCCAGGAACTCGGACTTGTAGCGTGAGGTGACGGCCAGCTGCTCGGCCTTCTCTTCCAGCAGATCCTTGGCGTCTTCGACCTCGCGCCGCTTCTGCTCGATCTCCGCGTTCTGCTGCGCGAGCTGATTGGCCTTCTCTTCGAGCTCGGCGTTGGTGCGCTGCAGCTGGTCCTGCTGGCTCTGCAGCTCGTTGGCCAGGGACTGTGACTGGCGCAGCAGGCTTTCGGTGCGGCTGTTGGCCTCGATGTTGTTGAGGACCACGCCGATGCTGTCGGTGAGCTGGTCGAGGAAGTCCTTGTGGATCTCGCTGAACTGCTGGAACGAGGCCAGCTCGATCACGGCGCGGACGTCGCCTTCGAAAAGGACCGGCAGGATGATGATGTTCAGCGGCACGCCCTCGCCCAGGCCCGACGTGATGCGGACGTAATCCGGCGGGACGTTGGTCAGCGAGATGCGGCGCTTCTCGACCGCGCACTGGCCGACCAGGCCCTCGCCCAGGTGGAACTCCCTGGACAGACCACGGCGCGGCTTGTACGCGTAGCCGGCCTGGAACGTCAGGTACGGCTCGGCGCCCGTCGGGTTGACCATGCTGTAGAGGGCGCCGTGCTCGGCATTCACGAGCGGCGCGAGCTCGGACAGGATCATGCGCGAGACGGTGAGCTGGTCGCGCTGGCCCTGCAGCATGCGCGCGAATCGGGCCAGGTTGGTCTTGAGCCAGTCCTGCTCCTTGGTCTTCTGCGTCGTCTCGCGCAGGTTGCGGATCATCTCGTTGATCTTGTCCTTGAGGACCGCGACCTCTCCGCTGGCGTCGACGTTGATGGACCGGGTCAGGTCGCCTTCGGTCACGGCCGTGGCCACGTCGGCGATCGCCCGCACCTGCGTGGTCAGCGTCGCGGACAGGCGGTTGACGTTATCGGTGAGGTCGCGCCAGGTCCCGTACGCGCCGGGCACGTTGGCCTGCCCGCCGAGGCGGCCTTCGACGCCGACCTCGCGGGCGACGGTGCTCACCTGGTCGGCGAAGATCGCGAGCGTGTCGGTCATCCCGTTGATGGTGTCGGACAGCTCGGCGATCTCTCCCTTCGCCTCGAGCACGAGCTTGCCTTCGAGGTCGCCGTTGGCGACCGCGGTCACCACCCGGGCGATGCCGCGCACCTGGGCGGTGAGGTTGCTCGCCATCGTGTTCACGTTGTTGGTCAGGTCCTTCCAGACGCCACCGACGCCTTCGACCTCGGCCTGGCCCCCCAGCTTGCCTTCGGTGCCCACCTCGCGGGCCACACGGGTCACCTCGTTGGCGAAGGCGTTGAGCTGGTCGACCATGACGTTGATGGTGTTCTTGAGCTCCAGGATCTCGCCCCGGACGTCGACCGTGATCTTCTTCGACAGGTCGCCCTGCTGGACCGCGGTCGTGACCTCGGCGATGTTGCGCACCTGGCTGGTCAGGTTGCCGGCCATGAAGTTCACGTTGTCGGTGAGGTCCTTCCAGACGCCACCGACGCCGGCCACCTCCGCCTGGCCGCCCAGCTTGCCCTCGGTGCCCACCTCGCGGGCCACGCGAGTCACCTCGTTGGCGAAGGCGTTGAGCTGGTCGACCATGGTGTTGACGGTGTTCTTCAGCTCGAGGATCTCGCCTTGAACGTCGACGGTGATCTTCTTGGAGAGGTCGCCATTGGCGACTGCGGTCGTGACCTCGGCGATGTTGCGCACCTGGCTGGTCAGGTTTCCGGCCATCAAGTTCACGTTGTCGGTGAGGTCCTTCCAGACACCCGCCACGCCCTTGACCTGAGCCTGACCACCGAGCTTGCCTTCAGTACCGACTTCGCGGGCGACACGAGTGACTTCGGAGGCGAACGAGCTGAGCTGATCGACCATGGTGTTGATG
>DATGEO010000066.1:0-18099 GCA_035310015.1 Candidatus Dormiibacterota bacterium | reverse complement strand
GAGAGTCCCTTCTTCAGAAGCCGCGCGACCGCGGCCGCCGAGTAGAGCCGGGGGATGAAGACGAAGTCCGCGCCGGCCTCGTAGAAGCGAAGCGCCTGCGGGATGTGCTCGGTGGTGAGAACGATGCGGGCGTGCGGTGAGCGTGCGCGGATGTTGCGCAGGATCCGGAGGTTGCTCGTGCCGCGAAGGACATCGTCGGTGATGCTCGAGACGACCAGCTCGGCATCCTCGATGCCCGCGTGGTGCAGCGTGTCCGCGTGCGCGATGTCGCCGTAAACACACTTGATGCCTCGCCGCCGGAGCTCGCGCATCACTGTCGGGTTGAAGTCGATGACCATGATCTTGCTCACGAACTCGCGCGCGTCTTCGACCGATCCCTCGTGCTCGAACTCGTAGAGGATCGAGCTCGCGTCGCGGAAGAAGCCGAGGAACACCACCGGGTGCCGGCCTTCGTCCTCGGCCACGGCGTCGCCGGAGGTGTCGAGGTCCTTCAGCCCCACCGACTTCAAGAGCCGTGTCAGCAAGTTCTGGATCGCGTGGCTCGAGTTGATCATGTAGGTCGAGGCGACGGAGGTCACGGCGAACGTGAGGATCACGATCGCGAGGATGTCGTTCGAGATCTGGTGCGACCTCAGCCCGAGGAACGCGATCACGATCGAGAACTCGCTGACCTGGGCGATGTTGATCGCCGGGATGATGCTGCTGCGCAGCCCGAGGCGCAGCGCGTAGAGCATCGGCACGACCACGATGCGGCTGAGGATCACGAACACCGAGGCCGCGGCGACGAACTCCAGCACCATCGGCGTCGGCACGGGGATCTGCATGCCGAGCGCGACGAAGAACAGGGTGACGAAGAAGTCGCGGATGCTCACCGCCTTCGCCATGACGTCGAGGCTGTAGGGGAAGGTCGAGAGGCTCACGCCGGCGATCAGCGCGCCCATCTCGCGCGACAGCCCGATGAAGCTGGCGACTCCGGCGAGGAAGAAGCACCACGCGAGCGCGGTCACGAGCACCAGCTCGGGGGCCTTCGCGACCGACCGGAACAGATGTGGCAGCACGTATTTCGAGAGCGCAAGACCGCCGACCACGAGCAGCGCGCCCTTCCACAGCGAGAACAGCAGCGGCAGCAGGTTCGGGTTGGAGATGTTCGGCTGCACCGCGAGCATCGCCACCGCCCAGAGGTCCTGGATGACGAGCACGCCCAGGCTGATGCGCCCAGGAAGCGTGTCGAGCTCCATACGGTCGTTGAGCAGCTTGACCACGACCAGGGTGCTCGAAAGGCTCATGCAGGCCGCGAGGTACAGCAGCGAGTAGTCACCGCCCCCCACGTGCGCGCCCAGCGCCGCGAAGAAGCCGAGGCCGAGGGCGATGCACACTGGCACCTGCAGCGCGCCGGTGAGCAGCATCGGCGTGCCCGCCGCGGCGAGCTTCCTGAGATCGATCTCCAGGCCGATGACGAAGAGCAGGAGGATGAGGCCGATCTCGGCCACGGTCTGGATGCTCGCGAGGTCGGTGACCCAGCGAAAGCCGATCGGGCCGACGATCACGCCCGCGAGGAGATAGGCGAGGATCAGCGGCTGGCGCAGGCGCCAGCTCACCAGTGCCAGCACCGCCGCGGCGCCGACGCAGATCGCGATGCCCGACAGGAGGTCTGTCGGTACGATCACGACACGCCGGCAGGTTCGGGATGCGCGGCTGCCGGCGAGGCAGGCGCGCCGGCGAAGCTCCACCGCCGCGTCAGCTCTTCGCTGTCCGCGGGATCGGCCGCGAGGATGAACCGCGGGTTGTGGATGCCGTCGATCAGCGTTTCCGCCAGCGCGTCGGCGGTGTGCGTCGCGTCCCGCGGCACGGCCGCGTCTCCGATCCACCGGCCGATGCCGCGAGAGCGCGTGTTCTGACCGATGCGCGGGCTGGCCGCGGCAAGGCAGAACAGGGAAACGTTGACGCCGCTGCCCGAGACCTGGCGAGCGAGCCCCGCCGTGAACGCGGCGAGGGCGGCATGGCCGGCGTCGTAGGGAATCGTCTGCGGGTTGCCGGGGTGCAGGCCGCCGTAGGCGACGATGTTGATCACGTGGCCCGAGCGCTGCTCGGTGAGGTAAGGCAGGAACGCAAGCGACGTCCGCACCGCGCCGAGCAGGTTGGTCTCGAGCATCCAGGTCCAGTCGTGGGTCGAGATCTTGTCGATGCGGCCCTGCAGCAGCACACCGGCGGCGTTGATCACGATGTCGACGCGCCCCATCGCCTTCATCGCGCTGCGCGCGAGGCTGCGCACCGACGCGTCGTCGCGCACGTCGGTCGTCAGCGACAGCGCCTTCTCGGCGGAGCTGAGTCGCAGCACGTCCTCGACCGTGCGCTCCAAGCGCGGGGAGTCGAAGTCCGCGACCACGACGCTCGCGCCCTGGCGAGCGAGCGCGAGCGCGACCGACCGGCCCACCCCGCTTCCCGCGCCGCTGACCACGCCGACCTTGCCCGATAGGGCGCCTTGCGCTGTCATTCCGAGCGAGAACTATGCAGCCGCGCGCCGCGGTTTGCAGCCGTTATGCACTGCGGTCAGTGGATCCTGGCGGCGACCCGACCGATCACCGATCGCCTGCCCAGGCCCAGCCTGCGGCGGGCCTCGCCGGGCAGGCCGGCGGGCGCGTCCGGGGCGTCGCTCGCACGCAGCCACCGCACCGGCCCCAGCTTCACGACCGTGAAGTGCAGCACCGGCGCGAACCCCGCGTCGGCGTCCGCCTTCTCGGCGGGGTCGTGGATGCTGCCGATCCAGAGCCGCTTCAACCCTTCGGCGCGCGCGTGAGCGACCGTTCCCTCGAGCAGCGCGCGGTAGTGACCCTGGCGGCGAAACGCGGGCAGCGTGAAGCAGTTCCAGACGTAGGCCTCACCCGCGGCCGGAGAGATCGCGATGCCGAGCTCGCCGATCCACTCGGTCTCGGTCGACAGCCAGCCGTACGCAGCGAGCGTTCCGCGGTGCAGCGCGGCGAACGAGCGGCATCCCCGGGCGAAGCGGGAAGCGACGCGGTCGCCCTCCGCGCCCATCGCCGCGATGAGGATCTCCGCCGTCGGTGGCTTGATCTCGATCACCTCGACGGCGGAGGGCGAAGACGGCAGGCCCGCACTGCGCAGGTCCGCCGCCCAGAGCTTGCTTCGCATCAACCGGGGCCCCCGCGAAATCTCGCCGAAGGCTCCGATTTCGCGGGGATTTCAGAAACGGAAGAAGAGGTGCCGGATCGTATCGATCACTTCCTCGTCGCCGCGGGCGGAACCGCCGGGGAAGCGCTGGAAGAAGGTCAGCACCGCGTCGGCTGCGTTGTCGAACTTGATCACGGCGTCGCAGCCCTCGAAGTTCCCGGTCTCCGGCTCCGACGACCACTTGCCGTCCTTGAGCGTGGCGCGCCACTTGCCGCCCCACGGGCCGAGGACCTCGATGCCGTAGGTGAGCTGCTTGCCCTTCGCGACCTTCTCGTCGACCGTGTTCTGCCAGAACACGAAGGCGAAAGGCAGGATCAGGCCCGCGCTCGCCTCGTCGACGGTAGCCAGCTTGTTCCCGAGGCCGTACTCGATGTCGTACGGGTGGACGCCGTAGTCCATGATCTGGAACGTGCCGTAGAACCCCGCCGGCACCGGGCCGGCGAACGGGTGATAGACGAGGAAGCTCGTCCACTCCTCCGGGGTCAGCTCGTCGAGCATCTTGTCGAGCTTCTGCGCGTCCTTCTTGAAGCGGTCGAGCGCCTCCTCGCGCGAGAGCTTGCGGAACTCGAGCGCGTGGTCGTTGAGCGTCTCCCCCATCACGGTCAGGCCGAGCGCGGTGCCGTCCTTGCCCGCGCGCGCGGCGTCCCAGTTCTTGAAGTAACCCTCCATGACGTCGATCATGTGGCCGACCAGGTCGCGCGTCTGCCACCCGGCGCACCGGGTGTCGACGTTCCAGTTCTTCGGGTCCGAGACCAACCTCGTGAAGTTCTCGCGGTCGCGGCGCAGGACGGTCATCACCGTCTCTTTGCCCTCGGCCGCCATCGGGTTGACCGGCGCGATTGTCGCGGTGCTCATAGGCTTCTAGCCCTCCCTGGAACGAGATTTGTCGGAACGACTATCGGGGTGAGCGTCTCCTCGAGCCGCTCGTGCCGCACCTGGAACCAGGGCGGAAGGCTGAGGCCGGAGCCGAGGTCTTCGGGCTTCTCGTCGACCGTGAACCCCGGGGTGTCGGTGGCGACCTCGAACAGGACGCCGCCCGGCTCGCGGTAGTAGATGGACTTGAAGTAGTAGCGGTCGATCACCGGCGTCACGTTGCGTCCGGCCTCCGCCAGCACCTCGCGCCAGGCCAGCTGCGCCGCGTCGTCGGGCGCACGCCACGCGACGTGGTGCACGGTGCCGATCGACTCCTCGCCGGCCGGACCCTCGGGCGACTCCAGCACGTCGACGATCGCGTCGGGACCGCCGGGCCCGGTCTCGAATCTCGTGCGCGCGCCGCTGTGATCGACCTGGCGGAAGCCCATCGTCCTGGTCAGCAGCTCGGCCGTGCCGGCCGCCTCGGCGACGGTCAGGGTGACCGAGTGGAAGCCGCGGATCGCGTGCTCGACGGGCACCGGCCCCCGCTTCCAGGGCACCCAGCGCTCGTCCGACGCCTGGCCGGCCACCTGGAGCTGGATGCCGTCGGGGTCGTCGAGGGTGATGACCTCGACGCCGAATCGCTCTGAACGTTCGGCCTCGACGCCTTTCTCCTCGAGCCTCCGCGCCCAGTAGTCGAGCGAGCGTTCGGGCACGGCGAATGCGACCGTCGTGACCTGGCCGCTGCCGGCACGCCGCGCGGGCCACGTCGGCCAGCCGAAGAACGTCATCGCCGTGCCGGGCGAGCCGACGTAGTCGGCGAAGTAGAGGTGATAGGTGTCGGGCAGGTCCTGGTTGATGCTCTTCTTGACGAAGCGCAGGCCGAGCACGCTGACGTAGAAATCGACGTTCCTCTGCACGTCGCCCGTGATGCAGGTGACGTGATGGATGCCCGGGATGCTGCCTGTCAACGCGCTACCCCCTGCGGGCGATGGTTGCGATCGCAATCAATGTTAGTCCCGCTCCGGGCGGGTTTCGCCGCGCACCTGCTCGGAGGCTTCGTCGTCGACTCGGGCCCAGATCTCCGCGGCCATCGGCTCGTCCGCCTCCTCCTGCAGGTGGGCGACCAGCCCGATCGCCCGGCCCATCACCGCCAGGCCGCGGCACACGCGCCAGGAGAAGCCGAGCTCGCTCGCGATCGCGCCGATGGCGCCGGTCGCGTTGACGGGAAGCGCGCGCTTGAACTCACGCTCCGCCTCCCGCGACACCAGGCTGATCAGCTCGACGTAACGCCCCGAGAAGCCGTTGGCGGCGGCGATCTCGAACAGCCGCGGCGTGCGCGGGTCGATGGGCTTGTGGATCGGGTGACCAAGCCCCGGGACCGGCCGCTTCGCGTCCTTCTTCTCCTGGACGATGGCCCGTGCGAGCGCGGGCAGCTCGCCGCCTCCTTCCATCGCCTCCTGCAGCGTGCGCGCGACCTCCTCCGCGGGCCCGCCGAAGCGATCGCCCATACCCAGCAGGCCGGCCGCGACCGCGGCCTGGAGCGCCTCGGGGGAGCCGAGGTAGGTGAGGCGCGCGGCGATCGCGCTGGGCGTCATGCCGTGCTCGACCAGGGTGATGACGATGGCGTTGAAGACGTTCGACTCCTGGGGGGTGGGCAGGCGACCGGTCAGGTCGAGGAAGGCGAAGTCGCCGAGCGTCACGTTGCCGATGAGATCGATCAGCGAGTGGCCGCGGACCACGATGTGCGTGGCGTCGCTCCACGCGATGTCGGAGCGAAGCCTTCTCCTCTTCATGCCTTGCGCACCAGCCTCGTCTTGTACCCCGCCTCACCGAAATCCGCCTCGCTGACGAGCAGGACCCTGGCGCGGAACGTCAACCGCGCGCGCACGGCGTCCTCGATCTCCGCCGCCAGCCGCTCGTCGCCCGTGTGCTGCGCGCGCACCTCGACCTCGACCGGCACCGGCGGCTCGACGCTCATGTCCTCGCCCGGGCGCACGACGCGCGCCCGTCCCGTGACCCGCGGCCTGAAATCGCCCACGACCGCGAGGATGGCCGACGGGTAGACGTTCACGCCTCGGACTATGAACATGTCGTCGCGCCGGCCGAGGATGCGCATCCGGAACGTCGCCCGGCCGCACTCGCACTCGTTGCCCGCCCCGCCTTCGACGCGAACGATGTCGCCGCCGAGGAAGCGCACCACCGGCATCGCCTCGCGCGTGAGGTGCGTGTAGACCAGCTCACCGACGGCGCCTGGCTCGATGGCCATCGGCGCCTGCGTGTCGGGGTCGACCATCTCCACCCAGACATGACCGCCGCCGCAGAAATGCATGCCGCGCTGCGCCGGGCACTCGCCGAACAGCGAGGGCGCCACGTCGCCGATGCCCATGACCTCGTCGACCGTCGCGCCGGTCACGCGCTGGATGTGGTCGCGCACCGCGGGGATGCCGCCGCCCGGCTCGCCGCCCGTCACCACGTGCGCCAGCCGATGCACCTTCTCCCCGCTCTTCTCGAGCCGGTTCGACAGGTGCTGCGCAAACGAGGGCGTCGTCATAAGCGTGTCGAAGATGCCCTGGCGGAGCCCGAACAGCACGCGGTCCGTGTCGCCCGGGCCGACCGGCACGACGCGCGACCCGATGCGCGCCAGCACGAAATAGGTGTGTCCCGCGACGAAGGGGCCGGCGCCGAAGGTCGTGAGCACGCTGTGGTGGTCGTGAATGCCCGTCGCGTAGTAGGTGCGCGTGCCGATCGCGGTCCAGACCTCGACGTCGCTCGGCGTGAGCGCCAGCACGCTCGGGGTCCCGCTCGTGCCGCTGGTCTGGTAGATGCGCTTGACGCGCTCGGGCGGCACGCAGAGGTTGGAGCCGAACGGCGGGCGCTCGTCCAGCGCGCGCTTGAAGTCGGCCTTGGTGGTGAAGGGGAGGCGGGTGAGGTCGCTGAGCTTCAGCTCGCCGCGCAGCCCCGCCTCGCGAAAGCGCCGGGCGTAGAACTCCGAGTGCTCGGCGAGGTGACGGAACTGCTTCTCCCAAGCCGCCGACGCGCGGGCCAGGGCCTGATCGTGGTGCTCGGTCTCGACCTCGCGGTCCCAGATCGGGTCGCGATCGCACGCGTCGCCGGGCAGCCGGCCTGACGTCACGCCCGGCATGCTAGGCGAGGGGTGGGCCGTCGGGCACCTGCGCCGGGTCGACCCATGTCCGGAGGTGGGCCTCGGCGAGCTTGCGCGAGCCTTCGAATGCGCCGCCGGGATCGGCCAGCGCCTGGCTGGTCAGCTCGCGGACCCTTGCCTCGACCGCCTTGACGGCATCGTCCGCGGTGGTCAGGCCGTCCGTCGCGTAGCCGATCGTGGCCCCGGAGTTGCACACGAAGTCGGCGAGGGCGACGATGCCGCGCTGCCGCAGGGCTGCCAGGCCCGCGCGCGTGTAGGGGACGTTGGCCGCCGGCGCGACCACACGGACGTGCAGCGAGCGCGCGCGGCCTTCGTCGATCACGCCGACGCGCGCGCCGGGAACGAGGACGTCGGCCTCGACGCCGAAAAGGTCCGCGACCGGCCGCACCGGCTCGCCCAGATGCTCGACCAGGCGGTCGCCGTGGGCGGAGCGAAGTCTCAACAGCTCGTCGACCGCGAAGCCCGCCTCGCGCTGCACCGAGCCGTGGATGGTCGAAAACGCCACCACGCGCGCCCCGCGCCGCGACATCTCCAGCGCGGTGGCGCCGCCGATCTTCCCAAAACCCTCGATCGCCACGGTCCTGTCCACGAGCGAGCCGAGCGCGGTCTCCGCGGCGACGGTCACGCCGACGCCGGTGATGAAAGCGTCGAGGGTCATGCCGCGGTGGTCGGTGTGCATGAGTCCGGCCTGGTCGGTGCCGGGCAGCGAGCTCAGGTCTTCCGGCCTGGTGCCGAGGTCGGTGGCGGTAAGGAACGTGCCCCTCTCGACCAGCGGCCTGATCTCGTCGCAGTAGCGGCGGACGGCTTCGTCACGATCCTCGTCCGTCGCGCGGATCGCCGCCTTCGCCCCGCCGAACTTCACGCCGAGCACCGCGAACTTGTACGTCATCGCTCGGGCGAGCAGCTGCGTCTCGTGCTCGGTCACGTCGGGCGCCATGCGGGTGCCGCCGGCGCTCGTCGGGCAGTCGAAATCGAACGCGATGTACGCGTCGACCGTCTCGAGACGCAGCGTCTTCATCGCTCTAAGGTTGGCACGATGAGCGAGCTGCTACCGACGACGGTCGTCGGCAGCTATCCGCAGCCCGACTGGCTGGTCGACCGGGAGATGCTCGGCGGCCGCCTGCCGCCGCGCGTCCGCGCCAGGGAGATCTGGCGGGTCGAGCCGCGCTGGCTCGAGCAGGCGCAGGACGACGCGACGCTCATCGCGATCCATGACATGGAGCGCGCAGGCATCGACATCATCACCGACGGCGAGATCCGCCGCGAGAGCTACTCCAACCGGTTCGCGACCGCGCTCGAGGGCATGGACCTGGACAACCCGGGCTCCGCGCTCGACCGCACCGGGCACCCCAACCCAGTGCCGCGCGTCGTCGGGCCGATCCGTCGCACCCGGCCGGTGGAGGCCCGCGACGTCGAGTTCCTGCGCGCCCATACCGGGCGCCGGATCAAAGCCACGCTTCCCGGTCCGTTCACGATGTCGCAGCAGGCCCAGAACGACTATTACCACGACGACGCCGAGCTCGCGATGGCGCTGGCGGCGGCCGTCAACGAGGAGATCAAAGACCTCTTCGCCGCCGGCGCGGACGTGGTGCAGATCGACGAGCCTTACCTCCAGGCGCGGTCGGAGAAGGCGGCGCAGTTTGCGATTCCGGCGATCAACCGCGCGCTCGAAGGCATCACCGGCACCACGGCGCTGCACACGTGCTTCGGCTACGCGCACATCGTCCACGACCGGCCGAACGGATATCCCTTTCTCGAACCGCTCGCGGGCACGGGCGTGAAGCAGGTCGCGATGGAGTCGGCGCAGCAGAAGGTCGACCTCGGAATCCTCGAAGCGCTCCGCGGCAAGGACTTGATCGTCGGCGTGATCGACCTTGCCGACGACTCGGCGGTCGAGGACGCGGACACCGTCGCCGCGCGCATCCGCAAGGCGCTGGAGCACGTCGACCCCGAGCACCTGATCCTCTCGCCCGACTGCGGCATGAAGTACCTGCGGCGCGAGAAGGCGTTCGCCAAGCTGTTGGCACTCGCGGCCGGAGCCGCCAAGGTCCGCGCCGAGCTGGGATAAGGATCGATAAGGCCGAAACCTTATCAATCGCGGCTCAATCCGGCGTGCGGTTCAGGAAGGCCCCGAACATCGGGGCGGTGAAGCCTATCCGCGCCCGCTCCGGCCGGTAGACCAGGCCCTTCTGGATCAGCGCCGCGATCGCCGGCTGCAGCTCGTTGTTGCGCTTGCCCGAGGCCTGGTGCAGCTGCTCGATGGTCGCGCTCTCCCCGAACCTCGCGACGTCGCGCATGAGCTTGCGCTCGTTGGGGGACGCGCGCACGTAGCGGGCGCGGAAGAATCCGGCGTCGAGGGTGGCCAGGATGCGCGGCCTCAGGCGGCGAAGGTCGGCGCCGGCGATCGTCTCGCCGTGGGCGCCCGACCACAGCGTGTCGCCGTAGACCTGGATGAAAAACGGATAGCCGCCCGTGTCGCTCATGACCGCGTCCACCACGTCGTCGGCGTAGCGCCGGCCGAGGCGCACGGCCGGATCGACGAACGCAGCGCGGTCCTCCGGCGGCCGGAGATTGCCCAGGACGATCGTCGAGAACATGCGCTCCGAGTAGCTCTTCGAGCGCGAGAGGTTGTCGACCAGCGGCGGCAGGCCGCAGAGCATGAGCATCAGCGGCAGGCCGCGCTGCTGCACCGCGGAGGTCGCGCTGAGCAGCGCGCTCAGGGTCGGAGCCGCGGCGCGCTCCCGGATGACGTGGAACTCGTCGTAGCGCAGCACCAGGCCTCGGTATTCGCTCTTCTTGCAGAGCTCACAGATGTGGGTGAGCGCCTCCTTCAAGTCGTCGTCGAGGCGGCGCTGGATCTCGGCTCTGCGCCGCTTGGTGTCGACGCTGACCCGAAACTCGCCGTAGCTCACGGTCAGCGCGCCGACCACGTCGACCGCGGCCTGCAGCAGCGTGCCCGCGCGGTCTCTGAGACGCGCGGAAAGGCTGAGCCGGCGCAGGGCGCGGTTGACGTCGCTGAGCATCGCGCTGGCGAAGGCGAACGGCTCCGCGTCCGGCTCCGAGAACTCGCGATCGACCACGAGCCACCCCGCGGCCTCGGCCTCGGCCTGCAGGTGATTGAGGAGCACGGTCTTGCCGACGCCCCGCAGGCCCGTGATCAGGACGTTGCGCGGGTTCTTCGGGTCGTTAAGGAAGGCGCGGACCGACTCGATCTGCTCCTCGCGGTCACCCAGGTACGGAGGATCGATGCCGTTGCCGGGTCGGTACGGGCTCCCACCCCACGAAATCATCGATTTCGTGGGGACCCCGGAGTGGGCGCCCAGGCCGAGGCCATTTGATGGGAGATGATAAGGCGACGACCTTATCAATCTGCTAGGTCACGGTTCCCGCCAGTTCCGGCGCCTGCGTCGGCTGCGCGACGCCCGACGGCGCCGCCTCGACCGTAACCGCCATCAGCTTGTAGCCCTTCAGCGGGCGCTCGATGACCAGCAGCCGCTGGCCGTTCTCGTCGGGCAGGAAGATCCCGGCCGGCTCGGCCCTGTCGTCGGGCGTGATCAGCCACACCTCGTACAGCTTGCCCGCGGGCGCCTGGGGCAGGCCGTCGAAGCTGACGAGCGCGATGCCGTCCTGCTTGAGGTCGATCACGGTCGCCGAGGCGCCGGCCATCGAGCCGTGCCCCGTGAGCGTGAAGTGGGCGACCTGCGACTGGGGCGCGGGCGCGCGCGACTCGCCGATGCGCTCGCCGGCCAGCAGGCCGCCGAGGAGCGCGACCACGACTATGGCGGCGACGGCGCCGAGCGGCACCCGGACAGCCGCGCGCCACCGCCGCGGCTCGAGCACGGCCGGCTCCCGTACGGCAGCCAGGACGCGCGCGCGCAGGCCGGGCGGCGGCGTCACCGGCTCGACCGCGAGCCCGAGCGCCTGGAACGCCGGGTCGTCCATCTCCTGGAAGTCAGCCATTGGTCACGCCTCTGTCCTTCAGATACGCAGCGAGCTTCTCCAGGGCAAGTCGCATCCGCCCTTTGACCGTGCTGAGCGGAACCGACGTGAGCCGCGCGATCTCGGCCTGGGTGTACCCGCCGAAGTAGGCGAGCTGGACCGCCTGGCGCTGCTCGGCCGGCAGCTCCGCGAGCGCCGCCCGCACCGCGGCCCGCTCGAGCGAGGCCTCCGCCTGCTCCTCCGGGCCGGCCGCCGGCGCGCCGAAGTCCTCGCGCAGCGCCAGCTCCTGGCGCTCGCGGCCGGGGCGGCCTCTAAGCAGGTCGATGGAGCGGTTGCGCGCCGCGGTCACGACCCAGGTCCGCAGCGACCCTCGCTCCGGGTCGAAGCGGCCTGCGCCGTGCCAGAGCTTCAGGAACGCGTCCTGCACCGCGTCCTCGGCCCGCCCGGGGTCGCCGAGGATGCGCAGCGCCACGCCGTAGGCCAGTGCGCCGTAGCGATCGAAGAGCTGTCCCAGCGCCGTCTCGTCGCGGGCCGCGAGCGCGGAGGCAAGCTCGGCGTCCGTCAGGAACACGCCGACAATCTTGCGGACGCGCGGGGTCGTGCGCGAGGGTCTGGCGCTAGTCCGGCTCCCCGACCAGCTCCAGCGCGCCGCCGCGGCGCGTCGTCAGCTCGCCGACCGGCGAGCGCTTGGACGCGGTGATCGCCCAGGACTCGGCCTCGATCAGACGGCGGCCCCAGTCCGGGTTCTGACGCGCTCGCGCGCGCGCCGCGTCCAGCGCCTTCGACATGAGCTTGATGCCGGACAGGCCCGGCAGCCGGCCGATCCTCTCGTCGAGGGCCAGCAGCTCGGACTCGCCCTGCTCGTCGTCGAAGAGGTAGAGCGCGAGCGCGTCGACCTCCTCCTGCTTCTTGACGCCCTTGCCCACCGGCACCCACACGCGGTCGAGCATCCAGCGGTCGAAGCGCTGGGCGGCGGCGTTGTCCGTCAGCCACTCCTTGGCGGAGTTGTAGTAGAAGGCGAAATGGCGGCGCTCGTCCTTGATGATCCGCGAGAGCAGGTCGGCCAGGACCGGGTGCCCGGACTTCCGGATCAACGCCCGATAGCCGGTGAGCGTGGAGAGCTCGTTGATGGCCCCGATCGAAAGGTAGACGGCGGAGAAGTCCTTCGACAGCCACGAGCCCGCCATCGTCGTGAGGATGCTCACGGAGTTCTGCAGCCCGAGGTTCGCGCGCACGCGCGCGATCCTGTCCTGGGTGTCGAACTCGATGCCGTAGAGGTTGAGCAGCTTGCCCAGGTTCTCGCCGTGCCAGAGCTCCTCGTAGTTCCAGCAGGCGAGGAACGCGGTGAGGATCGGGTCCATGCACGCTCGCGTCACCAGCAGGTGCGAGAGGTATAGGGGGACGTGGTTCTCGATGTCCATCATGTAGTGCAGGCAGAACAGGTCACCGCTGGACAGCCGGTACCTGGTCACGTCCTCCCACGCCACATCGGTCGTGTCCAGCTTCTTCGACTCTTCCTTGTACCGCTCGATGCTGAAGCTCATCGGTCCTCCCTGGGCTCGGGCGCCGGAAAGCGCCTTCGAAGCCTAGTTACGCACGGGCGGCGGCCCTGGATCACTCAGCTTGATTTTTTCCGCAGCGACCCGATATACACTTAACAGCGTTCATTGATTACTTAACGGCTGATGCAAGACCCCGCCTGGCCCTCCACCGTCACCGTCCGCTTCCCGGTCCGTCCCGGGCGCGCGAAGGCTCGTCGCCTGCTCCTGGAACAGCTTCGGCAGGCCATCACCACCGAGCCAGCCGCGCTCGACACGGCGCCCGACCTGACGATCGACGGCATGACCGCGATCCGCGGCCGGATCTCGATCCTGGTGGGCACGATCGTGGTGCGGCTCAACCGAGAGGGCTTCGCCGGCAGCGAGCGGATCTACTCGATGCGCGACTGCCTGGCGGCGGGTCGCCCGGTCGAGCCGGCCGACGTCTCGTGGATCGAGGCGGCGATCGAGACCGAGACCGCCGAGGACGGGCGTAGAGGCCTGACCTCTAGGGCGACCGCAGTATAGAGAGCGCCCGGACCGCGGCGTTCATCCACGCCGGGTCGATCAGCCAGGTCTCGGCGCCCCACAGCAGGACCACGTTCAACGGCTCGCGCCGGTAGGTGGCCGCGCTCGCCAGCAGGTCGTCGGTGGAGAATGCGCCCGGCGAGGCCGACCACGGCTCGGCCTGCATCTCCATCAGCCACAGCTGCTTGTCCTGCGACCGCGCCTCGCCGGCCCAGAACTGCATGGTCTCGGCCTTCCACGAGGTGCGGAGGGCGACGCTGCTGAACCGCAGCGGCGTCGAGGCGCCGTCGACGTAGATGTCGAGACCGAGCGCGTCGCCCGCGTCCAGAGCCGGTCCGGGATGGCCGCTCGGGTAGCCGTGCAGCAACCAGAGCAGCGGCGTCGCGTGGAGCTGCATCCAGTCGACCATCACGTTCCAGCCGTCGAAGCTCGTCGTCACGGCGCGGTGGTTGGCGTCGAGCCGGTGCACCTCGTCGACCTCCCACGTCACCTGCTCGGGCGAGATCTGGTCGTCGCCGGTCGACTCGTTGACGACGTAGTCGAACGGCTCGTTCTCGACCTGCCATGCGTAGAGGAGAGGGTTGTTGCGATAGCGGTCGATCGTGGAGTCGAAGTAGGAGCGGTAGGCCTTGCCGACCATCGCGCCTGCGAGCTGCGGGTTCTGCCGCGGGCCGATCCAGGCGGGCACGTGCAGCTCCGGGTACACGAAGTTCCGTGCGCCGATGGTGAGGATGACACGCGTCGGGCGAGCGGAGATGCTGTTGTGCCAGGCCACGACGGCGAGCAGGCCGTCGACCGAGGAGAAGTCGAGGTTGTGCGGGCTGGGCTGCGTCACGTCCCAGTACACGGGCAGCCGGACCAGGTCGGGGTTGGTCGTGGCAAGCAGATAGCCGAGGTCGGCCTCCGGATTTCGCCCCATCCACTCTGAAAGCTCCGGGCTGTAGCTGAACCCCACCAGCGGCGGCGCGGCGGGTGGCGGCGGCGGAGTTTCGCTGCCCAGCAAAAGAGCGCCCACGAGGAGGCTGAGCAAGCCCATCAGGGCTCGGGACGCGGGTCGGGAACGACTTCGCTGCGCGGCTATCTCAGGCTGGATACACCCCGGCTTGCGTTCAGGTCGCTGTGCCAATTCGCTGATCGGTTTGGAAACGCATTCGTCAATGACGTTACCGCTTCGCGGCAGGGCGTTCACACAGCCCACGCGTTGAACTCGTGTTGAGAACAGACGAGGGGGCCGCCCATGAGTGATTTCGCGCCCTGGCGCGCTCGGACCGAGGACGAGGGTCCGCGGGCGAGTCCGCTGCCAAGAACCTCGCGAATCATCGCGGGCTTCCTGGTGGCCGGGCTCCTCGGTCTCCTGGTCTACTTCTTCCCCGTCTTCCAGTCGTCGAGCACACCGGTGGTGACGTCAGGAGGCGGGATTCTGAACCCGATCGCGTCAGGTCCGACGCAGCCGTTCACCGTGCTGCTCCTCGGATCGGACGACGACTCGAAGTTCGTCACCGACCAGTACAACACCCAATCGATGATCCTGGTGCGCGTCGACCCGTCGACCAAGCAGGTCACGATGATGTCGATTCCCCGCGACCTGTGGGTGCCGATTCCAGGACAGGGCGTGGGCAAGATAGACACCGCGTACCAGACCGGCGGCGTCGAGTCCTCCATCGCCGCGGTGCAGCAGAACTTCCACGTCCACGTCGACGACTACGTGTGGATCGGTCTCAAAGGCCTGATCAAGCTCATCGATGCGATGGGCGGGGTGAACCTCATCGTCACCAACCCGGTGCTGGACGACTTCTACCCCGCCGACATCAATACGTCGAGCCCGTACAGCTACTACCGCGTCGCCGTGCTGCCGGGCGCTGTGCACCTCGACGGAGTCCATGCGCTGCAGTACGTGCGCTCGCGCCATGGCGACCTGCGCGGAGACTTCGCGCGGTCCGAGCGTCAGCAGGAGCTGCTGCTCGCGATGAAGGCGGAGGCGAAGCACATCAACATCGCGGATTTCCCGGCCCTCGCCGCCGCGATGAACGGCGAGTTCAAGACGAGCATGGACATGGACCGGATGCGCCAGATGTTCTCGGTCCTCGACCAGTACAACTCGTCCGACGTGAAGCGGATCATCCTCGAGACGCCGTACACGTCAGAGGGTTGGGCTGACGGCCAGTCGGTGGTGTTCCCCAACTGGGACCAGATCCTCCCGGTCGTGCAGCAGAACTTCCCGCAGTGAAGGCGCTCACCCACATCGTCCTGCTGGTCGCCATGGCCGCCTTCGGGTTCGGCGTCTACCACGTGGCGGGGGTGCTGAAGACCAATGGGGGAAGCGTGGTGAAGCCGTCCTCCACGCGGGCGGAAGCGCTGCCGGGCACGATGTACGTCGCCCAGCAGGGCGCCATCTACCGCTTCAAGGACGGCGCCTTCACGCAGATCACGGACAACGCCGGCTGGACGCAGCCCGCGGTCAGCGCGGACGGGACGCAGCTCGTCGCCGTGCGGCGCTACCTCAACTACTCGGACGTCTACCTGCTCACTTCGAACGGCCGCATAGAGCGCCAGCTGACCCATCACCAGTCGACGCAGGTCGAGGGCAACCACTGGGCGTTCTATCCCCGCTTCAGCGCCGACGGCTCGAGCGTGCTCTACAGCTACGACGACAAGGACCCGTACGCGACCTATCTCGTGGACCTGGCGATCTTCGCGCTGGCAAGTGATGGGTCAGGCGGCGTGGTGCAGTGGACCGTGCCCAACGACTACACCGGCGGCGACGCCGACCCCGTGCCCTTGAAGAACGGCGGCTTGATCTACACCAAGTTCTCCATCGACCTGCGGTCGCAGGTCCATTCGCAGGTGTGGATCGTCAACCGCCCGGGCCTGGCCGGAACCGCGCTCACCCAGCCGGACGAGAACTGCGCCCAGCCGGCGGTCTCACCCGACGAGTCGATGATCGCGATGGTCTGCCGCCAGACCGGCCTCCAGTCCACCGGGCTGGTCACCGCCAGGCTCGACCTGTCGTCGTCAACCATCGGACCGGAGACCATCCTCGCGCGCGGCCAGCTCGCCGCCTCGCCGGTGTTCTCGCCCGACGGCCAGACGATCGCCTTCCTGGCGCCGGTGCACACCGGAGAGCCTTTCCAGCTGTGGATCGTCCAGTCGACGGCGTCCTCGTCGCCGACCAGCGCGCGGCCGATCACGCAGAACGTCGGCCTGGACTCGTCGGCCGCGCCCGCTTGGACGAAGTAGCGTGCGTCGGGACTACGCAATACACCGCACCGCAAATCACCGCATCCGTAGTAGCCGTCCGGCGGGCGGATGCACGTTTCTGGTGTAGGGACGGTGATGGGAATGCTGAAAGGAAGGAATGATCGGGGCCAGGGCACGCGGCCGGACGTACCCGACCTGCGGACGCAGTGGGAGTCGCTGCTCGACCAGGTCTGGCGCTCTGAGGCGGACTGGCGCCTGTGGGATCGGATCGACGCCGCGGTTCAGATCGAAAAGCTTCGCGAGCGGCGCGATTCCGCTCAGCAGGAGCGGCCGGCGGCCTGATCGGAGCCTCGCGCCGCGCTCCGGTAGTTCGCGGAGCGGGAACGTTTGTTAGGTAGGCGCGGGCATGTGAGTGTCGTGGCGCCTCGCGCTCCAATCCTAAAAAGGAGGATGGCCGGAATGAGGTGCGACGTCTGTGACGAAGAGTTCGACACAGCCGACAAGCTCGCTCAGCACAAGGCTCTGATGCACGCCGGCATGCAGTCGCAGCCCGCGGAGGGCGGCGAGCGCATGAACGACGGCGAGGAAGGCGAAGAGCCAGACTACAAGCGAGCCGTCAACGAGTAACTGAAGACCTTGTAGCTCAACAGCCAGCGGCGCCGAGTGGCGCCGCCGGTTTTCCTATTTCTGGGCCACTCCATCTTGTTTGAGGGGGGTCTCCCCCCTTAGGGCGTCGGGCCCGGCGAAGCCTGTTCCCGACGCACCCCCCTGGGGCAGGTCCATCTCGAAGGTCGCCCCGCCACCGGGCGTGTCGCTCACCTTGACGTCGCCGCCGTGCGCGCTGACCACCGCGGCGACGATCGACAGGCCGAGCCCGACGCCGCCGCTGTCCCGGCTGCGGCTCGGGTCGGCGCGGTAGAAGGGCTCGAACACCCGAATGGCATCATCCCGCTTCAGGCCGGGGCCGTGGTCCGCGACGGTGACGCGCGCGACGCCGTCGCCGGCCGTGACACCGACCTCGATCGGCGTGTCCGGAGGCGTGTGCACGAGCGCGTTGCGTACGAGGTTGCCGAGCGCCTGACGCAGGCGCGTGTCGTCGCCGCTGACCACCACCGGCTCTGAAGCGTGGAGCGAGATCTCACGCTGGGGCGAAACCGCATGCGCGTCGGCGACGGCGTCGCGCGCGATCTGCCGCAGGTCGACCGGCTGGGACTCGAGTGGCCGGCCCTGTCCGAGCCGCGCAAGCACGAGCATGTCGTCCACCATCACCGACATCCGCTTCGATTCCTCCTCTATCCGGCGCCGGGCGAGGGCCGAGTCCTCGGGCGACTTCTCGGCGCCGCGGCGCAGCATCTCCGCATAGCCGCGCACCGAGGTCAGCGGGGTGCGCAGCTCATGCGACGCGTCGGCGATGAAACGGCGCAGCCGGTTCTCGGACCTCGTGCGCTCCGCGAACGCCGACTCGATCTGCGTGAGCATGCCGTTGAGCGCCAGGCCGAGCCTTCCGATCTCCGTGTCCGGGGTGGAGGGCTCGACGCGGCGGCTGAGGTCGCCCTTGGCGATGTCCTCCGCCACGGCGCCCATGCGCGCCAGGGGGCGCAGGCCGATGCGGATGATCAAGAGCGCGAGCACGGCGATGCCGGCCACCGCGACCGCGCCGATCAGGGCCTCGAGCAAGAGGAGCTGGCT
>DATGEO010000065.1:0-10615 GCA_035310015.1 Candidatus Dormiibacterota bacterium | reverse complement strand
GGCGCGCGCGCTCTAGTTCCGGATGAAGCCATACGACGCCGTCTCCCGCCTCTAGCTCACCATGAACCGGTCGTCCTGTCTCGTCTCGGAACAGCGCTCCCGGACCCAGCTGGAAGACCGTGACGAGGTAGTCGTAAGCGGACTCCATGTCTGAATAGACAAGCACTGAGATCCGTCGTTCGATTGTTGTTTCCGCCATAGCTGTCTCCTCCAACAGCGTGAATAATTGATCCGTTTGGTCTTTACCAGAAGAATCGGTTGCTGCCATAAAGTGCTGGATGCTGTTCCGAATGCGCGTGGCCATGTGAAAGTACGCGTCTGTGGCCAGCGAATGTCCGCACTCTCGACCGTCTGATGTAGCTAGCCAGCGGTACGTCCCCCGGACCGGACACAGTGGGATTGCTTCAGTCTCACTCACCCGACCGGAGGACCTACCTATTGAAGACGACGAGGGAGCATTTGAACATCATCGATGCGTTTCATCAGCTCGGGTCCTACCGCGCCGCCGCGCGGTTGTGCAACGTAACGGACAAGACGGTCAGGCGCGCGGTCGAACGCCACGAGGCAGGCGGGCCATGGGTTCGGCGTCCGCGTCCGACGTCGCGGAACACCGACGCAGTCATGTCGGTCATCTGGGAGCGAGTGCGCAGGACCGACGGTCGCATCTCCGCCAAACGACTACTGCCGGCGGCGCGCGCTGCTGGCTACAAGGGCTCCGCGCGCAACCTCCGGCGCGCGGTCGCCAAGGTCAAGGCGGAGTGGCGGCAGAAGCGACGAATCTTCCGGCCATGGGTGCCCAGCCCGGGCCAGCACCTGGTCGCGGACTGGACCAAGATCGCAGTCGGCCTGCACATGTTCTGCGCCGTGTTGGCCTGGTCGCGATACCGCTTCGTGCGCTTTGCCAGCGACGAGACCAGGGAGACAACTCTGGGTTTGCTGGCTGAATGCTTTGAAGAGTTGGGAGGTGTGCCCGCGGTGGCGCTCACCGACCGTATGGGCTGCCTCAAGAATGGAGTCGTCGCCAACGTGGTGGTGCCTCATCCCGACTACGTTCGTTTCGCCGCGCACTACGGTTTCCGACCTGACTTCTGCGAGGCCGCGGACCCTGAATCGAAGGGTGTCGTCGAGCACCTGTGCGGGTATGCCCAGCGAGATCTGGTCGTGCCCGAGGACAACTTCGGCGGCGACATCGCGACCGGAAATCGCCAGGCCAAGCTCTGGGGTCTTGAGGTCAACGGCCGAGTCCACAGCGAGACGCGTGCGACACCCGATGAGCGGCTGGCGGAGGAGCGACCACTGATGCGACCGCTGCCCTCACTGCGACCGGCGCTCTGTCGCGGTGAGCTGCGCAAGGTCGACCGCATGCAAACGATTCGCTTCGGCTCGGCCCGCTACTCGCTGCCGACCGCCTGGGTGGGCAAGCAGATCGAGGTCACCGTGCAGGACCACGACGTGGTGCTCGCCTACGACGGAAACGAGATCGAACGACATCCACTCATGGCGCCGGGCGAGGTCTCTATTAAGGATGAGCACTACAAAGGCAAGTCCAGGATGCCGGCACGTGCGATTCGGGTGCGCTCTGGGACTGAGCGCGCGTTCATTGCGCTCGGACCTTCCGCCGAAGCGTTCTTGCGAGCAGCGGCGGCGGTCGGAACATCGCGACTGGCAGCCGAGCTCGCCGACATCGTGACCCTGGAGATGAGCTGGAGTCGGGAGCAGCTGCTGGCAGCGCTGGAGCGGGCGACTCGCTTCCGACGCTTCAAGGCGGACGACATTCGCTCCATCCTCGAGGCTGGTCCCTCGGCTCCAAACCCCGTGCCGGCCGGTGAGGCGTTGAACCTCGCCTTACCCGAGGTTCCGGTCAGACCCTTGAGCGCCTACTCGCTGGAGGCGATTCGATGAGTACGACCGCACCACCACTTGCACCGGACCTGGTCGCCGGTCTGCGCCGACTCAAACTGTCAACTGTTCGCGCCATCGCACCGGAGGTGTGCCAGACCGCCAAGACTCAGCGGTGGTCGCCGGACGAATTTCTGCGCACGCTCATCGAGGCAGAGATCTCGGCGCGTGACGAATCGAATTATCAGAACCGACTCAAGCAAGCTGGGTTTCCCGTCACCAAGACGCTTGACGATTTCAAGGTCCAGATCTCGTCAGTGCCGAAGGCGACCTTCGACTACCTCGTCTCGCTGGAATGGGTCCGAGCCAAGGAGGACCTCATCCTTGTGGGTCCAGCGGGCACCGGCAAATCGCATCTGCTCGTCGGACTCGGTCACGCGGCCGTGCACGCCGGCCTGCGCGTTCGCTATTTCGCTGCGTCCGACCTCGTCGAGACGCTGTACCGCGGCATCGCTGACAACTCCGTCGGCAAGGTCATCGACGGTCTGCTACGCGCGGACCTGGTTCTCCTCGATGAGCTCGGCTTCGCGCCGCTCGACCTCACCGGCACGCAGCTCCTCTTCCGCTTCATCGCTGCCGCTTACGAGCGACGCGCACTCGGCATCGCCAGCCACTGGCCCTTCGACCAATGGGGACGCTTCCTTCCAGAGCCAACCACAGCCACATCGATGATTGACCGCCTCCTCCACCACAGCGTCGTGGTGGTCACCGAGGGCGAATCCTTCAGGCTCCGCGAAGCCCGTTCAAGAGGAGGTGAGCGCCAGAAGAAGTGATCGTGGGGTGCGGACTTTCAGTTGGCCAAAACTGCGGACTTTGAGATGGCCATTGACATCCGAAGAGCTGTGGTTGCGTGAAGTCGAGCCGCCAGATCTTCGAGGTAGTTCTCAAGAATTGGGCGAAGATCTGTCCCGCCGCTTTCGATGCTTCTTGCCACGGCGCTCAGCGGCAGGCCCATTCTTCTTAAGAGGCATATCCGCGAGAGCCGCTCTACATCTTGACTTGAATAAGCGCGGTGGCCCGCCTCGGTGCGCTGCGGAACCAGTAAGCCGATCTCCTCGTAGTAATGGAGCGTGCGAACAGTAACTCCCGAGGCTGTCGCCACATCGCCAACCCTGAATACCCGACCTTCAACCTGAGTCTTGTCCATGGCGCGCACAGTACTTCCTCACGTGGCGTGAGTTGCAAGGCCCTTTGCGAACTAGGCGCTGCTGAACGACGGGCTCCTGCTCTATGCGATCGCTTCGCCTCCAGCCTCTCCTGCATCTCCAAGAAAATCGAATAAGACGAAGTGTGGTGCTCCAGGTTGATCTCACGGGGTTGAAAGAGCAACGTGGTGAGAGAAGCGGTACACAGAAAGACTCGAGTCAACTGTCCAGAGCTCTTGAACGCGGCGGTCGTCGTCAGCGCTCAGCAAAACGACTGCATCTACCCATGAAAAGTTCTGGTCGACATACTTCGCGAGCACCTCAACTGCGCGGAGACGAGACCCACCCGGCATCCCTCGAATCTCGAAGACCTCGGGATTCGTGGCGAGCAGGCTGAAAACTGCCAGCGCTGGTCGGGCATCGCGGCGACCACTGACACGGCGGTCATAGCGGAGCTTGGTAAAAGCCTCTCCCGCGACCACCTCTGGAACCACGATGGGCGCCTTCAGCTTTCGTTGTCGCTCGACGATTCTGGTCGCCCAGCGGTGGTGGCGATCAGCGCTATTGAGAAAGGCAATCAGAAGCCCGGTGTCCGCGAGAGAGCTCAGGGGCTGTAGACCGTCTCGTCAATGGTTTCGGAAAGGTCAGCTGGTCCGCCTTTGATGACCCCAGCGAATTGCAGCAGGCGGTCGATCTGGCGGTCTTCGGAGGCCAGTCCGGCTTCCACTAGATGGACGATTAGGCCGCTTTGGGTGGTACCGCGCTTTCGCGCTGTCTTACGAATGCGTTCGTCAAGGGGCCGAGGAAGGGTGATGTTCTTTCTCACGTGCGTCGCCATTACGAGCCTGAATTATACACACTCTCACGAGCGGGATACACACTACATTTGGAGCAAACGAGTGCGTTTCAGCGGATTCTGTAGATGAACCCAACAGGGTGATTGGTATTTGGGGCGTCAGCCCCCGTCTCCCGCTCCAGCTGAGTTTGTGCTACAAATAGCACATGGCGACGGTAGGTGTTCGTGAGCTGCGACAGCGCGCGAGCGAGCTTCTGCGTCGAGTTGAGGCCGGAGAAACAATCGAGGTGACGGACCATGGCCGGCCGGTTGCCGTGCTGGCCCCGCTGCCGGAGGCCGAGCCCCTGGAGCGGCTACGGGCTGCTGGTGACGTCGTGCCGGCTGCTCGCGACCTCGATGATCTCCCCCAGCCCTTGCCCTTACCAGTGGGTAAAGAGGCGCCTTCAAGGGTCCTTTCGCGGCTGCGGCGAGATGAGCGCTGACCGCGCGATCTATCTGGATTCCTCCGCGATAGTGAAGCTCGCGGTCACCGAAAGGGAGTCGGCCGCGCTGCGACGATATCTCCGCGGCCGCACGCCATTGGTTGTCAGTGCCTTGGCGCGGACCGAAGTGGCGCGGGCCCTGCTCCCGCTCGGCCCGGCCGCCGTTCAAAGGGGCCACGACGTCTTGAGCCGCCTTGAGCTGATCCGAATCAGCGATCGGATCCTCTTGGAGGCCGGCTCCCTATTGCCTGCAGAACTTCGGTCGCTCGACGCAATTCATCTCGCGACGATGCGGCAACTTGGCGCAAGCCTTCGTCGACTGCTGACGTACGACAGCAGAATGGCTGCGGCGGCCACAGAGCTGGGGATAGCCACAATCGCTCCGGCCCAGCCATGATCAAGCCCACGGTGCTCAGTCGCTAAGGCGGTAAACAAACTCGACTCGGCGCTCGGTACTCGGGGCGTCAAACCCAGTCTCCCGCTCCAGCTTCCAGCCGCCATGACAGAACGACTCGCGTCAACTGTCCAAAGCTCTTGAACGCGGCGGTCGTCGTCAGCGCTCAGCAAAACGACCGCATCTACCCATGAAAAGTTCTGGTCGACATAGTTCGCGAGCACCTCGACTGCTAGGAAACGAGACCCGCCCGGCATCCCTCGCACCTCGAAGACCTCGGGATTCGCGGTGAGCAGGCTGAAGACTGCCAGCGCTGGTCGGGCATCGCGGCGACCACTGACACTGCGGTCATGGCGGAGCTTGGTAAAAGCCTCTGCCGCGACCACCTCCGGGACTACGCGGTCGACGCTCCGAACGACCTCCTGGCGCGGGCACTGCAGCTGCAGCGAGACCTCGCCCATCACCATGGAATGTGGCATCGAACCCCGATACCGGACCGGCTGATCGCCGAGACCGCACTGCATCACGGCCTCGGCGTGGTTCACGTGGATGGTGACTTCGACCGCATCGCCGAGGTACGGCCGCTCACCGTCCGCCGCCTGAAGGAGTAACGAGACGCAGGCCGGACGGAGCTAGGTTTCGACCACCGCCTCGGCCTGCGGCGCCATCTCCGCCACGACCGAGCGCACGAGCTGCGAGTACTCGTCCACCAGCCCGCGCGACCGGGCGGCGTCCAGCGTCGACGCGATGACGTGGTACTCGGGCCGGTCGGCGTCCGGCACGACCAGCACCCAACCTCCGTCGAAGAAGACCTTCACCCCATCGGTCAGGTCGACGCGGTCACGGAGGTGGCGCTCCATCATCGCCCGCATCACGCGGCCCTTCACGTCCCATGGGCAGAACTCGGTCGCGGTCTGGTGCGAGACATGGGGAATGCGAGTGCGCAGCGCGGCGAGCCCGGAATGCGACCTGGCGAGCATCTCCAGCAGCCGCACCGTCGTGTAGATGGCGTCGAACGACACCGCGAAGTCCGGCCAGCAGTAGCCGCCCGAGCCGTCTGAGGCCATCACCGTCTCGGCGTGCTGCGCCGCCCTCAGCACGGCGCCGGGGGTGATCTTGGTCGGCACGAACCGCGAGCCGACCTCCTCGGCGATCATCGAGAACGCCAGCGATGCCGACGCGGGACCAAGCAGAATGCCCGACCGGCCCTGGAGCGCCAGCTGCGCCAGCACCGCAAATCCGGCGTCGTGGTCGAGCACGTGGCCTCGCTCGTCGATCAGGAAGCACCGTTCTCCGGGCCGGTCGATGAACACGCCGAGCTTCGCGTGCACGGCGGAGACGATCGCGCCCATCTCCTCCAGGTGGCCGCGAAACGAGCCCTCGCCCTCCTCGGCGACGATCTCGGCCGGAGAGGCGTTGAGCGGGATGACGTCGCAGTTCATCTCCTGCAGGACCCGCGGCAGCAGCTGCCCGGCGGCGCCGTTGTTGTAGTCGATGACGACCTTGAAGGCGGCCTGGCGCACCGATTCCAGGTCGACCTTCGCCAGCAGGTCGTGCACGTAGCCCTCGCTCTGGTCCTCGCGGCGCACGATTCGACCCATCTCGTAGTGCGAGACGCGGCGGATGTCCTCACGGAAGAAGAGGCCCTCGAGCTTCCGCTCGCTGCGCTTGTCGAGGTCGAGGCCCTGCTGGTCGAAGATGCGAATGTCGGCCGAACGCGGGTCGACGGGTGAGGTCTGCACGTGCATCGCGGAGATGCGGTTGTGCTTCGCCCAGTAGCGGGCGACCGGCGCCGGCATGACCGACAGGTCGGTCACGTTCGCGCCGGATGAGATCATCCCCGAGATCATCGCCCGGTTGATCATTCGCGCCGAGCGCGTGTAGTCGCGGGAGACGGCGATCTCGACGCCGCGCGGGTTCAAAGCGCCGACCGCCGCGCCCAGCCGGGCCGCGAACTCAGGCGTGAACTCGACGTTGGTGAGGCCCGTGAGGCCGTAGGAGGAGAACAGACCGCGCTTCCACGAGCCCGCCCAGATGATCGACTCGCGAACGACGGCCCCCGGCTCGACCTCCTTGTTCGGCCAGATGCGGACGTTGGGGTTGACCGTCGAGCCGGAGCCGATGACGACGTCGCTGCCGATCACGCTGCCCTCCTCGAGCAGCGAGCCCTGCTTCACCGTGACCGACCGGCAAACCACCGTGCCCCGCAGACGCGAGTTCTCGCCGATGTAGGCGTGGTCCCAGGTGATCGAGTTGGAGACCTTCGCGCCCGAGTCGATGGTCGTGAAGCCGCCGACCACGCACGGCCCGTTGACCCACGCGCCCGCGCGGACCTTCGCGCCCGCGCAGATCAGCACGGGGCCGTCGATTCGCGCCTTGGGCGAGATCTCGGCGTCGTCGTGAATCCAGACGCCCTCGCTCACGCGCTGGGCCGGCAGCTGCACCTTGACGCGGCCTTCGAGGCAGTCGAAGTTGGCCTTGACGTAGGCGGAGTGGCTGCCGACGTCTTCCCAGTAGCCGGAGGCGATCCAGCCGTAGACCGGCTCGCCCTCCTTCAAAAGCTTGGGGAAGACGTCGCCCGACCAGTCCGTGACCTCGCCCGCGCGGAAGAAGTCGAAGACCGCGGGGTCGAGGATGTAGATGCCCGTGTTCGCGAGGTCGGAGATGACCTCGCCCCAGCTCGGCTTCTCGATGAAGCGCTGCACGAGGCCGCCCTCGTCGACGACGACCACGCCGTACTCGAGCGGATTGGGTACCGGCTTGAGGACGATCGTCGCCAGCGAGCGGCGCTCGCGGTGGAAGCGGATCGCGGCGCCGAGGTCGATGTCGGTGAGCGCGTCGCCGGAGATGACGACGAACGTCTCGTTGAGGCTATGGCGCGCGAGCATCACGGAGCCGGCCGTGCCCAGCGGCGAGTCCTCCACCGAGTAGGTCAGCGCGACGCCCTGCTCCGAACCGTCGCCGAAGTAGTTGCGGATCGAGGAGCCGAGGTACTGCACGGTCGCCACCACGTCGCGCAGCTGATGGCGGCGCAGGTGCAGAAGGATGTGCTCCATGATCGGCCGCCCCGCCACCGGCACGAGCGGCTTTGGCTGCCGGCTGGTGAGCGGGCGGAGGCGCGATCCCTCTCCCCCCGCCATGACGACAGCCTTCATGTCGTCATCTTCCTCTCAATTACCATCGTATTCCGGCAGTGGAGGAACTCGACAGGCTTGCATACGACCTGCTCTGGACCTGGCAGCCGAAGATTCAAGAGCTCTTCCGCGCGCTCGATCCTGAGAAGTGGGAGCAGAGCCGCCAGGATCCCGTCCTCGTCCTGAAGCAGCTCGGCGACGACGGCATCGCGAAAGCGCTGAAGCGTGAGGAGACCAAGCGCGCGCTCGACGAGGCCCTGGCCGCGCACGGTGCGTACTACGACCGCCATCCCCCATTCCTCGACGCCCACGCTCCGCTGGTGATCGCGTACTTCTCGCTCGAGTTCGGCATCGCCGAGTGCCTGCCCATCTATTCAGGCGGGCTTGGTGTCCTCGCGGGCGACCACCTCAAAGCCACCAGCGACCTGGGCCTGCCGCTGGTCGCGGTCGGTCTCTTCTACAAGCACGGCTTCGGCCGGCAGGACATCGACGCGGCGGGCCGGCAGGTCGAGGTCTACGCCGAGAACCGGGGCGACGAGCTGCCGGTGCGCAGGCTCGACGGCATCGAGGTCGAGGCTCCGATCGGCAGCACGAACGTGCGCATCGGCGTGTGGCGCGCGCAGATCGGCCGCGTGTCGCTCTTCCTCCTCGACACCGACCTGCCCTCCAACCCGCCCGAGCTGCGGACCATCAGCGACCGCCTCTACGTCCCCGAGCCCGACAGGCGGCTGCGCCAGGAGATCGTGCTTGGCATCGGCGGGGTGCGCGCACTGCGCGCCCTGGGCGTGGCGGCCAACGTCTTCCACCTCAACGAGGGTCACAGCTTCTTGTGCGGAATCGAGCGCATCCGCGAGCTGCGCGCGTCGCGGCAGATGACGCTCGAAGAGGCAAGGCTCGTCGCCCGCGCCGGCATCGTCTTCACGACGCACACGCCGGTCGCCGCCGGCAGCGACTACTTCGACCCAGGCCTGGTGTGGGATCTGCTGGGCCCGTACCTCACGCAGGTCGGCATGAGCTTCGATCGCTTCATGGACCTCGGCCGCCAGCGTCCGGGCGATCCGCGCGAGCGGCTGTGCACCACGTATGCCGCCCTTCGTCTGGCCGACCACTCGGTCGGCGTGAGCCGGCTGCACGGCGCGGTCTCGCGCCGGTTGTGGAAGGACGCGTGGCGCGGGCTGAGCGAAGCGCAGGTGCCGATCGGCTCGGTCACGAACGGGGTGCACATGCCGACGTGGGTGGCGCCGGAGCTGGCCGCGATCCTTTCGCGCTTCGTCGGGCCCGACTGGTGGGACCTCGACGGCCGCGACGGGCGCTGGCAGGCGGTGTACGAGATCCCGGCCGCCGAGCTCTGGGCCGTGCACACCGAGCTGAAGCGCCGGCTGCTCGAGGTCGTCAAGGTGCGCGGTGAGAAGCCTGATCCGCTCGACCCGAACGCCCTCACCATCGGCTTCGGCCGCCGGTTCGCGCCCTACAAGCGCGCGGACCTGCTGCTCCAGGACGGGGCGCGGTTGAGCAAGCTGCTGCAGAACTCCAAGCGACCGGTCCAGTTCCTCTTCGCCGGCAAGTCGCATCCCGCGGACCAGCCTGGCAAGGAGATCCTCGCCGGCGTGGTGCGGCTCGCGCGCGAGGAGCCGCGCATCACCTTCCTCAAGGACTACGACATCGAGCTCGCGAGCTATCTCGTGAAGGGATCGGACGTGTGGCTCAACAACCCGCGCCGGTTTCTCGAGGCGAGCGGAACCAGCGGCATGAAGGCTGCCGCGAACGGCGTGCTCAATGTCAGCGTGCTCGACGGGTGGTGGGACGAGGGCTACCGTCCCGACCTCGGCTGGGCGATCCCGTCGGGCGCGACGATCGACCGTCCCGCGACCGACGACCGCGCCGAGGCCGAGGGGCTTTACCGGCTGCTCGAGCGCGAGGTCGTCCCCGCGTTCTACGAGCGCGACACCGCGGGGCTGCCGCAGCGCTGGATCCAGATGATGCGAGCGTCGATCCGCTACGTCGCGACCGATTTCGCGGCGCGCCGCATGGTGCTCGACTACTTCGACAGCGCCTACGCTCCGGGCGCCCGCCGCGTGGAGCAGCTGCGCCTCCTCCCCGATTGGGGAGGCTGAAACACCCGGGAGTCAGGCCTCGCCGGTGGTCAGGGCCGGCGTGCCCCGATGCTCGCGGTGGTTGGCGATCGCGGAGCGGTACAGGCTCAGGTACTTCTGCGCCGAGCGCGACCACGACACGTCCTCGCTCATCGCGCGGCGCACGAGCCACGACCACAGCGAGTGGTGGCGGTACGTCTCCCACGCGCGCACGACGGCGGCGAAGAAGTGCCACGGGTCGTACAGCTCGAACGTGAACCCGTTGCCGGTGCTGTTGACCGGGTCGTAGTCCTTGATCGTGTCGGCGAGCCCCCCCGTCGCGCGCACGACCGGAACCGTCCCGTACCGGAGCGCGATCAGCTGCGCGAGCCCGCACGGCTCGAAGCGTGACGGCATCCAGAGGATGTCCGCGCCGGCGTAGATCTTTTGCGCCATGGCCGGGTCGAAGCCGATGATCGCCGCGACCATGCCCGGCTTCTCCGCCGCCCAGCGCCGGAACATGTCCTCGTAACGGCGGTCGCCCGTGCCGATGACGACGAGCTGCAGACCCAGTTGCAGCAGCGCGGGCATCGCCTGCTCGACGAGGTCGAGACCCTTGACGTCGTAGAAGCGCGACACCATCGCGCACAGGGGCTTGTCGGCGGGGTCGAGGCCGAGCTGCGTGCGCAGCTC
>DATGEO010000064.1:0-3155 GCA_035310015.1 Candidatus Dormiibacterota bacterium | reverse complement strand
CGCAGCGAGTTGAAGAGGTAGAACTCGGCCTCGGGGCCCCAGTAGCTGACGTCCGCGATCCCCGAGCGGCGCAGGTGCTCTTCCGCCTTCTTGGCGATCAGGCGCGCGTCGCGCGAGTACGGCTCGCGCGTGATCGGGTCGATCACGTCACAGATCAAAAACAGCGTCTTGTGCTGCAGCACGGGGTCGATGGTCGCCGAGTCCGGGTCGGGGATGAGAAGCATGTCGCTCTCATCGATCGCCTGAAAGCCGCGAATGCTCGAGCCGTCGAATCCAAGTCCGTCGGTGAAGCTGTCCTCTTCCAGCTCGCCGAGCGGGAGGCTGAAGTGCTGCCACGTGCCGGGAAGGTCGACGAACCGAACGTCGACCACCTCGACGCCCGCCGCCTTGGCGCGCTCCAGGACCGCCCGCGGGCTGGTCTTGCTTACCGACTTCGTCTCAATCGCCATGAACACCCTCCAGGTAACCGTTTGGATTTGACGGGCTTGGACTCATCGTATGAACGCCGGGATGCCCGCGTTACGTGTGGCCCACACGGAAATGGGCCGCCTGACCTTGTCGCACGAACACCCAGAATCGCTGTCTTGCTCGGACACGATCTCCCCCGACGCGCTGGACGAACGAAAGCGACGCCGCCGGCCGCCGGCGTCCGCCGGCGGCTCTGCGAGTCGGCTTCGACCGGGCTTACGCCTCTTCCGGCCCCCTGCGGCGAACGACGAGCAGGAGGATCGACCAGAACGCCACGATTCCGACTACGTACAGAGCTGTCATGAGCAGATCTTCTCCAATCCCGACTGGCCGAAATACATGTGATGGACACGAATTTGAAGGGAGGCCGCCCGTGCGAGGCACACGGGCGGCCTTGCCGCGCTATGAGGTCGCCGGCACTCCCGGCGGGTCGAAGTGGGTCAGCGGCACGGATGGAGGCTCGACCCCGAGCTTGGGGACGCCCAGGTCGAGCGACACGTCGCCGTGGACCATCTCGTCGCCGACCTCCAGGTGCCGCGCGGGCATCCGGAGCGGCACGAGCAGCCGCACCAGGTTGATGACGGCGTAGGTCGCCACCGCGTCGTAGGCGATGATCACCGCGAGCGCTATCGCCTGCACCAGCAGCTGGTGGGCGTTGCCGTAGAAGAGACCGGTGACCGAGAAGGCCGGCGTGCTGCCGCTGCCCGGGTATTCGATCATGTTGGGGTCGGCGATGAGGCCGACCATCAGGCCGCCGATCGCGCCGGGGAAGAGGTGCGTGTGCATCACGCCCAGCGTGTCGTCGATCTTCTTGAAGAAGTTGACGCGCGGCAGGTACTGCATGGTGAACCACGGGATCACCGCCGCGACCGCGCCGATGAGGATGGCCCCGAAGCCGTTGACCCAACCGGCACCCGGGGTGATCGCGACCAGGCCCGCGATCATGCCGTTGATCATTCCGGCGACGTTGCTCTTGCCGGTCATGAAGACGTCCAGCATCATCCATACGATCAGCGCGGTCGCCGTCGCCAGGTTGGTGTTGAGCACTGCGGCCGCCGCGTCGGCGTTGGCGGCGTACGGGTCGCCGCCGTTGAACCCGTTCCACCCGAGCCACAGCAGGCCGCCGCCCGCGATGGCCATGAGCAGGTTGCTGGGATTGTTCTCCTGCCGGTCTTTGAGCAGCCTCGGTCCCACGACCGCGGCCGCGACCACGCCCGAGATGCCGGCCGCGACGTGAATGACGTAGCCGCCGGAGTAGTCCACGGCGCCGAGCTGCGCGAGCCAGCCGCCGCCCCAGATCAAAAAGGCGCCCACCGGGTAGACGACCGTCATCCAGATCGGGACGAAGAGCATCCACGCCTTGAAGTTCATGCGCCCGAGAAGGGAACCGGCAAGGATGATCACGGTGATCGCCCCGAACACGAACTGGAAATAGACCATCGCCGAGTTTGGAAAGCGAATCGGCGGCAGGCCGCCGCTGTTGGTGAGCAGAGGAATGGTGGCCTGTGAGATCTCTGACGATGCGAAGTTGACCGGCCACGGGATTCCGATGATGTCCTGGCCGAAGAGGTGGGCTGAGTTGCCGAAGCTCATGTTGTAGCTCCACAGCGTCCACACGAGCAGGGTCATGGCGAACGCGTAGAGCACCATGAGGGCCGAGTTGAGCGACCACTTCCGCTTCATCAACCCGGCGTAGAGGATGGCCAGCCCAGGCACGCTCATCAAGCCCACCAGCGTGGCGGCGGTCAGCTGCCACGCGGTGTCACCCGGATTCAGCCAGTTGGGGCTGGGGACGAGACCATCGAGATACATAAGCGAGTTCCCCCTTGAAGAGATCACCTGTCCGCAGGCGCGGATTTCGTCCAATGCTCACAGACGCCGGCCGGCGCAAACATGGTGTGCATGCACCGATGGCCATGCCCTTTTGTCCGTGCACTTGCGCCGGACGCGGCGCGACGCGGACAAAAAAAGGCCGGGCCCCGGCCCGGCCTTGCGCGCGAAGGGATCAGTGGATCAGGCGGTCGCCACCGGTGCGAACTTAGCGAGCCACGTGCGGAGCGGCGCCGCGCCGCCCGGGTAGCCGACGATGCGGTCCACCGGCTTGCCGCCGCGGAAAAGTCCCAGGGTGGGAATGCCCATGATGCCGTAGCGGATCGCGATGTCCTGGTTGGCGTCCGTGTCGAGCTTGCCGATGCTCACCTGGCCGGCGAACTCGTCGGCGAGCTTCTCGACCACCGGCGTCAGCATCCGGCAGGGCGGGCACCAGTCGGCGTAGAAGTCGACCAGCACCGGAAGCTTGGACTGCAGCACGTCGGCCTCGAACGTGGGGCCGTCGAAGTGTCGGAGATTGCTCATGGCAACCTCAATACCGGCGGGCGCGGACCTATTCCAGCGCGGGCCGAGCCGGGCGGGCGACAATCAGGAACGTGGCGGCGGCGATCTCAGGGCGGCTTCCGGCGGCTTCCGAGCCGCGGCAGACGGCCTTCGAGCAGGGCCTTCGCCAGTTCGGGGCGCGCCTCCTGGAGGCTGCGCCAGGCCTGATCACGTGGATCCTGCTGCTGGCGCCCGTGTGGATCCCGATCGTCTTTCCGTGGCCCGGCGCCTTCGCGGTCGCCGGCGGCGTCCTGGTCTTCGACGTCTACTGGCTGATCCGCTCGATCAACGTGGTCACCGGCGTGCACGACACC
>DATGEO010000063.1:0-4565 GCA_035310015.1 Candidatus Dormiibacterota bacterium | reverse complement strand
GGTGCGCCTGGCAGGAATCGAACCTGCTGCCTTTCGGTCCGGAGCCGAACGCTCTGTCCGGTGAGCTACAGGCGCGCGAGCGGATCACCAGTCTAGTTGGACGGGTCTGCCTCTAAACTACGGCCCTCGTGTCCAGGTATGCCCTCTTGGTGGCCCTCGTCCTCGCCGCCGGAGCCTGTCAGATCTCCTCGACTCCATTGGCCGCGCCCGTCGTCAGCCAGGCGCCGCACACCGCGCCGGACGCGGCCGCCCTCCAGCCGGGCGAGGTAGCCCTCGGCCTGCAGGCCTGCCCGGGATCGGGCCCGATCGCGACGTACGTGACCACACTCCAGGCCTCGGACCCGACGCTGGCGGCCAAGTTCTCGAGCGAATGGAGAAGCCTCCAGAGCGCCGGCGCCGAGGGCGCCGCGGTCGCGGTCTACGCCGCCGACCCTTCGGCCTGCTCGGCCGAGCTCGCCGCCACCGGCGCCGTGAAGTCGGAGGCGAGCGTCGTGGTCGCCTTCGGCGACGAGGGCCAGGCGGACCGGGCGTGGCAGGCGGGCATCCTCGGTTTCGCGCCCCCGGCCCCCGGGGAGAATCCCCCGGGCGTCATTCGGGGCAACGCCACCGGCCTCGGCGACGAGTCGTGGACCTACACGAACGTCCCCGTACAGCTCGCGAGCTGGCGCCGGTCCGTCTTCGTGGCCCTGGTCGTGGCCACCAACCTCGACGGCGCCGCGTTCAAGGCGGCGACGGCCGCGATCAACGCTCGCCTAAACTGAACGACCGGTCCTGACAGCGCCCTCGCGCTGATGCGCCTGTAGCTCACCGGATAGAGCGCTTGCCTGCGGAGCAAGAGGCAGCAAGTTCGATTCTTGCCAGGCGCACCACCAAACCCGCGTTTGTGCGCAATGGCGGGCTTCAAGTGCGGAATTTCACGCTTTTGTGCACAAAAGCGGAGGAAACGCGCCGCGCGCCGCGCGCCGCGCCACCCGCGCGCTACTTGATGCGGCTGTTCTCGTTGGTGGCGATCTTCTTGCTCGCCGCCAGGTCGATGTTGAGCACGCCCAGGATGACCATGAACGCCTTGTTCTGCCACACCGCCACGTAGAAGGACTGGTTGCCGATGGCGACGGTCAGCGCGATCGAGTTGGCGGTCAGCCCCGTGTCCTTGCCCTTGACCACACCGGTGCCGCCGCTCGACGCCAGCGTCGACTCGCTGAACCCGAAGATCGACTCCGTCGTGTAGCCCTTGGCCGCGGTCTGCTCGTCCTTGAACTGGATCACGAAGTTGACGACCAGCGGATACGTCGCCGAGGCCAGGTCACCGTTGCCCGAGTTCTGGATGCTGGCGCAGTCCGCTTTCTTGTCCGAATAGAAGACGACCTCTGCCGCGGTGGCGCCGTGCGACTTTGCCGCGTCCCATTCCGACTTGGTCGACTGGTAGGTCGACGGGTCCTTGGTCTTGACTGAATTGAGGAAGGTGTCCATGTCGCCGGAACCGTCGCACCTGACCAGGCTCTTCGGCAGGTCGCTCTGCTGAACCGCGACGTCGGCCGGCGTGACGGCGCCTGTCAGGGGGTTCGAAGTTCCGCACGCGGCGACGACCAGCACCGCCGCGATCGCAACCAGGGTCCTCATCGCTATCAGCGTACCGGGCATGGCCGGACGCGCGGCTGGCTTAACATGCACTCGGCCTCGATATGGCACTCGATCTGCAGGCCGCCTCGGTCGAATACATCGGCTGGCTTCAGCTCGAAGCGAACCGCAGCCCGAACACGGTCCGGGCCTACGAGTCCGAGATCCGCAAGCTCATCGACTTCCTGGCCGTGAGCGGGCACACGCTGCAGCTGGCCGACCTGCGCCACGAGGATCTTCGCGCCTATCAACGTCACCTCGCCAACCGGCTGAAGAGCCCCGCCTCGCGCGCCCGCGCGCTCGTGGCCGTGCGCTCGTGGCTGCGCTGGCTCGCGCGCGAGGGGCTGAACGATCGCGACCTGTCCAACGGCATCACCCTGCCGAAGCTCGAGCAGCGCCTCCCCAAGCCGATCGACTCGGAGGAGCTCGCGCGCCTGCTGGCGGCGCTGCCGTCGAGCACCCTCCCGGAAAAGCGCGACCGCGCGCTGGTGCAGTTCCTGATCAGCACCGGCTGCCGCATCTCGGAGGCGCTCGCGCTCGACCGCACCGACTTCCCGCGCACGGGCAACCGGCTCGTCGTCACCGGCAAGGGATCGAAGCAGCGCGCGGTGTACCTCACCGCCGATGCGCGCGCCGCGCTCGAGGACTATCTCGCCGGCCGTGAGGACGCGTCGATGGCGCTGTTCGTCAACTTCGATCGCTCGGTGCCCGATGACCGCCAGCGCCGGCTCACGTCCGCCGGCGCGCGTTTCATCGTCAAGAAGCTCCGGAGGGAGCTGGGCGCGTGGTCCTTCAAGTCACCGCACGTCGCGCGCCACACCGCGGCCACGACGCTGCTCGAGGTCACCGGCGGCGACGTGCGCCTGGTGCAGGAGGTCCTCGGTCACGCCAACCTCAACACGCTGCAGGGCTACACGAAGATCGTCGACAGCCGGAAGCAGGAGGCGTACCGCCTCTATCAGCAGTTCCTTGACGAGAAGAAGAAAGCCGCGCCCTGAGAGCCCGCGCTCACGGCCACAGCAGGTGGCCGAGCAGCATGCCGATCACGACCGCCAGCGCGTAGATGGAGCGGGGAAACCTGCGCACGATCGATCGCACGCCGTTGCTGAGCGGATCGCGCCCGCGCGTGAGCGCGATCGACTCGTCGAGCATGAGCAGGAAGGCGATGCCGGCGCCGATCGTGGCGATGAGCGAGAGGACCGCGCCCGCGTTCACTGCTTCGGTCCCGTGGGCGAGGTGCGGCCGGAGGCCGGACCCCAAAGAAAGTGGCCGAGCAGCAACCCGACGACCACGGCGATCACGAACGCGTAGCCCGGGTACGCCTGGACCGCGGGCCGCACGTAGTCGGTGATCGGCTTGTTGTTCGTGAACAGCGCCCAAGTCTCGAAGACGAGCAGCACGAAGATCACGCCGAAGAACGCGGTGACGAGCCAGGAGAACAGGTTGCCGATGATGTTCATCAACTGGACGCCAGCGTCTCGAACAAGAACATCCTGTGGAGCACAACGGATTCGCCGGAGGTTGTGTCACGACCGTCTGCGAAGAAGGTCGCGTAACCGTCGTTCGGGTCTACGGCCGCGCTGCCGTGCGCGACCTCGCTGCCGTTGAGGAAGACGTCGACCGTGCGTCCGGCCACTCGCATGATGAGCCGGTATGCGGTGCCCGTCTCCGGGACAGTGTCGCCGAACGCGCCCAGATGGCCGTGCGTGATGTTGTCGAACTTCCCGCTGCCGTTGCCGTGGTCGAGGGAGTAGTACCCGTCACCGTAGAGCGCGAAGTCGATGCACCCCTGGTTGCTGCAGGCGACCTCGACGCCGGCTCCGCCTGCCCATCCCGCAGCGGTGAAATCGACGATCAACGTCGATGACGGACGTTGTGGGTCCATCGTGCTGAACATCGTCTCGTGGTCGGGCTGGGCGTCGAGGCGGCAGCCGGAGCCGTCGGACGATACCTGGATGGACTGCCAGTCCCCGCCGCCGGCGGCGTCGAAGAACTCGCCCCCGTTGGGGGTGCCCGGGGCGTCGCAGTCGGCGCGGTAGTACGAGGTGCCTAGCCGCCTGCCGCACAGGATGTCGTGCTCGGCCAGCGGCCGGCCCGCGCGTGCGCCGCTCTCCGAGCAGACGACGCCAACGCCCGCCTGCCGCAGCGCGGCCTGCGTGCGCGCCAGCGCCCAGTGCGCCACCTCGTAGACGCCGAAAGTCGTGACGACCAGCGACGCGATCACGACGACCGCGGCGATGGGTACGAGGTTCGAGGCGCGGCGGCTGCTCGCGGCGGGCCGCCACGTGTGGCCGTCCCAGCGCCACAGTCCGTCGGGAGAGAGGGCGCTCGCCCAGCGCGCCCCATCCCAGAAGTAGAGCTTGTCGGGGCTGAGCTCACCGGCCATTCCCTGCTCACGAATCATGCCCCGGCGCGGGCCCGGGTGGGCGACTGCGTCCAAAGCGGTTGGCGAGCTACCTCGAGCCGCCCGAGACCGCGACCGGCGCGCTGGATCCGGCCTTCGAGAAGGCGTTGTTGCCCGGCTGCCGCAAGCTCGGCCCGCCGCTGGCGTCGTTCGAGCTGGTCGTGCCCATGTCGTTCAGCCGGGCCAGGCCGCGGTCGCGGTGCTCGAGCGGCGTCGGAACGCCGTGGTCCATGCCTCTCGACTCGCCGAGCCGTCTTCCTGGCCTTTTACGCGCCCTCGATCACGGCTTCAGGCCGATCTGGCCGGTGCCACCCCCGCGTAGTAGCTCAAACCGCCCCAGGTCGGAAAGGCCTTCGCCAGCGCGGACGGCCCGTCGATTCTCATGCGGCCCGAAGCGATGGCCGCGCCAAGGGCCATGCGCCCCCGGTGGACCTCGGTCAGCGTGACGGAGTCGCTCGTCACCACCAGGTCCTCGTCCAGCCCGGGATGCTTCACACAGACCTCGGACTCAGGACGGTCGACCAGCATCCAGAAATGCTCGCGC
>DATGEO010000062.1:0-13219 GCA_035310015.1 Candidatus Dormiibacterota bacterium | reverse complement strand
TTCGGGTGCCGGCGTGATGCGGAGCCGGCGCTGCGGCTCCTTGCCGGTGCTGCGCGCCGAAAGCTCGTTCTCGGCCACGAGGCGGTGCTGGAGACGCCGCAGGTACGCGTTCTGCGGCGAGATCTCGACCGGCCGCAGGGTCGTCTTCACCGTCTTGATCGCGGCCGCCGCCTCGGCCAGGGCCCTGGCGGCCGCGTCGTCCTGCTTCTCCACCCCGTAGATCCGCGACAGCGCGTCCCGCACCTGCGAGACGGAGTTGCTCTTGAGGATGTGGATGGGAAGCCCGCGGCTCTCGGCTTGGCGCAGGCTGTCGGGCCGGCGCCGGTAGTGATTCTTCAAAGTCAGCACCGCGCCCGCGCCATCGAGGTTGCCGAGCACGCGCACGGGCAGCTCGAGGTCGCGGATCGACTGCTCGACGTGGTGACGGCTCACGCCGTACGGAAAGATGCCGAGCGGCCTGGCCGCGGCGGGCGCGGCCGGCGCCGGCGCCTCCGCCGTCACGACCGCCGGCGCCTCGACGTTGGAGATGACTCGGCCCTCGCGCGTGCGCACGCGAATCTTGGGCGTGAGCATCGGGCCGCGCAGCGCGGTGTCGACGACCTCGTCGAGCGGCATGTGGATGGCCACGCGGTCGCGGTCCTGGATCTCGACGAGCACGTCGAAGGTGGGCGGCGCCTTGCGCTCGAGCACCGACTTCTGCGTGCCTCGGCGGCGCGCCTCCTCGTCCGACAGGGTGACGCTCTGGATGCCGCCGAGCAGGTCGTTGAGGGTCGGGTTGACGAGCAGGTTCTCGAGCGTCTGGCCGTGCGCGGTCGCGATGAGCTGCACGCCTCGCTCGGCGATCGTGCGCGCGGCCGCGGCCTCGAGCTCGGTGCCGATCTCGTCGATGACGATGACCTCGGGCATGTGGTTCTCGACCGCCTCGATCATCACCGCGTGCTGCAGCAGCGGAGTTCTCACCTGCATGCGCCGCGCGCGGCCGATGCCGGGATGCGGGATGTCGCCGTCGCCGCCGATCTCGTTCGACGTGTCGACGATGACGACGCGCTTGCGCAGCTCGTCCGCGAGGAGCCGGGCGCATTCGCGCAGCATCGTCGTCTTGCCGATGCCCGGCCGGCCCAGCAGCAGGATGCTCTGGCCGCTCACGACGATGTCGCGGATGATCTCGCCCGTGCCGGTGACCGCGCGTCCGACGCGCATCGTCAAGCCGGTGATGCGGCCGGAGCGATTGCGGATCGCCGAGACGCGGTGCAGCGTGCGCTCGATGCCGGCGCGGTTGTCGTCGCCGAACTGGCCGACGTTGTTGGCGACGTGATCGAGGTCGGACGCCGAGACCGGACGGTCGGCGAGCAGCACCTCGCGGCCCGGCACCCGCGCCTCCGGCTCGCGACCGAGGTCGAGCACGATCTCCAGCAGCTCCCGGGGGTCGGTGCGCTCGTGCAGCGCTCTCGCCAGGTCGGCGGGAAGGGCGCGGGCCAGCAGCTCGATCTCGTGGTCCCACCGGGGCTGACTTTCGACCTGCTGAGGCTGGCTCATCCGAAGGACGGGACCAGTCCTTTCTCCGCGGCAGGGACCTGGATGGCGAGCTCCTTGACCAGGAGAAGCTGGGTCAGCAGAACACTGAATCCACGCCCGCGGAGGGCGTCGATCATGTGCGAATCATAGTGGCGGAGGCTCGACCACACCGGCGACTCGGCGCCGTGGAGCAGGCCGAGCCCGAGGTCCGCCAGCTCGTCCGGCAGCGGCTGCTCCGGAAGCGCGAGGAAGCTCAGCGTGTGCGGCTGCGCGCTGCCGCCGCGCTCGGCCTTGACCCAGCCGACGAGCTCGATCCGGTCGACCACGATCTCTTCCTTGTTCGAGCCGCGCGCGGCGAGGCGCCCGGTCCATTCGCCGTGCAGCGCGCGCCACTCGCGATAGGTCGGCGCCTCGAGCTGAGAGACGTGCTCCGGCGTCACCTTGCGGTACAGCTGATAGAGCCGGCGGCCGTCGCCGCGCTTGACCTGCCGCGCGCCTTCGGGCGCCGGCGTGATCCCTTTCCTCGGTGACTCGGCGAACAGGATCTGCTCGGTCGCGTACTGCCTGAACCCGCGCCGGCGGAAGACGGTGATCAGAGGGTCGCGGTCGGGCAGGCGCACGAAGAGCCTGTGCGCGCCGCGCTGCAGCGCCTGGTTGCTCAGATGATCGACCAGGGCCGCCGCGATGTCCTCGGACTCGCTGCTCTCGACCACCTGCAGGTTCAGCACCTGCAGCACCTTCGCTCGCGGCAGGTCGAGGCCGAGCGGCTTGCCCGACGCCTGGATGAAGCCGACCACCTTGCCGCGGTCCTCGGCGACGTAGATGAGCGTCTCCTGCGAAAGCGGCAGGAGAGCGGACAGCGTGGAGCTGAGCAGCGACCACAGCCGCGCCGCCGGAGGGGCGGCCTCGTTGGGATGGTTCTCGGCCGCGCGGTGCAGCTCTTCGATGCGGCCGAGGTCGAGCAGCCCGGCGGCTCGCAGCTTCACTTCGACACGCCCGCAGCGATGCGGACGAACTCCCGGTGCAGGCGCAGGTCGCCTGACAGCTCGGGATGAAAAGCGAGCGCGAGGATCTGTCCCTGCCTCACGGCGACGGGGTGGCCGTCATAGCTCGCGAGCACCTTCACGTCCCCAATGGACTCTACGAGCGGCGCGCGGATGAACACTCCCGGGAACTGCTTGCCGCCAAGGCCGTCGACGTCGAGGCCGGCCTCGAAGCTGTCGACCTGCCGCCCGTAGCCGTTGCGGCGGACGGCGATGTCGAGCAGGCCCATTCCCTGCTGGCCCGCCATGCCATCGGTCACGTCCCGCGCGAGCACGATCATGCCGGCGCACGTCGCCAGCACCGGGAGGCCTTTCTGAATGGCGTCGTGCACCGGGCCGAGCAGCCCGACGCGCTCCATGAGCATCGTCATCGTCGTGCTCTCACCGCCCGGGAGGACCAGGCCGTCGAGGTCCTTCAGGTCGTCGGCGGTGCGCACCAGCCGCGTCCGCGCGCCCGCGCCCTCCAGGGCGCGAATGTGCTCGGCGTATGCACCCTGCATCGCGAGCACCCCGATCAGGGGGCCGCGACCGCGACTACCAGCCTCGGGCAGCGAGCAGCTCTTCCTTCGGGATGGCGGGAATTTCGAGGCCGCGCATCGCCTCTCCCAGGCCGGCAGACACCTCGGCGAGCACCTCGGGCTTGTCGAAGTAGGTCGTCGCGGCCACGATCGCCTTCGCGCGCTTCAGCGGGTCGGCCGACTTGAAGATGCCCGAGCCGACGAACACGCCGTCGACGCCCAGCTGCATCATCAGCGCCGCGTCGGCCGGCGTCGCGATCCCGCCCGCGGCGAAATTCACCACGGGCAGGCGGCCCAGCTTCTGGCACTCCACGAGGACCTCTAGGGGCGCGCCGATCTGCTTGGCCTCGTGCACCAGCTCGGCGCGGGTCATGCCCTGGAGCTTGCGGATGCCGGCGTTGACGGTGCGGGCGTGGCGCACGGCCTCGACCACGTTGCCCGTTCCGGCCTCGCCCTTGGTGCGGATCATGGCCGCGCCTTCGGCGATCCGGCGGGTCGCCTCGCCGAGGTCGCGGCAGCCGCAGACGAACGGCACCTTGAAGCCGTTCTTGTCGATGTGGTTCTCTTCATCGGCGGGCGTCAGGACCTCGGACTCGTCGATGTAGTCGACGCCCAGAGCCTCGAGGACCTGGGCCTCGACGAAGTGGCCGATCCGGCACTTGGCCATGACCGGGATGGTCACGGCCTCCATGATCGAACGGATCAGGGTGGGGTCGGACATGCGGGCGACGCCGCCCTCCTTGCGGATGTCCGCGGGCACCCGCTCGAGCGCCATCACCGCGCAGGCGCCGGCCTCCTGGGCCAGCCGGGCGTGCTCGGCCGTGACGACGTCCATGATCACGCCGCCCTTGAGCATCTGGGCCAGCCCGGCTTTGAGCTTGAAGGAGCCCTTCACCGTTTTGTGGCCATTGCGAGAACCGTTGGTTTCGGCCATCGAACCTTAAATTCTACGCGCCCTCACCCTGGCCCTCTCCCGCACGCGGGAGAGGGGAAAGGCGGTCCTAGAGCCTTTCCAGCACCTGGGTTCGCTTGGTCGCGAACTCGTCGTCCGAGAGCAGGCCGTCGCGGTGCAGCCGGGCCAGCATGTCCATCTCCTCGAGCACGTCGAGCAGCGGGGCCATGGTGCGGCGCGCCAGGTAGGCGTCCGACGCCGTGCCGGCGTCCTCGCCGCGGGCGTCGAACTCGCGGATGAAGAAAAGCGCCTTGACCGCGGAGAACGGGATCCCGAGCTTGCGCACCGGGCTGTCGTCGTGCTCGGCGTGCAGGTTCAGGATGACGCCGTAGCGATGGCGCTCGAGGGTGCCGTCGAGGTGCCCGCGCAGAACCTCGCCGTCGAGGAACCGGATCGCCACCTTGCGGGTGGGCGTCTCGGCCGCCAGGTTCGCCTCCAGAGCCATCTCGACCCACTTGACCGCCGTCATCGGGATCCAGGCGGTCTCGTTGTTCTCCAGCCCGCCGCTGTTGTCGACCTCGACCAGGAAGTCCGGCTCGTCGAAGTCGAGGTCGCGCGCGGCGCCCTCGAGGGTCTCGTCGTCAAAGAACCGGACGGTTACGTTCGCCATCTTTCTCCTTTCGTTATAACCCTCATTTGCCCGCCGCCCTGCGAATCACCCGTTTCCCGATCTTGCGGGTGCACTTGGGACAGATCGCCACATGCCTGCGGACGGCCTCCGCCTGGTCCCGCCGGAGCTTGCCCGCGATGTACGGCGCCAGCAGCGGCGCCACCTGCTCGTGGTTGAGGTCGCCGGCGGCCTCGAGGGCCACGAACTCCTCCTTGAACCGAAGCCGCGCCCGGTAGAGGAGCGTCTCCACGGCGCTCTCGGACATGTGCAGGATGGCAGCGATCCGGCGGTAGCTCAGGCCCTGGAGCTCGCGCAGGGTGAGCACGAGCCGGTACTTCTCGGGCAGGCGCTGGGCCACGGTCCAGACCTGGCGCCGAACCTCGTTCGACTCCTGCACGGACACCGGGTCGAAGCTGCGCGAGGTCGAAGGCAGGCCCGCCAGCAGCCCGCCCTCCTGCTCCTCGCCCTCGTCCTCCTCCACGCGGAGGTCGCGCTGCCGGCGCCGGAGCTCGTCGAAGCACAGGTTGCGGGCGACGGTGTGCACCCAGCCGCCGAAGTTGAACGAGTCGTCGACCCGATCCATCATCCGCAGTGCCTTCAGGAACGTCTCCTGGGCGATGTCCTCGGCCAGCAGCGCGTCGCCGAGCTTGCGCCGCACCAGACGGTAGATCGAGCCGACGTAGCGGCGGTGCAGCTCTTCAAAGGCGTGGATCTCGCCCGCGCGGTAGGCGCGGACCAGGTCGACGTCGGACCGGTCGCCCGCCAGGACCCTGGCGGTCGAGTCGGCGTCGTCCACTACCACCGGTGCTCCCGGACGGCCTGGGCGGCGGTCGCCGCCAGCGCCTGGTCTGCGTGCTTCATGAGTTCGGCAAGATTCTGGCGGTCAGGACCCCCGTCCGGCGGCTTTTGCGCGTCCAGCGTGTAGACCGTCCGGATGCCCAGGCCGGTCAGCTGGTCCCAGCCGGCGCCCCTCGATCCGGCCAGGAAGATGACCGGCACGCCCGCCGCCTGGGCCCGGCGCGCCACCTCGCCGGGCGCCTTGCCGAAGGCGGTCTGGCTGTCGATCCGGCCTTCGCCGGTGATCACCAGGTCGGCGCCCTGGAGTGCCTGGTCGAAGCCGGCGGCGGCCACGATCAGCGGCGCCCCGGGCACGAGCTCGGCGTCGAGAAATGCCACGAGCCCCGCGCCGGTGCCGCCCGCCGCCCCCGCGCCCGGGAGGTCGCGGACGTCCCTGCCGAGGTCGCGCTTGATCACCTCCGCCAGGCGCTCGAGCGCCCGGTCGAGCAGCTCTACCGCCTGCTCGCCGGCGCCCTTCTGCGGCCCGTACACGTAGCTGGCGCCCAAGGGCCCGGTCAGCGGGTTGGTGACGTCGCAGGCAACCCGCACCTTCACCGAGCGCCAGCCCGGATCGTGATCGCGAGGGTCGATGCGGTCGAGCTGCAGCAGTGCCGCGCCCCCTCGGGGCAGCTCGCGGCCGCGCGCGTCGAGGAAGCGGTAGCCGAGAGCCTGTGCCATGCCCGTGCCGCCGTCGTTGGTCGCGGACCCGCCGATGCCGGCGATCAACGCCCCCGCCCCGGCCCTGCGCGCCGCATCCAGCAGCTGGCCGAAGCCATAGGTGGAGGTGACGAGCGGGTCGCGGCGCGCGGCGGTGATCAGCTCGAACCCGCTGGCGGACGCGAGCTCGACCACGCCCGTGCGGCCGCCGTCGATCAGGCCGTAGGCCGCGACCACGGGGTCCCCGAGCGGGCCCTCGACGTTGGCCCACCCAAACGTCCCCTGATTGGCGCCGACCAGCGCCTCTACCGTGCCGTCGCCGCCGTCGGCGACCGGCACCTCGATCACCTGCGCTTCGGGAAGAACCTGGCGCACACCGAGGGCGATGGCCTTGGCGGCCTGCGTCGCCGACAGGCTGCCCTTGAACGAGTTGGGCGCGGCGACGATCTTCACGCCGCGCTCAGGCCGGATTCATTCCGGCCGTCATCCAACCTGGTCCTCATGCCACCAGCAATGTGCGCCATGGTGGGGCTCCACGGGGGAGGCCTGCCTTCCCCGTGCTAATAGATCGGGATCGTCCAGTCTTTGTGCTTCGGAGACTCGCCCCTCACCGCCGTGAAGTAGATGCTCTGCAGCTCCTGCGTGAACTCACCGACGCGGCCGTCTCCGACCGGCCGGTGGTCGATCTCGATCACGGGCGAGATCTGTGCGCCGGTGCCGCACAGCAGGAGCTCCTCGCATGTGTACAGCTCGGTGCGGTCGATGCTTCGCTCGACGATCTCCTTGCCGAGCTCCTCGCGGATCATGCCCATGAGCAGCTTCCGCGTCACCCCTTCGAGGATGTCGTCGGTGACCGGCGGCGTGACGAACACGCCGTCCTTGTACATGAAGAGGTTTTCGGCGGAGCCTTCCGAGACATGGCCGTCGATGGTGAGCACGATGGCTTCGTCGAAGCCGGACTCGACCGCTTCGGACTTGGCCAGGGCGGAGTTCGCGTAGGCGCCGGTGATCTTCGCGCGCGCGGGCAGCGACTGATCGGAGACGCGGCGCCAGGTGCTGACCATGCAGCGAATCCCCGACTCGACCTCGACGTAGTTGCCGAACGGGATCGCGTAGATGGTGAAGCTGTGCTTCAGGTTGTGCAGGCGCACGCCGATGTCCTCGCTCGACGCGTACAGCAGCGGCCGCACGTAGGTGTCGGCCTTGAAGCCGTTTCGCCGCAGCACCTCGACCGTGATGTCGACGAGCTCTTCGGTCGGGTGCGGCAGTTGCATGCGCAGGACGTTCGCCGAGTGGCGCATCCGGTCGTAGTGCGCCGCCGGGTGGAGCAGGTGGAGCTGCCCCTGCTTGGCGTTCCAGTACGCGCGGATGCCTTCGAAGCAGCCGGTGCCGTAGTGGAGAGCGTGGGTCATGAGGCCGAGCTTGATGTCGTGATAGCGGCCGAACTCGCCATCGTGGTAGACCCACGTGTTCGGGTGCGTCTCCGCCTTTCCCGAGGCGGCCTTCGCCCGCGCGTCCACTCCCATCTCCGTACCTAGAAGTGTAGGCCGGGACGAACTACCTGCACGGTGCGGCCGTCTTCTGTAATGATCGAGCCCGAATGACGCTGTACGACCTGATCGCGGACCTGCGCCGCGAGCACCCGACTCCCGCCGCCAGGGACACGCTCGACCTGGTCGTCGCCGAGCTCGGCAGGACGCGCGACAACCTCAAGTCCGCCGTTGCCGACCTGAAGACGAAGCCGCTGCCTCCCGGCGGCACGCCCGTGCTCGACGAGCTCGTGGACAAGGCGCGTGCCGCCGGTCTCGACGACCTGGACTACGGGCCGGACCCGTACGACCGGCCGCCGGTGGAGCCGCTCGACGAAGGCAGCGCCGGCATCGGCGCGCTGCTGACGATCAGCTCCATCGTCGGCGTGGTGCTCGCGATCATCGCGTTCGCCGTGGGACTGAACGCGATCCTGTCCCAGAGCAATGGCTGAGTTCTCGTTTGACGTCGTATCCGAGTTCGACTCGGCCGAGCTGACCAACGCGCTGGACCAGGCGCGCCGCGAGGTCAGCACCCGATTCGACTTCAAGGACACGCAGACGGTCTACGACCGCCGCGACAGCGTCATCGTGATCGAGTCCGGAAGCGAGGAGCGCGCCCGCGCTGCCCTGCAGGTGCTGCGCGAGAAGGCGGCGCGGCGGCAGCTGTCGCCGAAGCTGTTCAAGGCGGGCGACCCCAAGACCATCGGCAAGGGCCGCGGCCAGATCGAGGTCCAGCTCAACGCGGGTATCACCGACGACATCGCGCGCGACCTGCGCAAGCGGATCCAGAACGTGAGCCCCAAGGTGCAGGTGCGCATCCAGGGCGACCAGCTTCGCGTGGTCGGCAAGGACAAGGACACGCTGCAGCTCGTGATCAAGGCGCTGCGGGAGGCCGAGGACATCCCTGTCCCGCTGCAGTTCACGAACTACCGCTAAGGGGCGCCGGGAGGGGCCCTCCGGCTCAACATATCTCTCCATGCTCGTGATCCCCGCCATCGACATCCTCGGCGGACGCTGCGTCCGACTCTGGCAGGGAGACTTCAAGCAGGCCACGGCCTATTCCGACGACCCGGCGGCGATGAGCCTCGACTTCGAGCGCGCGGGCGCCCAGCGCGTGCACGTCGTCGACCTGGACGCCGCGCGCTCCACGGGCGACAACCGCTCGGTGATCCAGGCCGTGATCGCGGCGAGCGGGCTCACCGTGCAGGTCGCGGGCGGCATCCGCTCGGAGGAGCAGGTGACGGCGTGGCTGCTGGCCGGGGCGACCGCGGTGGTCATGGGCACCGCCGCCGTCCGCGAGCCGGCGCTGCTGGCGCGGTGCGCGGAGCGGCACGCGGGCCAGGTGATGGCGGCGCTCGACATCCGCGACGGCAAGCCTGCGGTCAGCGGGTGGGTCGAGATCGAGTCGACCGAGGTCGAGGAGCTGGTCAGCCGCTGGAACGAACTTCCGCTCGCGGGCCTGGTGCTCACGGCGACGGACCGTGACGGGACCCTGTCCGGCCCGGACCTCGAAGCCCTCGCGCGGGTGCGGTCGATCAGCAAGCTGCCGGTCCAGTACTCGGGCGGGATCTCCTCGCTCGAGGACGTGCGGCTCGTGCGCGAGGCCGACGTCGCGGCCGTGATCCTCGGCCGTTCTCTCTACGAGGGCAAGATCTCGCTGGAGGAAGCGCTGGCGTTGTGAAGCTTGCGAGCATCGGGGCCGTTGCTCTCGTCGGGCTCCTCGCGCTGGCGAGCTGCGGAGAACGCGACCAGCCCGACGACCAGGGGCTGCACCAGGACATCGTCAGCGGCACGAGCGGCGCCGAGGTGACGTTCGACGCGACGATCCTCACCGAGCCGGCGGAGTCGGGCGGCCATGAGCGGTTCGAGGTCCGGGACCCGAGCGGCGACCAGCTCGAGGTCGACCACAACACCAGCCTCGCCCCGCCGGTGCCGGCTCACGTGGGCGCGCAGCTGATCATCCACGGCCAGCTGTACATCGATCCGGGGCCGCGCTACGGCGTGCACTGCACCCACGCCGCGACCTCGAGCGGGTGCCCGGACCCGGGCTGGATCGAGTACCAGGGCAACTATTACGAATGAAAGGCCCTATCTCGAGCGCTACTTGATCAGGCCGGCCGCACGGGCCTCGGCGGCCGTCATTCAACAGCCGGGCTCGCCGTAGTTCCCGCAGCAGCCGGACCGCCGCGACACCTTGCGCCAGAAGTTGCCCGCGATCTTGCGAGCGCGCTCGACCGGCGAGTAGCTGCCCGCGCCCAGGTTGGTGAAGAGACTCACGTCTTACGGGCGACCTGGTGGCTCGTGGCCTGCGCCACGGGCCGGATGACGATCTCGTCGATGTCGACGTGCGGCGGGCGCGTGACCGCGAACACGATGCAGTCGGCGATGTCCGCGGCCGTCAGCGGCTTGAGGCCGGCGTACACGTTCCGGGCGGCGGTCTTGTCGCCGTGAAAGCGCACGATGCTGAACTCGGTCTCGACCAGCCCGGGCGCGACCTCGGTGACGCGAATCGGCTCGCCGTTCAGCTCGAGTCGCAGCGTGCGCGAGATGGCGCGCACCGCGTGCTTGACGGCGGTGTAGCCCGCTCCTCCTTTATATGTCTCGAAGCCCGCGATCGATCCCAGATTGACGATGTGGCCGTGGCGCGCCTTGCGAAGCAGCGGCAGGCAGGCACGGGTCACGTACATGAGACCGAGCACGTTGGTCTTCCACATCGTCGTCCAGTCGTCGTCGTTCGCGTCCGCAACCGGCGTGAGGCCGAGAGCACCGCCCGCGTTGTTCACGAGCACGTCGACGTGGCGGAATCTCCTGCCGACCTCGGCGATGAAAGCCTCGACGCTCTTCCTGTCGGTGACGTCGAGCGCCATTGCCACGCCGGACTCGCCGACCACTTTGCGCATGCGGTCGACACGCCGGGCGCCGGCGACGACCTGGTAGCCGCGACCGGCGAGCGCCACCGCGGTCGCTGCGCCGATTCCCGATGAAGCCCCCGTGACGACAGCCACCGGCTTCGACCTCGTCGCCGCCATGCCCTGGTCAGCGTAACCTAGGACGTGATGCTGCTGGACGCGCTGGTCGCCGTCGTAGCCACCATCCTCGTCGCCGCCGGCGTCCTCGTCATGCTCGGACCGCATGCCACGTCCATCCTCAGAAAGCTCCGGTCTATGCCCAGGCCCGGCGCGCGCCTCCCCGGTCCGTTCGCCGCGCGGCAGCGCGAGCCGGTGCCGGCCGGACTGCACCCCAAGACGCAGCGGGTGGTCGTCTCCTCGACGCGACTCGCGACCTGGCTGCGCGCGCACGGAGAGGACGACGTCGCGCGCCAACTGCGCCAGGCCGCGGCGCGCCTGGCGACGGACGAGGCCTCCGGCCTATACGCGATGCAGAACGCGCTGCGCCATGTGCGCTCGCTCGCGCTCGACGACCGCAACGCGAACGAGCGCCTGCGTCTTCTGTCCGCCGACCTCCGCAAGGCCGTGCAGGACCGTTTCGAGCAGCTCGAGCTGCTGCCCTTCGGAAAGCTCTAGACGCGCTCGACTGGCTGAGGTTACTGAATCGGAGCGATCGGCTCTTGGGGCCAGTCAGTCCATCTCGCGCTCGGAAGCCCTGTAACGTGTGGTACATAGGTGGCCGCAACCGGGCCACCCCGTCGTGCGTTATATCGGCAGGAGGACTCTGAGAGTATGGCCGTTGCCTCATGGCTGGACCTTGCCCCACCCGAGACAGCCCAAGGGCAGGAGATTGGACTGGATATCGATAGCATCGCCGTAGCTGTCGACGACGGGCGGTGGATGGCGCTGTGTCCGCAGTACGACGTGTCGTCGATTGGCGACAGCCCAGAGCAAGCGTTGACCAACATGGTCGAGGCGCTGAGGAGCGCGTACACCTTCAACCGCGAACAAGGGTTGCCGTTTCCTGAAACGCCTACGCCCGATGATGACCTGCGCGACTACCTGATCAGCCATCAGGGCCCCCAGTATCACCGGCACATCCGCATCTAGTTCGTCGCGCCGCTCGCCTCTTCATTCGTGCGCCGCGGACAAGTGATACGGATCCTTGAGGAACACGGACTTCGTCTTGCGCGGCCCGGTGCCAATCACGATCTGTATTGGCGGGAGGGTCTGCCACGACCGGTGCCAGTGCCTAGACATGCTGGCGATCTCCCAACCTGGATGATCAGGGCTATCTGGCGACAAGCCCACATCGACCCGGAGGCTCTCTGACGGTGCAGCTCCGCGCGGCCTTCCTCGCTGAACGCGCCATTGCCATGCCGGACGGCACTTTCATGATTTGGCGGGGGGGCATCAACGAATTCCTGACAACCGCAATTCCCACGCCGATCTCACTGACCCTTGTACTCAGAGTGGAGATGGATGTAGAAGAGGCCGCCCGGCTTCATAAGTTCACCCTCAAGGTGAGCTTTGAAGGACGCGATGTCCTTCCAGCCTCGACCCAACCGCTCGCAATGAAGGCCACGCCTGGCGAAACTCGGCTCTATGCCAATATCCTCGCCAACCTCGGGTTTCCAGTCGATCGTGAGGGTGAGGGCTACGTACAGGGAACCATCGACGATGACGTCAAGGTTCCGCTGGTTTACTTCCGTGTGCGGCGGACGCCAGACCCTTTCTTCTTCACACCGGGCATGCCGCGATCCTGAGCTAAAGCCCGATCGTGCGATGCGGGCCATGACCGCCGTTGGCAGGACTCACCTAGAAGATCGTCCGAAGGGCCTCGCCGGGAGATTCGGCATCCCAGGATTGGTGAGCGAGTAGCAAAGGAGCTCAACCCGCAGATCGGCGGCCTGCGTGTCGAAGGTCCGGCTAGAACCTTCCGGACTGGCTCTTAGGCCGAGCTGCCTCCGAGCGAGCACTCGACGCTGCAGTAGGTCCCGGCGCCGTTGGTCACGACGCCGAACTCGATGGGCGCGGCACAGCGGTCGCAGAACATCGGGACCGACTCGTTCTTGACGACCCGGAGCGCGGACGCCACGGGCCTCGCCACGCCTTTGCGCAGGGCAACGCGACCGGACGGCGCTTCCGACAACCGCCAGACGGGCAGCTCCACTATTCCCATGACCCTGCCTCCAGACCCGGATGCCCGAGTCCCCTCAGTATGGGCAGGCCGTTGGCGCTGTCACCGTACAAATGGTGTAGGCGGAGCTAAACATCGCTTCGTCGGTTAGTCGGCATCCTGGCGCCGTTCTCCCCAGTAGGAAAGCCCTGTCGAAGGAGAGGTGAAATGTGCTTGAACTGCGGGTGCGGCGAGTACAACGAGCGGCACAAGCCGACCGACATCACGATGGATGACCTGAAGGCCGCGGCCGAAGGCCACGACATGGACGTGGCGGCTGCCGCCGACAACATCTCCAGGAGCGCCCGGATGCTGCGCCGGCGGGACGAGCAGGGCGAGGAGGGCGAGCAGGAGCGAAAAGCATCGTAAAAGAGCTCCTTCCGATCGCCGTCAAGGCCATCGCCGGGGGCTGCCTCGTGGTCGCCTTCGCCATCCTCAGCGACGCGCTCAAGCCGAAGGCGTTCGCGGGGCTTTTCTCGGCCGCCCCTTCG
>DATGEO010000061.1:0-10179 GCA_035310015.1 Candidatus Dormiibacterota bacterium | reverse complement strand
TTTCATGCGGCCGTGGCCACCGGCGTGTCGCGCTACGACGGAATCGTGTTCGCCGATCCCATCGTGCACGCGGACGGGTCGGTGGTCATCCATCGGGGCAGGTTCGCGCTTATGAAGGACGCCGAAGGCGTCACGATCGGCGCGATCTCGACGTGGGGGCCGCCGCGACCGGAGGACCAGGGCTTCAGCGGGCCGCGGGTCGTCCGAAGGGACGCGAGCAGCTAAGCGGCGCCAGCCGGATCACGCGGCTCATCGCCGCCCGCCGGCGAGGACGAACCGTCGCCCAAGCCCTCCAGGCCGCCACTCTCGTAGCGCGCCGGCCAGCGGTGCAGCGTGCGCCGCGAGACCTCCCATTGGCTGGCCACCTCGCCTACCGTCCGACCGTCAGCCAGCACTCCCTGGACCGCTTTGTACCTTTGCTCAGTCACGCTCATCTCCCTCATGCGCGGGAGCGTGACAAATCAGCCGAAGTAGCTGTGACGCATCACCCGAAGTTCTGCGACACATCAGCCGACGGCCTTTTGGGACTCGTCAGCCGAACTTGCACACAGCGAACTGGAGCCGGCGACAGGAATCGAACCCGTAACCTGCTGTTTACAAAACAGCTGCTCTGCCAATTGAGCTACGCCGGCGCCTCCGGCAATTGTGCCCCGTCGCGCGGCGCGCTCGTTACCCGCGGCCTGAGGGTCGTTGGCCAAAACACAGGGAGGTCGCCACATGTCCCCAGCGCTGCGCCAGGCCTCGCCGTCGGCGCCTTCGCCACGATGCTCTCCGTCACCGGCTGCGGCGCGGAGGGACCTCGCCACGCAGGCGAACAGGCTGATGCTCAGCGTGACCGACTACACGACCGGCGGCCGCTCCAACCCGCTCAGCTACGCCGCGGCGCCGGCCCGCCGACACGCAGGTGCCTGGTCGGCCAGCTCGACGTCATGGTCACCGTCGAGGTCGACTTCGCGATCGCCTGATCGCGAGCGTCTGCTCGCCTAACGCTTGTCCCGCTCGGTGCGTGTGGCGACGGCCATCAGGCCTGCCAGCACGCCGCCCTCGAACAAGCCGTAGAACACGGAGCGCAGAATCGGTTGACTGAACGGACCGATGTTGATCAGGAATGTGAGCACCGCGAAGACGGGGAAGGAGATCGCTATCTGCTTCCAGACTTCGAGCGCCTCCCACCACAAGAGGATTCGCGGAGGCGGAGGCTTGGGCGTCTGGCTCACGCTCGCCATTTTCGCCCTGTCCGCCTGCGATCCGCTGCAGGGCAGCGGCACGGGCACGCCGCCTGATCCGGCGAAGTACATCCAGGTGAACGCCGGGGCGCAGCAGGCGATCGTCACGCTCATCGCCGGCTATCCCGCGACCGACTTCCAGTTCAACTACGACGGCTACGCGAGCGGAGCGCTGGTGCTGAAGGTGCCCTCCGGCTGGACCATCACGGTGCAGTGCGAGAACCGCGGCACCGTGCCGAACTCCTGCGCCGTCGTCAACGGGCGCGGCGACAAGGCGCCGATCGACCCGAGCTGGTCGACGCCGAACCCCCAGGTGGGGCTCGACCCCGGCACCTCTGCCAGCTTCACCTTCACGCCGGAGACGCCGGGCAGCTACCGCATCGCGTCGCTGGTCGGCGGCAGCGAGGCCAGCGGCATGTGGCTCGACCTCGAGGTGACGACCGGCGGGACGCCGAGCCTGACGGCGCCCGGCTCGTAGCTACGGCTGCAGGCAGGTCCGTCCGCTGCACTTGCCGGCCAGCCAGCTCTGCAGCTCGGGTGTGAGCTGCAGGGTGGAGTCGATCCGCGCCAGCACGAGCGTCGTGCCCTTCGCGCACACCACGCCATAGCCCGCCGCGAGAGCCCCGCGGACCTGGTTGCGCAGCTTGTCCTCCTCGCCGGGATAGAAGTTGCCGTACGTCGAAGGGTCGACGGCGATGTAGTCGGCATCGGAGTTGAGGTCGATCTCGTAGATGACCGCGCGGTGCGAGAGGTGGGGGACTAGCGCGTTCGACGCGGTCACGCTCGCGTCCGCGGGGATGGTGTCGAGGCACGACTGGATCTCCGCCGCCCGTGAGGCGGGCAGGTAGGTCGTCAGCTCCGCCAGCGGGTTGACCGCCGCCGTCACCACCACGCTCGCGGCGAGCGCCGCGGCGGGCAGCAGTCTCGTTCCGGCGATCGCGAGCCGCCCGCCGAACGCGGTCTTGATCCGCGCGCTCGTGTCGATCGCGGCAAAGGTGAGGATCGGCGCGGGCAGCATCGAGTACTGAAAGTGAAAGGACCAGAAATTCGGCGACGACGACCAGAAGCGCTCGAGAAACGACGGCAGCGCGACGATGAGCAGTGGCGACACGAGCGGCAGCAGCGCGAACGCCGCGAACGAACCGATCCACACACGCGCCTTCGTCGCGGGCTGGAACAGCAGCTGCAGGCTCGCGAGCGGGTGATGCAGCACGTAGCTCAACGCGCTCAGCGGCCCGCTGCCCAGCGCGTCGTACGTCCAGTGCCGGTACGAGACGCCGCCTCCAAGGGCGGGAATGACCACGCCGAGCAGCAGCGCGAACCACGCGATGTTGGCGACCGTGATCGCCGCGCCGACGATCCACCGCCGCTGGACGATGAGGATGTAGACGCCGAGCGCGATCAGCGTCAGCGCGACGTCCTCGCGCGTGAGCATCGCCACGACGAGCGCGGGCACCAGCAGCCAGTTGTTGCGCGTGAGCGCGGCGTACAGCGCGAGCGAGATCGCGGGCACCGCGAAAGCAACGTGGTGGAAGTCGTAGACGACGCCGGCCAGCACGCCCCAGAAGCAGAGGTACGCGGCCTGGAACGCGAGGCCGCCGAGCGCCCCGAGCATGCGCTCGCCCCAGAAGTAGATCGGCAGCCCGGCCAGCGCGAGCAGCACCGCCTGCGCGACGAGCAGCACGCTCGCCGAGTTCCACAGCCACATGAACGGCGCGAGGACCATGAGGATGGGATGGAAGTGGTCGCCGAGCAGGTTGGGGATGCCGAGCACGGTGTTGTAGATGAACTCGAAGCGGCTGTACCCCCAGACGGTCTGGTCCTGCACGGCGAGGTCGAACGCGTTGCTCGCGAAGTGGTCGTGGCGGTAGAGCGAGATCGCCGAGTAACCGCTCGCCGCGACGACCGTGAGCAGCAGCGAAGCGAGCCGCGCCGTCCGCGGAGCGCGCGGTGCAGCCGGTTCTTTAGGATTGCTGTCGCTTGTCAACACCGCAGGATCGCCTCTCGAGCCTGAGCCTCGTGATGCCGGCCCACAACGAGAGCGAAAACCTCCGCTGGCTGCTTCCTCACGTCAACCAGGTGCTTCCCACCCTCGCCGAGAAGTTCGACGTGATCATCGTCGACGACGGCTCGACCGATGGCACGGGCGACGTAGCGAGGTCGATCGCGGCCGAGCTCGGCATGCGGCTGAAAGTCGTCAGGCACGAGCACAAGTCTGGCTATGGCGCGGCCGTGGGCGATGGCCTGCGCGCCGCCGACCTCGATTACGTCGCATTCACCGACGCCGACGGCCAGCTCGACGTCGCCGACCTGGCGCTCCTCGTGCCCCTGCTGAAGGACAACGACATGGTCGGCGGCTGGCGTCTGAGCCGTGAAGACCCGGCCTTCCGCTCCGTCATCAGCGGCACGTTCAACCGGCTGGTGCTCTGGACGTTTCGCATCCCGATCAAGGACGTCAACTGCGCGCTGAAGATCATCCGCGGCGACATGCTGCGAAGCTTCGATCTCCAGTCACGCAGCGCGCTGATCAACGCGGAGATGTACTGGAAGGTGGGCCTCAAGGGCGGACGCTACGCGCAGGTCGGCATTCCCCACCATCCGCGAACGATGGGCCGGCGGTCGGGCGGACGGCTGATCCCGATCCTCCGAGCGATGAAGGAGCTGGTCCAGATCCGCTTCCGGAAGTAGCGCCCGCCAGCCCGCCTAGCGCGTCGCCGGCGCGACCGCCACGCGGCGCCGCTTCTCCGACGGCTTGCCGAAGTCGCCCTTGCCGCCGCGCCTCCAGTCCACGCGCGGCTGGAACAGCTCGGGCCGGATGCGCTTCTTGTGGCGCTCGACGAGCCCGATCACGCGGTCGATGAGCGAGTCCTCGAGCCGGTGCGCGACGAGGCCCAGGTCGACCAGGCGCTGGTGCTTGGCGTTGTAGTAGTGCGCCTCCAGCTCGGTGCGCGGGTTGGGGATGTGGTTGATGGTCGTCTCCAGGCCGTGATGCGCGCGGGCGGCCCTGACCCGCTCGGCCAGCTCGAGCACGCTGAACTGCTCGGTGAACTGGTTGAACACCCGGTACTCGCCGCGCTCGGGCGCGTTCTCGCACGCGAGCTCGATGCAGCGCACCGTGTCGCGGATGTCGAGGAAGCCGCGGGTCTGACCGCCCTGGCCGTAGACCGTGAGCGGGTAACCGATGGCGGCCTGCGAGCAGAAACGATTCAGCACCGTGCCCCAGACGTCGTCGTAGTCGAACCGCGTGCGCAGCTCCGCGTGCATGTCGCTCTCGGAGGTGCCGGTGCCGTAGACCACGCCCTGGTTCAGGTCCGTGGCCCGGAGGCCCCAGACGCGGCACGTGAACATGATGTTGTGGCTGTCGTGGACCTTGGACAGGTGGTAGAAGCTGCCCGGCTGCTTCGGGAACGGCAGCCGGTCCTTGCGCCCGTTGTGCTCGATGTCGATGAAGCCCTCTTCGATGTCGATGTTGGGCGTGCCGTACTCGCCCATGGTCCCGAGCTTGACCAGGTGGGCGTCGGGAGCCGACTCGCGCAGCGCGAACAGGAGGTTCAGCGTGCCGACCACGTTGTTCACCTGGGTCTCGACCGCGTGCGGGCCGCTGATCATCGAGTAAGGCGCGCTGCGCTGCTCGGCGAAGTGCACGACGGCGTCCGGGCGGTACTGCGCGATGAGCGCGGTCGTGTCCGGAAGGGAGGTGAGGTCGAGCTTCTCCCACTTGATGTCGCGGCCGCTCACCGCCTTCCAGCGCGCGACGCGTCGCGGCATGCTCGCGATGGGGACCAGGCTCTCGGTGCCACAAAGCGTGTCCCAGCGGCGGCGGATGAGGTTGTCGGCGGCGATGATCTCGTGGCCGCGCGCCGACAGATGCAGAGACGTAGGCCAGCCGAGATATCCGTCGGCGCCCAGGACGATTATTCGCATTCGAGCCTCACCTTTCAGTTAATCATTGCGTAATCCGGGGGGCCTCGGCCGGCCGCGCCGCGAACCACTCCCAGGTCTGCTCCAGCCCTTGCTGGACGTCCACGCGCGGGCGCCAGTCTAACCAGATCCGCGCGCGACCAGGGTCGAGGCAAACCCTTCGCACCTCGTACTCCTTGGCCGGAGCGATCTCGACCGCGGCCTCGCGCCCCGAGCTGGCGACGAGGATGGCGATCAGGTCGGCCACGCTCGTCTCGCGTCCCGTCCCGACGTTGAGCTCACCCGCCCGCCTGCTGGCCAGCGCGGCGACGTTGGCGTCGGCGACATCGCCCACGAACACGAAGTCGCGCGTCTGCATGCCGTCGCCGAACACGCGCGGTGCCTGGCCGGCAAGCAGCCGCGTGCACGTGATGGCGACGACGCCCGCCTCGCCGGTGCCGTCCTGCCGCGGTCCGTACACATTGCCGTAACGCAGGGCGAGGGTCGAAACGCCATGCCTGCGGCCGAGCGCCGCGAGGTAGACCTCCTCCGAGCGCTTGGCCGCGCCGTAGGCGGACAGGGGAGCCGCCGGGAACGTCTCGCGCGCGGGCAGCTTTTTGGCGTCGCCGTAGATCGTTCCACCCGAGGACGCGGTCACGATGCGCCTGGCTCCGGCGCGAATGGCCGCGTCGTACAGCCCGATGGTGCTGGCGAGGCTCACCTTGACGTGCGCGCCTGGATCGCGCGCCGCGACCTGCACTCCGCCCTTCGACGCGAGGTGCAGCACCGCGTCGGGCCTGAAGTCCGCGAGCGCCCGCGCCGCGTCCTCCGATCCGCAGTCGGCGTTCAGCGTCTGGGTGTCGGGCGGCTCGGGACAGGCGTGCGTATGGTCGTCGATGACCAGCACCTTGTGGCCGGCCGCCAGCAGCCGGTCGACGGTGTGCGAGCCGATGAAACCCGCACCGCCCGTGACCGCAAATCTCTTCATTCGATCTCCATCGCCGGCCTGGATTCCGGCTTCTCGACCAGCAGGTAGCCGGCGAGCCCGGCGAGCCCCTGGGGCAGCGTGCTGACCGCGCGCAGCAGCACCGCGACCGTCGCCGCCAGGCTCACGGTCACGCCGTAACCGGCGAAAACGGTCACGAGGATCGCGTCCTGCGAGCCGATGCCGAACGGCAGCGTCGAGATGATGCCCGCGACCTGCGAGGTGGTCGAGGCCGCGACCGCCTGGGTGATCGGGACGAGGTGTCCCAGCGAATCGAGGACGAGCCAGATCTGCGCGCCGCCCGCGATGAAGATCACGATCGTGATGGCCGATGTCCACGCCAGCAGCACCGGCGCGCGCATCAGCGCGCGGAACTGCTCCAGCATCACCTGCGCGCCCTGGGCGAAGCGGCCGAGCAGGCGGCCGCGCGCGACCCTGGCCATCGCCCATCGCTCGAACGTCGGCGGCAGCATCTCGAACAGCAGCGGGGCGAACGTCGCGAGCGCGAGGCCGGCCACGACGGCGGCCCAGCCGATCAAGCCGTGGCGTGGCAGCAGGATGAGCAGCACCGACACGGCGACCAGCAGGAACAGGCTGTACAGCCGCTCGAAGGTGACCACCGCGGCGCCGACGCGCAGCGGCACCTGGCTGCTCTGCCGCCACAGGTAGGCACGCACGTAGTCACCGCTGGCGGCGGGCGTGAGGCTGCTCGAGGTCTGCCCGACGAGCTGGATCGGCAGCATCGAGCGCATCGAGACATGGTGGTCGAGGTGGTCGAGGATGACCTGGGCGCGGTAGGCGCGAAGGGCGACGATGGGGAGGTTCAGGACCAGGGCGAGCAGCAGCGGCATCGGGTCGACGTTCTGCAGCGACGCCCAGATGCGGTCGGGATGGCTGACCACGACGACTAGGGCGGCGATCGCTAGGCCGAGGACCGTGGCTGCGACGCGAGAGGGACGGAGTCTTCGGATCTCGGAAGCTTATAACGCGGCTGTATAGATCTGCAGCAGGTCTCCGGAGGGGTACTTGCCCGCCAGCTCCTCGGCCGCCCGCCGCAGCTCCGGTTCGCCGATGCCGAAGGCGGAGATGTGCTGGGGAAGGCCGAGGCCGGCGATGAGGTCGTAGACGTCATCGGCAGGCACCGGCAGCGGCTGCTTGCGCCCGAGGTAGCGCATGACGTGCGGCAGCAGCAGACAGGAGGTGACGCCGTGGGGGATGCCGTGGCGGGCGCCGATCTGCTTGCCCATCACGTGGCTCAGCCCGGATGAGGACGCGTCGGGGAGCGTGAACGAGAACCAGGCCGCCAGCTGGTTCTGGGACCGGACCTCGAGGTCGTCGGGCTTCGCCTTTGCCTCCGGCAGCGTCCTGAAGAGCCGGCGGATGGCTTCGCGTGCCATCACGTCGTTGAAGGGGTGCTCGCCGCCGGCGAGGATTCCTTCCACAGCGTGGTCGAGCGCGCGGATGCCGGTCGAGAGCCACAGCTCCATGGGGGTCATGAGCGTCAGCTCGGGGTCATAGATCACCGCCCTCGGCAGGAGGCCAGGTTCACGCATGCCGCGTTTCGTGCCGGTGGCGTCGGTGAAGCCGGCGCCCGCCGCCAGCTCGGCGGCCGACAGCGTGGTCGGAATGGCGACGTGCGGCAAGCCGCCAAGACGCAGGGCCACGATCTTCGCGGCGTCGATCGGACTGCCGCCGCCGAAGCTGACGACGCCGTCGACCTTCCCGTCGCGCGCCCTGGCGGTGGCCTCGTCGACCTGAGACATCGGCGCGTGCTGCCCGATCTTCGCCCGTAGCACCGGAGCGATGGGAAGCGGGACTTCCGTCAGGGACTCCGTCGTGACGAGCGCCACACGACTCGCAACCAGCCCGGGAAGCTCTTTGACGGAGCCCGGCCCCCAGTGGATCGCCGGAGGGTTCGCGTACTGAAACACCGGCATCGTGGACACTGTATGCAATGCCTGGTCCTCACGACGGGAAGCGGGTCCTGCACGCGGGCGAGCCGCTGGAGAAGGCCCGTGCCGCGATGATCCTGGTCCACGGCCGCGGCGCTAGCGCGGCTGACATCATGACCGTCGGTCAGGAGCTCATGCATCCCGGCTTCGCCTATCTCGCGCCCGAGGCCGCGGGCCACGCGTGGTATCCGAACCCGTTCACGGCACCGTTCGCAAGCAACGAGCCCTACCTCTCGTCTGCGCTCGAGCTGCTCGAAAAGCTCACCGAGACCGTCAGCGCCCACGTGCCGCTCGAGCGCCTCATCCTGCTGGGCTTCTCGCAGGGCGCGTGCCTCATGCTCGAGTTCGCGGCGCGCCGCGCCCGGCGCTACGGCGGCCTGATCGCGTTCAGCGGCGGCCTCATCGGGCCCGACGGCACGCCGCGCGACTATCCGGGTTCGTTCGCCGGCACGCCGGCGTTCATCGGCTGCAGCGACGCCGACCCGCACATCAAGAAGGAGAGGGTCGTCGAGGCGGGCGACGTGCTCAAGCGCATGGGCGCGAATGCGACGGTCAAGCTCTACCCGAACATGCCGCACACGGTGAACACCGACGAGATCCATTCCGCGGCCCAGGTCGTCGAGGCCGTGGCGCACGAGGCCGCATGACGGAAACGGCCGCGTCGGCTGAGGCGAAGGCCCGGCTGCTCGAGGCCTGGCGCGGCGAGGCGCAGGCGCGCGCCCAGTACGAGATCCTCGCCCAGCGCATGCGCGACCCTCAGCGCGCGGACATCATCCGCCAGATCGCCGATGCTGAAAGCCGGCATCGCGAGCGCGTGGAGCAGCGCCTGCGCGAGCTCGGGGTGCAGGTGCCCGACCCGGGCACGGTGAAGCTCTCCCTGTGGCAGCGGCTGCAGGCGCAGGTCGCGCCGGTGGAGACCGTGATCGCGCGGATGGAGGCGGCCGAGCAGAGCGAGATCGAGGACCGCTATCACCGCACGACCGGCGATCCCGAGACCGACGCGGTCCTGGCCGCGATTCGCGTCGACGAGCAGGGGCATTCGCGGTCGCTGGAGAAGATGCAGGCCGCGCACGAGCACGACAAGCCCGCGCCTTCGGGGGCGGAGGCGCGCCTGCACCGCATCATCGGCCGCGAGACGTGGCATCGCACCGGCGCCGGCTGGATCTCGGGTGCCATCTACGGCGCCAACGACGGCCTCGCCGCCGTCTTCGGCATCGTGGCGGGCGTGTCGGGCGCAACCGGAGGCTCGAGCTTCGTGCTCACCGCCGGACTTTCCGGCGCGGTGGCTTCCGGTCTCTCGATGGCCACCGGCGCGTATCTCGCGTCGCGCTCGGAGGCCGAGGTCGCGGCCGCGAACGTCGCCCGGGAGCGGCGCGAGATCGAAGAGAACCCCGAGGAGGAGAAGGAAGAGCTGTCGCTCTTCTACCAGCTCAAAGGTGTCGACGAGGCGACGGCCAACATGATCGCCGAGCGGGTCGCCCAGAACCCCGAAGCGATGCTGCAGGCGCAGGCCGCCGAAGAGCTGGGCGGAGGCGAGGCCGGCGGCGACCCGCTGCAGTCGGCCGCGGCGGCCGGAATCAGCACCTTCGTTGGCGCGATGGTCCCGGTGATCCCGTTCTTCTTCCTGCACGGCGCCGCCGCTGTGATCGTCGCCTTCGCGGTCTCGCTCATCGCGCACTTCCTGGTGGGCGCGTCGAAATCGCTGTTCACGCTGCGGAAGTGGTGGTCGGCCGGCCTCGAGATGACGCTGGCCGGAATCATCGTCGGCGGCGTCACCTACGGCATCGGCCTGCTCATCGGTGCGGCCGGGGCCTGAATCCGCGTTGGACTACGGAAAGCCGCTGACCTTTGGCGTCTTCGTCATTCCCGACGCGACGGCGCCACAGCGGGCGATCGAAAGCGCGGTGGCCGCCGACGAGCTCGGGTTCGCCGCCGATGCTCGCCAAGGCCGCCGCGTCGATCGACATTCTCTGCTGTGGGCGCTTCGAGCTGGGGCTGGGTGCCGGCGGGTTCTGGGACGCGATCGAGGCGTATGGCGGGCCTCGACGCTCGCCCGGTGAGTCGGTGGAAGCCCTCGACGTCCTGGTCGAGCTCGCCACGGAGCACGGCATGGACA
>DATGEO010000060.1:0-3294 GCA_035310015.1 Candidatus Dormiibacterota bacterium | reverse complement strand
GGCAAAGAGCTTGCGAATGAGCTGCTCACCCACGACGGCTGTACTCGTACGTGGTCGGTGGAGCGGCTTCCCGGGCTCGAGCTCGAGCCGGGATGGCTCTTTCGGCTGCTGCCCGCAGGTCTCCGTCTGACTCTGTCCTGGCACGCGACGCCGCTCCCCACCGCGTGGATCGTCGACTACCTCCAGCGCCAGCTGGTCGGGATGCGCGCGACCCGCCTGCAGGACAACAGCGCCGCCACCGATCCCGCGCTTGCGGGCGCGCTGCCGGCGGCCGAGGATCTGCAGCGGCGCTTGACTGCATCCCAGGAAAAGGCCTTCCACGTGTCGATCTATCTCACGCTCAAAGCCGTGAGCCGCGAGGCACTCGATCGCGGCACCGACCGCGTGCTCGCCGCAGCGCGGGCCGCGCTGTGCGTGCTGCAACCCTGCACCTTCAGGATGCTCGACGGGCATGTCGCCACACAGCCGGGCGGCCCGGATCGTCTCGACCGCAAGCGCGTGCTCGACACCAGCTCGCTCGGCATGCTCATCCCATGGCTGGACGCGGAACTCTACCAGCCGGGCGGCTGGGTGGTTGGGCGCAACCGCGCAACGGGATGCCCGGTAGTCGTAGACCCGTACGACCAGCGACGCTATTCGAACGCCAACATCGCAGTCTTCGGACATTCGGGCGCGGGCAAGACATATCTCCTCTCGGCCCTGGCGATGGGCGCGCTTGGGCGCGGCGTGCAGGTCTACCTCATCGACCCCGAGCACGAGTACGGTCGCCTGGCCGTCGAGCTTGGGGGCGTCGACGTTCAGCTGGCGCTCGGCTCCGGTCACGCCCTCAACGTCCTCGACCTGCGCCCCAACGAGCGTCGAGATGAGGCGTGGGTCGGACCCGCCACCGCGGACGCGGTAGATCTCTGCGCGACAGTTTGCGGTGGCCTTGACGAGCCGGAGCGCGCACTCGTGGAGGCCGCGGTGCGCTCCGCATATAGAGAGGACGAGCAGCCGCTCCTACGCGACGTCGCCCACCGGCTGCCGCCCGACTCTCGGGTATCCGCGATTCTCGGCCGCTGGGTCCAGGGCAGTCTCGGCCAGATGTTCAGCGCCCCGACCAACATCGACCTCGAAGCCCCGATCGTGGTCTTTGGGATGCGGGAGCTGCGCGACGAGATGGTCGCACCCGTTCACTTCCTGCTCGCCGAGGCCCTGTGGGCTCGGATCAAACGCAAAGACCGGCGCCGGATGCTCATCGTCGACGAGCTCGGCCTGCTGTTCGAAGATCCGACGATCCGCCGGTTCGTGGTCGCGCTCGCGCGACGGATTCGCAAGTACCAGGGCTCACTCGTGTTCGCGACTCAAAACCCCGGCGATCTCCTGAGCTCGGAGGCCGGCGCCGTCGTGGCCACGAACCCGGCGCTCGTCTTTTTCGGCTCGCAGCGCCCCGGCGAGGCGGCGAAGCTGCAGCGAACCTTCCATCTCAGCTCCCGCCAGCGCGCCTTTCTCGAAACGGCCCGCCGCGGCGAGTTCCTCCTGGCCGCTGGCGGCGACCGGCTGATGGTCGAGATCCATGCGCCGCCGTGGCAGGAAGCGGCCATGGCCCGCGCCCGCGAACCGGCCAGGGCCGCGGGTTGAACCGGTAGGCTTATCGGCGCAGTGCCGCGAGTTCTCCACTACCGCGTGTACGGTCTGCCGGAGCACCGTCTCGAACGGCTCCACGAGCAGTTCGCCGCGCTCGCCGCTGCCCGAAGCTGGCGCTGCGTGCCGCCGTGGATTGCCAGTCCACAGTCGCGTGGCCTCTTCGAGATGGAGTACTTCCGGCACGTGCGCGAGGACGAGGGCCGCGAGGCAATCGCCGCGGGCTTCGTCAAGATGGCGGGCGACGAAACGGATGCGCTGATCGTCACGATCTTCCTACGCGACCTGAGCGCCGAGTACGGAATTCGCGTGCTCTTGCGCGACGAGGATCACCCGCTCGCCAAGCTCCGGCGGCTCGAATTCGTCAGAGGACGGCTGCCGACCGGGCTGTCGCTGGAAGACGTGCTCGCCAAGCGACCGGTCATCAAGAAAGTCGCCGGCGAGCGCATCTTCTTCTACCCGCCGACCTTCAGGCTCCACTCGCAGGGCCCCCCCAACCCCGAATGGGCCTACGCACTCTATGGAATCCGCGCCTACGCGCCGACGCTGCTGGAAGCCGAGCAGGAGGCGCTGAAGATACTTCGGGGCTTCGGCCACCTTGGCCACTGAGGCCGGAACCGCCACTCGGTTCCTGACGTCGCGCGACGGCACGCGCCTCGCCTACCGCGCCTGGCCGCTGGCCGACGCCAAGATCACGCTGGCTGTCGTGCACGGCCTCGGCGAGCACGCCGGGCGCTACCTGGACTTCGCCGTCGCGATGGCCACGCGCGGGATCGGCACCTTCGCGGTCGACCTCCGCGGCCACGGCCAGAGCGCCGGTCAGCGGGGCCACGTCGACTCGTGGACGCAGTGGACGGAAGACATCAGCGCGTTCGTGGCCGAGGTCGGGCGCCAAACGGGTGGCGAGGTCGTTCCGCTCGGCCACTCGTTCGGTGGGGCCGCGATGCTCTCGACGGTGCTGGCGGGCAAGGTGCCCGACGCGAAGCGTTTCATCGTGTCCAGCCCCGCCCTCAGGGCCAAGGTCAAGGTGCCGCAGTGGAAGACGACGCTCGGCAGCGTGACGTCGAGGTTCGTGCCGCGCCTCGCGCTCAGCAACGAGGTCGACGCGGGCACCATCTCCCGCATCCCCGATGTTGTGACGGCCTATCGCACCGACCCGCTGGTGCATTCGAAGATCTCGAGCAGGCTGTACACCGAGTGGCAAGGCGCAACACTTGATGTCCTCGGCCGGGCCGGTGAGATCAAGGTCCCGTTCCTCATCCTCGCCGGAACCGATGACCAGCTCATCGATCCCTCCGGCAGCGAGGAGCTACATCGCCGTGCGGCTCAGACGAGCGAGCTGCACCTGCTGCAGGGTCGCTATCACGAGCCGTTCAACGACCTCGGCCGGGACGAGGTGTTCGACATCATCGACCGCTGGCTCGGCAGACCATGAACTCGATCCCGCTCGCCGGTCACCTGATTCCAGAGCCTGGATCGTGGCTCTCGTGGATCGTGGTCGGGCTCATCGCCGGAGCCGTGGCGGCGCGCGTCGTTGCCGGCCGTGGGTTTGGATGCATCGCCGACATCGTGGTCGGCATCGCCGGCGCCGTGATCGGCGGCTACCTGCTCGGGTTGCTCTTCAACGTCAACGGGACCGTCGGGTTCTGGGGCAGCATCGTGGTCGCGTTC
>DATGEO010000059.1:0-9553 GCA_035310015.1 Candidatus Dormiibacterota bacterium | reverse complement strand
GCTCACCGATGGCACCATGCGCTCGGCGGGCGTCAGCGGCGCCAAGCAGGCGGCGATCACGGACCTCGCCGCGAAGGTCGCCGACGGCACGGTGCCGCTCCACGACGCCGATTCGCTGACCGACGACGAGCTGGTCGCGCGCCTGGTGCAGGTACGCGGCATCGGTCGCTGGACGGCGGAGATGTTTCTCATGTTCCAGCTCCGCCGGCTCGACGTGTGGCCGGTGCAGGATTACGGGGTGCGCAAGGGGTGGGCGGTCGTGCACCGGCTGAAGGACCTGCCCGCGCCGAGGGTGCTCCAGGCCGAGGGCGAGAAGTTCCGCCCGTACCGTTCGGTCGCGGCCTGGTACTGCTGGCGCGCGGTCGACACCGTCGTCCCCGATTGAGCGCGAGGCGCCTGCCGGAGTCGCCGGGTGCTTTCGCGGACGCCGCGTGGGCCGACATCCGTCCCTACTTCGAAGAGCTCGCCGAGCGCCCGCTGGGCACGGACAACGTCGAAGAGTGGCTTGCCGATTGGTCGGCGCTCGACTCGATGCTCAGCGAGGCCGCGGCGCTCGCGAACTTCGCGTACACCTGCGACACCGCCGACCCCGCGCGCGAGGCGGCGCAGCTGCGATTCGGAACCCAGATCGGGCCGCGGGCGCACGAACAGCGCGCGAGGCTGCAGGCGAGGCTGGTCGAGCTCGGCTACGTGCGCGAGGGCCTGGAGACGACGGTGCAGCGGTTCCGCAACCAGGCCGAGCTGTTTCGCGAGCAGAACGTGCCGCTGCTCGCCGAGCTGTCGCGGCTGCTCACCGAGTGGTCCAAGACCAACGGCGCGCTGACCGTCGATTGGGACGGCCAAGAGAAGACGCCGGCCCAGCTGCTTCCATTTCTCGAGTCGCCCGACCGCGCGACGCGAGAGCGCGCGTTCAAGCTGCGCGCCGAGCCGTACCTCCGCACACGCGACCGGTTGGCCGAGCTCTTCGACCAGATGCTCGAGCTGCGCCAGCAGGTCGCCCGCAACGCCGGCTTCGAAAGCTACCGCGACTTCGCGCATCGGGAGAAGAACCGCTTCGACTACACGGTGGAGGACTGCCTGCGCTTCCACGCCGCGGTCGAGGAGGCGATGCTTCCGGTCATCGCCCGGATGCGCGACCGGCGGCGCAGCCGCATGAAGCTCGACCGGCTGCGGCCGTGGGACCTCGACGTGGACCCGGACGGCCTTCCCGCCCTCCGGCCGTTCGAGAACGTCGACGAATTCGTGAACCGCACGGCCACGGTCCTTGGCGGCGTCGACGCCGACTATCGCGGCTACCTGCTCGCGATGGCTGACGCCGGGCTGCTCGACCTGGCCAACCGCAAGGGCAAGGCGCCGGGCGGCTACTCGGCGACTCTGCACTTCCGCAAGATGCCGCTGATCTTCATGAACGCCGTCGGCATCGGCGGCGACGTGCGCACCCTCCTGCACGAGGCCGGCCACGCGTTCCATTCGTTCGACTCGGTGAAGCTGCCGCTCATCTACCAGCGGCATCCTGGCTCGGAGATGGCCGAGGTCGCGTCGATGAGCATGGAGCTGCTGGCGTCGCCGTTCGTCGGCGCGGATGACGGCGGCTACTTCAGCGCCGAGGACGCCAAGCGCTGGCGCGCCGAGCTCCTCGAAGGGACGATCCTCTTCTTCCCGCACTGCGCCTCGGTGGATGCGTTCCAGCAGTGGATCTACACCGACCCGCGCGGCCGCGAGGCCGACGCACGGGATGCGAAATGGCTCGAGCTGCGCGGGCGCTTCGAGGTCGATACGGTCGATTGGAGCGGTCTGGACCGCGAGCGCGTCGCGCGCTGGTACCAGCAGCCGCACTTCTTCAGCAGCCCGTTCTACTACATCGAGTACGGCATCGCCCAGCTCGGCGCCCTGCAGGTGTGGCGCAACAGCCTGCGCGATCCACGCGAGGCGGTGCGTCGCTACCGCGAGGCGCTTGCGTTGGGCGGAACGAAGCGGCTGCCAGAGCTGTTGGCGGCCGCCGGCGCGCGGCTCATCTTCGACGCGAAGGGGATGCGCGAGATCGCTGAGGCGGTCGAGGAAGAGCTGGCGAAGCTCTAGAGCTAAGTCCCGGCAACATCGCGCAGCGGCATGCGCGGCCCGAACCGCGGCGCCGCCATCCCCGCCAGCATCAGCAGGCGCAGCACGCGGGCGCGATGGCCGCGGTACTGCTCGAGGATCTGCAGCATGCGCTCATCGGTCGAACGCGCGGTGCCATCGAACGCGAACCCCACCATGTGCGGCAGGTGGTAGTCCCCGACCGGCACGGCGTCGGCGTCGCCGAGCGCGACGAGCGCAACCTTCGCCGAGGTCCACGGACCGACGCCGGGAAACGCCTCGAGCCGGCGTCGCGCGCTCGCGAGGTCCATGCCCACCGTTTCCTCGAGCCGGCGTGCGCTTCGCGCCGCGCGGATGATCACGTCCGCCCGGCGGCGCTCGATCCCGAAACGGTGGAACCGCCAGTAGGGCGTCTCGGCGAGGACTGAAGCCGGTGGTGGAACCCACAGGTTCATCGGGCCCGGTGCGCGCGAGCCCAGGGCGAAGACCATGTCGCGATACGACGTGTGCGCTTCCTCGGTCGTCACCTTCTGCCCGAGCACGGCCGGCACCAGCGCCTCGAAGACCAGCTCTGTGCGCGGGATGCGGAGGCCGCGGTGGCGGCGATGCAGGTCGGCGAGCGCCCGCTGCCCTGGAGCGAACGACGAGTCGTCGTCGCCGTCACCGCACAGCACCGGCGCACGCTCCGCCGCCCAGCGCGCGCCAGGCCCCCACGCGCCCACTTCGACGGCGTCTTCCCGGTGCACCAGGTGCAGGGTCGCCGGACCTTCGGGCGTATGGCAGGCGCGCCACGCCTCGCCCTCGCCCAGCCGCAGCCACGGGCCGTAGCCCGTCATCGCCAGGGTCAGGCGAAGGTCGAGCGGCCTGGGTGGAGTGAAGCGCGACCGAACGTCCGGTGTCGCGGTGTCTGCGGTGTCAGCGTTCGACGGGGATCTCCAGGGTGAACGTGCTGCCTTTGCCGGCCTCCGACTGCAGCGTGAGATCCCCATCATGCATCCGAGCGATCTCTCGCGACAGCCACAGCCCGAGCCCGGTGCCCGCGGCGTGCATCGTCTCCGGATTCTGGATGCGGCCGAACCGCGTGAACAGCCTGGGCTGATCCTCGGCGGCGATGCCGATGCCCTCGTCGATGACCTTGACCCGCGCGACCTCGTGATCCGGCACCACGCAGACGGTGACCGGCGTGCCCGGGCGCGAGTACTTGGCGGCGTTGGTGACGAGGTTGCGGATGACGATCTGGAAGCGGTCGGGATCCACCTCGGCCCACACCGGCCGCGCCGGCTTCTCAAAGGTGAGCTCGTGGTCGGAGATCATCGGGCCGAGATTGTCGATCGCCATCCCGGTGAGCTCGACGATGTCGTTGCGCTCCTTCTTCAGCGCGAGGCGGCCGTCCTCCAGCCGCGACGCCTCGATCATCTGATCGACCAGCGAGGTGATCTCGTCCGATTTCGCGATCAGCACCGGCATCACGCTCGCGGCCTTCGCCGGCATGTCGCCGAGGGTGCCCGCGGCCAGCATCGTGAGGTAACCCTTGATAACCGTCATCGGTCCACGCAGCTCGTGCGAGGCGAGGTTGAGAAACTCGGACTTCGCCTTCTCGAGGGCGGTGATGCGCTCGGTCAGCGACACGCGGTCCAGTCCTGCCGTGATGCTCACGGCGTAGCCGCGCAGGCGGCCGAGCTCCCATTCGCCGAAGACCGGGGTGAACGGTCCGGACATGATGGTCATCGAACCGCGACCCTCCTGCAGCTCGAGCGGGACGACGATCATCGAGCGCGGCGATGTCTTCGCCGACGCGATCTTTGCAGCCTCCTCAGCGGTGAGGCCGCGGCTCGCGAGAATCGTTCCGCCGGAGTCGACGATGAACGCCGCCTCGCCACCGACCAGGCGGGCCGCCCAGTCGAGGGCGCGGCGCGCGAGCGAGACCCGGTCGGGGCTGAAGAGCAGAAGGTCGTGCAGCGCTCGCCGGATCTCGTCGTCCTCGGTCTGACTCCACATGCGGCGCAGCCAGGTCGGCGGTGAGAAGCTCGCGTAGAGCAGGGGCACGATCACGAGGACGACCACGTCGAGCACGAGGGCGGCGTTCGGGCTCCGAATCGCCGAGCCGCCAAGCACCGCCACGATGACCACTCCCACCAGCCCGGCGTAACCCAGGCTCAGCGCGCGCAGGCGAGAGCCTTCGACCGCGGGCCTTCCGATCGACGCGACCCCGAGGCGGAAGATCGGTTCGGCGACGCACGCGATCCAGGCCACGAGCGCGGCGCCGAGCGCGAACGCCTGGAACGGGCTGTTCACGCTCGCCGAGCCTGAAGGCAGACCCGCCGCCATCGCCACGATCGCCACCGCGAGGAGAGCGACGGTGATGACCAGGCGCGGACCGGAGCCGAGCGGGATGAGCGAATCCCGGAACAGAAGAAGGAAATAGCCGGAGAGCAGGAAGTCGACCAGGGCGATGTCGGTCGTCACCGCCGCCGGCAGGTGGACCAGGGAGCCCAGCGGCGTGATCACCACCAGAACGGTCAGGGCCAGAAGGGCGAGCACGAGGAACACGCGCTGGCTGTCGCGATGCCGGATCCAGTCGGCCAGCGTCCCGAGGGCCAGGAGGATGAAAGCGAGCTGGGTCGCGAGGCTCAGATATGGCAGAAGCGCCGAGGCCATCCGACGGATGGTACTGGATGCGACGACATTCTGACGACAACCAATGAGTAAATCCGTTGGGCCGCCAGCGGTCTGCCAGCGCCTCAGGTTCGCAAACCCTCCCCACCGTGCGGGGAGGTGGCCGAAGCCGCGCGAAGCGGGCTCAGACCGGAGGGGGGCTCATCCAAATCAATTGCTGAGGGGCGTGATTTGTCACGCTATTGGCCGCCCATGCCCCTTCGCCGCGCGGTCGCCGATCTGAACTGGTCCTATGCCCTGGTCGGCATCGCCGACGGAACGCTCCTGACCTTCGTCCCCCTCTTCCTCTTCCGGCGCGGCTTCGACCCTTCGCTGATCGGCGTGGTGCTCGCCGCCTCGGCGGCAGGATCCCTGATCGCGGGCCTCGGCTGGTCCTACCTCGCCGATCGCTCGGTCCGCCCGGAGCGCATCCTCATCGGCTCGAGCGCGGCCGCGGCGGTGGTGGCGCTGCTCATCGCCGCCGCCCGCGGCACCGACGCGGTGGCGGTCGCGATCGTGGCCCTGTGGGTGGCCCGGGCGCCGTTCATGCTCCTCGACCCGATGGCGCTGCGCCGGCTCGAAGGCACTGGCCGCGCGCGCTACGGGCGGATGCGCCTGCGGATGAGCGCCGGCTGGGCGGTGTCCGTGGTCGCGGCGGGCGCCCTGTACCAGGTACTCGGCGTCCAGCTGGCGCCGTGGCTGTACGCGCCGCTCGCGGCGCTGTTCGGCCTGTGGACGTGGCGCTCGCTGCGCCGCTCGCTAGCCGCGCCCGCGACCATCCCTCCTCCGACCACGACCCGCCGGCCGGAGCGGCTGCCGATCGCCCTGCTCGGCTTCCTGGCCAGCGTCTTTCTGCTCGGCGCGGCGATGGCCGCGACGCAGAACTTCCTGACGCTGCGGATCGACGTGCTCGGCGGCGGCGCGCTTTTGGTCGGCGCGGCCGCGTCGTTTCAGGCCCTGACCGAGATCCCGACGATGGGCTACATGCACCTGCTGACCAAGCGCGTGAGCCACAAGACCCTTTTCGCCGTGGGCTGCGCCACGTACATGGCGATGTTCCTGGCCTGGGCCTTCGTGTCGGACCCGTTCGCCGCGGCGCTCATCAAGCTCGTGGCGGGAGTCGCGTTCGCCTTCGTCTATGTATCGTCGGTGATCATCGCCGATGAGCTGAGCCCGTCCCACCTCCGGGCGACGAGCCAGGCGCTGGTCAAGTCGGTGATGTTCGGGCTGGCACCCATCGTGGGCGCGCTGCTGGGCGGCCTGGTTTACCAGAACTTCGGGGCGCGGGCGATGTTCCTGGGCTCGATCGCCGTGGTCTGCGCCGCGGGCGCGATCGCGCTGGCGGTGGTCCGCCCACCCGCCCCCGCGGTCGCGGTCATGGAGCCGGCGCCCGCGGAAACCTGATCGCCCTGGGTCAGCCGGTGGCCATCTGGCGGCGAACCCGCGGCTGCGACGGACCGACGACCGAGTAGACGATCATGACGATCAACAGCAGCCCGATCAGGCCGAGGATCAGGAGTACGACGAACCAGCCCCAGCGGCCGAGCATGGCCGAGGAGATGAGCGCCATGATCCAGGACACGACCTCGATCAGACCCCCGATGCCGACGAGCGCCAACCCCGCTGCGTAGATGCCGTTGCTTGGGGCCTGACCTCCCTTCATCGTCAGCACGGCGAGTATCCCGCCTACGACCCACACCACCAACCCGGTGACGAAAACCTTGCGAACTACTGCTCTGCTCATGTCGCCGCCTACCTCTTTTACTTGCATCACACAAACGCGGGAAGGGCGTCAAGCACTCGGAGCGACCGGCGGTCGTGAAAAGGTCGCGCCGCAGCCTCCCACGTGGCTATGCTCACCTGCCGAAAGGCGGCGGCCCGAGGATCTCGATGCCCCCGTTCCGAGCCGCCGAGGCCCGCACGCGGTCGAAGTCAACCGGAGCTGACGCCTCGAGGGCTGGAGTCAGCGGCTCGCTGGCACCGCGGTAGAAGGCTTCGCTGGTGCCCGGAGTCTCCAGAAACAGAATGCGTGCGCTCTCTGACGTGACCAGGAATGCGTGCGGAACGCCTCGCGGGACCATGGCCAAACCGCCGCTCCCGAGCGTCTGCTCGCGGCCATCAATGTGGACGACAATCTCGCCTTCCAGCACGTATAGCGTCTCCTCGACTTCGGGGTGCGAGTGCAGAGGCGTTGTCTTGCCCTTAGTCATGAAGTCGTCGAAAAGCAGAAACGCGCCTTGGGTCTCCGCGCTCGTAGCGAGCCAGGTGTGAACACCGCCACCGTAAAACCACAGCTTCTCTCCCTCACCCTTGACACGTACGATCGGAAGAATCTTGGTCATTGCCATCAGGGATCTCCTTGGTCATCTTATGGGACACGAGTACCATGAAGAGACTAGAGTACCCTGACGCCAATGTCAATCCCATATGAGCTGCGTGGCCGAGCGCGCCAGAAGCAGCGGACGCGCGGCGCCCTGGTGGAAGCCGCCCGCGAAATGGTCACTCAGGGCCAGACGCCCACGGTCGACGAGGCCGCGGCCAGGGCCTCAGTCTCGCGGACGACGGCTTACCGCTACTTTCCCAACCAGCGTGCGTTGCTGGTGGCCGCCCATCCGGAGATCGAGACGCGGTCCCTGCTCCCCGAGACCGCCACATCCGATGTCGCAGCTCGGCTGGATGCCGTCGTCACGGCATTCCTACGTCTCATCGTCGACACGGAAGCGCAGCAGCGCACGATGCTGCGCCTTTCGCTCGATCCCGACCAAAGCCATCGTGGCCAGCTCCCTCTGCGCAAGGGTCGCGCGATCGGGTGGATCAGCGAAGCCCTGTCTCCACTGCGCGGGGTGATGGCGGAGCGAGACCTTAAACGGCTCGTTCTCGCGATCAGAAGCGCAGCCGGGATCGAAGCGCTGGTGTGGCTGACAGATATCGCGGGCCTCTCACGAAAGGATTCGGTTCAACTCATGCGCTGGTCAGCGACAGCACTGCTGCGGTCCGCAATGGCCGATACCGGCCCGGTCGGGCAACCGACCAGGCGTACGCGACCGATGAAGGGAAGCTCGCGGCGGCGCGGCACCTCGGAGGCCGCAAGTTCGCGCAACCCGCGGGTACGCGCCTGACAAAGGGGTAGTCCCAGGGGAAGAAGGGATTCGACCTAACCAGGCGGCGCGGTCCGCGGTTGGAGCAGCAGGCAACTGAGGGCCGCGAGCAGCAGGAGGAGCACCGGTACAACCAGCGCCGCCCGGAACGCGCCTACAAACGTGTTGGCGTAACCCACGTCGTGGGCGGCCACCTGGGCGGGACCAATCAGCGAGAGCCGGCTCTGGAGCAGCGCAACCGCGATCGCGCCGCCCATGGCGCCGCCCACCTGCCTGAACGTGTTGAGCACACCTGACGCGGCGCCCGCGACCTGCGGCGCAATGCCCCGCATACCAACCGTCATCACAACCGCGAAGCCGCATCCGAGTCCCGCACCTGTGACCACCAGCGCGGGTATGAACGTCGCCGGCGTCGCACTCGTCGAGACCGATGCAACCAGCCAGCCCACCCCGGATGCCGCCACCAGCATTGCGCCCATCAGGATGAACTTGACGTCCACCCTCTCGGCGAGCCTGCCCGCCAGCGGCGCCACGAGCATGAGCGTGAGTGGCATGGGCGCCAGCGCGAGTCCCGCATCGAGCGCCGTCATCCGAAGCGCGGACTGGAAGAACAGGCCCGCCACCACGATGAAGGCCAGCATCACTGTCTGGATGACGAGGATCACCCATGCGGACACCGTGAAACTGCGCGACGCGAACAGCGCCGGCGGCAGCAGCGGCTCCGGCTGACGCCGCTCCCAGACCACAAAGCCAGCCAGCAAGACGACGCCGGCAGCCATCACAGCAGGGATGGTGATCAACCCGGTGATCGTGCCCCAGGCATAGCGCTGCCCTTCGACCAAACCGAAGACGACCGCCAGCAGGCCTAGGCTCGCGAAAACGATCCCACCGATGTCCAGCCGGTGCCGGCGACCCGGTACCACCCCAGGGAGGAATGCAAACGCGCCGGCGATGACGATGATGCCCACAGGCACGTTCACGAGAAATACCCAGCGCCAACCCGCCGTTGTCACCAGCACGCCGCCGAGCGAAGGGCCCACCGCCGCCGCCAGTCCCGCCGAGCCGGACCACAAACCGATCGCGCGTCCGCGCCGGTTGGCCGGCACGATCGCCGGAATCATCGCAAGTGTCTGCGGGGTCATCAACGCTCCGCCCACTCCCTGGAGCACACGCGCCGCGATCAAAATCCCGGCGGACGGGGCCAGTGCGCAGGCGACCGACGCTCCGCCGAAAACCAGAATGCCGGCGATCAGCAAACGCCTCGGGCCGTAGAGGTCACCCAGGCGCCCACCGGTGATCAATAGCGCCGCATAGACGAGGGTGTACGCGTTGAGGACCCAGAGAACCTGGTCGAGGCTCGAGTGGAGCCCGGTCATGATGCTGGGAATGGCGATGTTGACGATGGTTGTGTCGAGGACGACAAGAAACGCGCCCAGACACAGGATGGCCAGCGCCGCCCAGGTGCGCGCCGACACCTGTCGCTCATGGGGCGCCACGATGACAGCCTCGTGTCTCGCCGCCTCAATCGATCGTGTTGAAAGCTCAGCCATTGCAATCCCTCTGAAAACGTGTCGCAGTCTTACGGCTGAGCCAACTCTGCCCGCCCTCGGCGCGGACAGCATCGGGGGGACACCCATTTGCATCCCCCATTTCGCGCCCGAGGCCCAAAAGGCCCGGCGTGCGACTAGGCTTGCGCTGGACTGATGAACCACCTCGAAACACGT
>DATGEO010000058.1:0-19889 GCA_035310015.1 Candidatus Dormiibacterota bacterium | reverse complement strand
GGCCGCGGACTGGTCGAACGCATCGCCCTTGCCGTAGGTCGCCAGCGACAGCTGGTAGAGCTGCTGCGGGCTCTTCCTGCCGACGACGCTCGACGAGCCCTTGAAGAGCTTGAGGCGCACCTCGCCGGTGACGTGCTCCTGGGTCACGGTGACGAACGCGTACAGCGCGTCGCGCAGCGGGCTGAACCAGAGTCCGTCGTAGACCATCTGCGCCCACTGCTGCGACACGAGGTCCTTGAAGCGGGCGACCTCCTTGGGGAGCGTGATGTCCTCCAGCGCCTGGTGAGCCTGCAGCAGGAGCACGGCCGCCGGGGCTTCGTAGATCTCCCGCGACTTGATGCCGATCAGCCGGTTCTCGAGGTGGTCGATGCGGCCGACGCCCGACTCGCCGCCGAGGCGGTTGAGGGTGGCCACGATCTCGACCGGCGGGAGCGCCTTGCCGTCGATCGAGGTGGGGATGCCGCGCTTGAAGCCGATCTCGACGTAGGCAGGCTCGTCCGGGCAGTGGCGAGGATCTTTCGTCCAGGCGTAGACGTCGGCGGGCGGCTCGGCCCAAGGGTCCTCGAGCACGCCGGCCTCGATCGAGCGGCCCCAGAGGTTCTCGTCCGTCGAGTATGGAGACCGGACCGTGGCGGGCACCTCGATGCCGTGCCTGGTCGCGTATTCGATCTCGTCGTCGCGGTTCATCCCCCACTCCCGGACAGGCGCGACGACCTGGAGCTCGGGCGCGAGGGCGGCGGTGGCCACGTCGAAACGGACCTGGTCGTTGCCTTTGCCGGTGCAGCCGTGCGCGATGGCGCTCGCCCCTTCACGGCGAGCAACCTGAACGAGCATCGCGGCGATGAGCGGACGTCCGAGAGCGGTGGCGAGGGGATACTCCTTCTCGTAGACCGCACCTGCCTGCAGGGATGGCCACACGAACAGCTGGAGGAACGGTTCGCGGCCGTCGGCGACATAGGCGGCCGACGCGCCGGTCTTCAGGGCGCGGGCCTGGATGGCGTCGAGGTCCTTTTTCTCGCCGAGGTCGACGGTGAAGGCGACGACGTCCCAGCCCTGGTCTTTGAGCCAGCGGATCGCAACCGATGTGTCGAGCCCGCCCGAGTAGGCGAGCACGAGCTTCTTACTCATGGGCGAGGAGATTGCGCAGGGCGCGATCGGCGTTGCGCTCGCGGAGCACGGCGATGATCGTGTCGTCACCGGCGACCGTGCCGGCGATGCCCGGCAGTGACGCCTCATCGATGCGCCGGGCGACCAGGTTCGCCGTGCCGGGGGGAGTCCGGATGACCGCCAGCGGGCTGACCACCTCGATCGACAGCACGAGCTCGCGCACGAGGGCCGCCGTGCTGCGATAGCCCTCACCGGAGCGGACCAGTCCGAGCTCGTGAATGTCGCGCGAGATCGTCGCCTGAGTGACCCTCAGCCCGCGCCGGGAGAGCGCCGTCGCGATTTCGTGCTGCGTATGCGCGCCGCCGCGGCTCACGAGGTCGAGGATCGCCTGCTGGCGCCGGCCCTTGGCCGGGATGGAGGTCCTGCTCACTTCGCCACCTCATGAAGCACGGCCTGCGCGCGATCGATCTCGGCCGCGGTGATGATGAGGGGCGGAACGAATCGCAGCGTGTGATCGTCGACGGCGTTGACGATGAGGCCGGCGTCGAGACATGCCTGCTGCAGCGGCTTGGCCTTCGGCTCCGCGAACTCGACCGCGCGCATCAGGCCGACGCCACGCGCCTCCTTGGCCCCGAGGCCTTCGAGCACGGCGTGGAGTGCCTCGCCCATCTCCGCCGCGTGGCCGACCAGGCCGTCGCGCTCGATCACCTGCAGCACCGCGACGGCCGCGGCACACGCGAGCGGGTTGCCGCCGAACGTCGACCCATGGTCGCCCGGCTCGAAGACGTCGGCCTTCGGCGAGGCGAGGCATGCCCCGATCGGAATCCCGCCGCCGAGCCCTTTGGCCAGCGTCATGACGTCGGGCGCGATCCCGTGGTGCTGGTGGGCGAACCAGCGGCCGGTGCGGCCCAGGCCGGTCTGCACCTCGTCCAGGATCAGCAGCAGGTCGCTCTGGTCGCACCACTCGCGCACGCCCTGGAGGTAGCCGGCCTTGGCCGGGATCACCCCGATCTCCCCCATCACCGGCTCGAGCATCACGGCGACCGTCTTCCTCGTGGTCGCGGCCTTGATCGCGTCCAGGTCGTTGTAGGGGACGTGCACGAAGCCGTCGGGCAGCGGCTTGAAGGGGTCGGAGTACTTCGGCTGGCCGCCGGCGGTGATCGTGGCCAGAGTCCGGCCGTGGAACGATCCGGCGCTGGTGATGATCTCGAACGCCCCGTCGCGATGCCGGGTGCCCCACTTGCGGGCGAGCTTGATCGCGGCCTCGTTGGCTTCGGCCCCGGAGCTGCAGAAGAAGACCCGCGACGGAAATGACAGCTCGACCAGGCGCTGCGCGAGCTCGACCTGCGGCTCGGTGAAGTACAGGTTCGAGGTGTGGATGAGCGTCTGGGCCTGCCGGGCGACCGCGGACGCGACCGCGGGGTGCGCGTGGCCCAGGAGGTTCACGGCGATCCCCGCCACCAGGTCGAGGTACTCGCGGCCGGAGTCGTCGTAGACGAGGCAGCCGTGCCCGCGGACGAACGTGACCGGCGGCCGGCGGCCGGTCTGCATGAGGTACTTCTCGGCGCGCTCGGGGGTCGTGCTCACGACGCGACACCCGTCGAGGTCGCGCCGCCACGCATAAGAAAGGACGCGCGCGCCTCCCACCCACTGACCCCCCACCCACCACTTGGGGGGATCGGGTTGCGGCGAGGCCAAGAATACGGATTGAAAAGCAGCTTGGGAACCCAGGTTGTTAAGGCCATCAGGGCGTCACCATGGTGCCGATCCCGGCTTCCGTGAAGAGCTCGAGCAGCAGGGCGTGCGGCGTCCGGCCGTCGATGATGTGCGCGAGCGGCACCCGGTCCAGCGAGCGGAGGCACGCCTCGAGCTTCGGGATCATGCCGCCTGTCACCTCGCCCGTGTCGATGCGGTGGCGCGCGTCGTCGCGTGACATCACCGCCACCACCCCGCCGTCCGCGCCCTGCACGCCGGCGACATCGGTCAGGAGGATGAGCTTGGCCGCGCCGAGCGCCACCGCGATCTCGGCGGCGACGGTGTCGGCGTTGATGTTGTAGGCGTGGCCGTCGTAGCCCAGCCCGATCGAAGCGATCACGGGCACGTAGCCGCGGCTCAGCAGCGCCGTGATCGGCTCACTGTTCACCTGGACCACACGGCCGACGTAGCCCATGTCGGGGCCGATGGGCTCGGCGATGATCGACGGCCCGTCCTCCCCGCTCATTCCCACCGCCTGGCCCCCGAGCCGGTTCAGCGAGGCGACGAGATCCGGGCTCACCTTGCCGGTCAGGACCATCTTCACGACTTCCATCGTTTTCTCGTCGGTGACGCGCAGGCCGTTCTTGAAAGCCGGCGTGAGGCCGAGGCGCTCGCTCATCGCCGTTATCTCCGGCCCGCCGCCGTGGACCAGCACGGGGTGCATGCCCACGTAGCGGAGCAGCACGACGTCGAGCAGCGTTTGGTCCTTGGCGTGCTCGATGGCGTTGCCGCCGACCTTCACCACCACGATCTGGCCGTGGAACCGCTTGATGTAAGGGAGCGCCTCGACGAGGACTTTGGCTCTCTCTTCGACCGTCAGGCTCATGTCGTGTAGTCGGCGTTGATGCGCACGTACTCCTCCGATAGGTCACAGCCCCACGCCTCGGCCGATCCTTCCCCGAGCCCGAGGCGGGCCGCGACCTCGATTTCCGGCTGTTCGAATGCCCGCCGCACCGCGTGGAGGTCGACCGGGACGCCAGTGCCGCGATCGAAGACGGGCAGCCCGCCGATCGTCACCTGGAGACGATCGATCGCCAGCTCCGCACCGCTGTAGCCGAGCGCGCACACGACCCGCCCCCAGTTCGGATCGCCGCCGTGGATGGCCGTCTTCACCAGGCTGGAAGACGCCACCGTCCGCGCCGCGAGCCTCGCGTCCGCGTCCGACTCCGCCCCGGAGACTCGAACCGTCAGCAGTTTCGTCGCGCCTTCGCCGTCCCGGGCGATCGCGCGCGCGAGCTGCTGGGCGACATCGAGCAGGGCGGCCTCGAGCGCCGCGGCCTCGGCGCTGCCGGCGCGGATGGGCGCGTTGCCCGCCGCGCCGTTGGCCAGGAGCAGAAACGTATCGTTCGTCGAGCTGTCGCCATCGACGCTGAGCTGGTTGAAGCTTTTGTCCGCGATGGACTTCACCATCGAAGCCATCAGCCCGGGCTCGACCGCGGCGTCGGTCGTGACGTAGGCAAGCATCGTCGCCATGTTCGGGTGGATCATGCCCGACCCCTTGGACATCCCGCCCACCCGTACGGTCCTGCCTCCCAGCTCGAGGTCGAGCCGGGCCTGCTTCGGAACCGTGTCGGTGGTCATGATCGCCCGCGCGGCCTCCTCCCCGTGGCTCGCATCGAGGTCGGAGCAGGCCGTCGCGATGCCGGCCTTCACCGCGTCCATCGGCATGTAGCGCCCGATGACGCCGGTCGAGCTGACGAGGACCTGGTCGGGGTCGAGGTCGAGCCGGTCGGCGGTGAGCTTTGCCATCAGCAGCGCGTCCTTGAATCCCTGCGCGCCCGTGCAGGCGTTGGCGTTGCCGGAGTTGATCACCAACGCCTGCACGCGGTTGTGCTGCAGGTGCAGGTGGTCGATGACTACGGACGCCGACTTCACCTTGTTGGTGGTGAAGACTCCGCCGGTGTCGCACGTTCGCTCCGACTGGATCACGCACAGATCGCTTTTCTGCGCGCTTGGCATCGCTGAAGCACCGGCCGTGAACGCCTTGATGCCGCACGCAGCCGTCCCCGCGCGGAACCCGCGCGCGTAGGTCACGGCCATTGCGCCGCCGACTCGAGCGCCGTGGCGCGGTCGAAGCCAAACACGATGTTGAAGCACTCGACGCCCTGACCGGACGCGCCCTTCATGAGGTTGTCGAGGGCCGAGGTGACGATCGCCTTGTCGCCCTGCGCGCTGACGTTGATCAGGCAGAGGTTCGAATGGCTCGCCAGCTTCGTGGCCGGCGTGTGCGGCACGAGCTTCGTGAACGGCTGGCCGGAGTAGAACTCCGCGTAAACGCCCTGCAGCTGGTCCAGCGAACCCTTGAGGTCGAAGTAGCAGGTGGCGAGGATGCCGCGCGTCATGGGGACGAGGTGCGGCACGAACGTGACCCGAAGGCCGTTGGCATGGAGCGCGCCGAGCTCCTGCGTGATCTCGGGCTGGTGGCGGTGGCCGCCGATTGCGTAGGCGCCCAGCGACTCGTTGACCTCGCTGAAGTGGACGCCCGGGCCGGGCGAACGCCCGGCGCCGCTGACCCCCGACTTCGCGTCCACGACCACGTCCGGGCCGAGGAGGCCGGCAGCAGCGGCGGGCGCCAGGGCGAGGATCGTGGCGGTCGAGTAGCAGCCGGGCACGGCGACCAGGTCGGCACCCTCGAGCTCTTCGGAGTGGAGCTCGGGCAGGCCGAACACCGCGCGGGCGAGCAGCTCCGGCGCCGGATGCTCCTGCTTGTACCAGCGGGGATATGCGCCGGCGTCCTTGAGCCGGAAGTCCGCAGACATGTCCACGACCTTCACTCCCGCCTCGAGCCAGCGCGCCGCATGCGCTGCGCCGGCGTTGTGGGGCAGGCAGCTGAAGATCACGTCCTTGCCCGCGGGATCGGGTTCGGCGTCGAACGTGCCGTCCAGGCCCAGCAGCGGAAACACATCGGAGTAAGGCTTGCCGGCGAAGGATCGTGACGTGAGCTGAACCAGCTCGACGCCCGGATGGCGCGCCAGCAGGTGGACGAGCGTCACGCCCGCGTACCCGTTGGCACCGGCGACGGCAGCCCTTACCCGCTCAGACATGGGCGCATAAGTATACATTTGGATGCATAACGATGCATCAGTCGGGCAGGTTGAAGAAGCACGATGCTGCGCCGGTGTGGCACGCGGGGCCGGCGGGATTGACCCGCAGCAGGATCGCATCCGCGTCGCAGTCGAGCCGAGCCTCGATCACCTCCATGAAATTGCCGGAGGTCGCGCCCTTCTCCCAGAGCCCCCGCTCCCGGGAGTGGAACCACGCCCGTCCCGTCTCGCGGGTCTTCTTCCAGGACTCGGCGTCCATGTACGCCACCATCAAGACAAGCCCGGTGTCGGCGCTCTGGACGACTGCCGGGACGAGCCCTTTCGAGAAATCCGGATTCATGGCCTGATCTCCAACCCTCGAGCCGCGAGGTCCTGTTTGACGTCGCGGATCGAAACCTCGCCGAAATGAAAGATCGACGCCGCGAGCGCGGCCTCGGCGCCGCCCGCGGCCAGCGCCTCGTACATGTGCGATGCGCTGCCGGCGCCGCCGGACGCGATCACGGGCACGCGCACGGCGGACGTCACCGCGCGCAGCAGGTCGACGTCATAGCCGTCGTGGGTGCCGTCGCGGTCCATCGAGGTCAAAAGGATCTCCCCCGCACCGGCGCGCTCGCCTTCGCTCGCCCACTCGACGGCGTCACGGCCCGTGGCGCGGCGGCCGCCGTGGCTGAACACCTCCCAGCCATCCGCATCGGGGCGCCGGCGCGCATCGATCGCGAGCACAACACACTGGGAGCCGAAGATGCCGGCGCAGCGCGTGAGGAGGGTCGGATCCGCGAGCGCCGAGCTGTTCAGCGACACCTTGTCCGCGCCGTGCGTGAGCAGCTCGGCCACGTCGTCCTCGGACCGCACCCCGCCGCCGACCGTGAGCGGGATGAACACCTGGTCCGCCGTCCGCGCCACAGCGTCGAGCAGGATGCGGCGGCCTTCGGACGTCGCCGTGATGTCGAGAAAGACGATCTCGTCCGCGCCCTCACGGTCGTAAAGCGCAGCCAGCTCCGCGGGATCGCCGGCGTCGCGCAGCCGCTGGAAGCGCACGCCCTTGACGACGCGGCCGCCGTCGACGTCGAGGCAAGGGATGATCCGCTTGGCCGTCATTTCTTGCGGACCTTCCACACGTCCTCGCAGGGCCACCGCCGCGACCATTCGAGGGTGGCCAGCGGGTGTCGCGTCGTGGAGCCCTCCGGCGGCCGCACCTCGACGAGGTCCTCGACCTCGAACCCGCTGGCGCGAAACAGGCGGATCCAGTCGCCGTAGCCGAGGTGAAACTCGATGGCCGGATCGTCGGGCCACTCGAAGCGGTGCATGCCGAAGTAGTCGCGAATCAGGCGCTCGCCGGCCGGCCCGTCGGCCTCGAGGTCGGGCATGGTCAGCATCAGCAGCGCGCTGTTGCCGAGGAGGTGCAGCCGCCCTCCAGGGCGCAGGATGCGCGCGGCCTCCGGGATCCACCGGTAGGGATCACACCATATGGCCGCCCCGTACTCGCTGATGGCGAGGTCGAAGCTCTCCGCGGCCAGCGGCACCCGCTCGGCGTCCGCGTGGATCAGCGGGAAGTCGACGCCGAACTCGCGTTGAAACCGCCGCGCGGTCGCCAGCTGGGCGCGCGAGTTGTCGAGCCCCACGACCCGTCCGCCGCGGCGGGCGACATAGGACGACACGTATGCGGTGCCGCAGCCGAGCTCCACCACGTCGAGGCCGTCGACGTCAGGCAGGAAATGGACCATCGACTCCGGCGTGTGCCAGATGCCCCACCGCAGCTCGTTCTCGGCCCAGTTCTGATGGCCCGCCTCGACCCACCTGGGCGCATCGGCGTCCCAGCGGGCGCGGTTGGTGGCGACGTGATCCGTCATGCGCACATGCGCACGAAGTTGCGGTAGATCCGCAGGCCGTCGGGGCCGCTCTTCTCGGGATGGAACTGCGTCCCCACCACGTTCCCGCGCGCGGCCGCGGCCGCCGGCGCGTGGTCGCTGCAGCCGATCGCGAACTCCGACGCTTCGGGCGCGAACGAATGGACGAAGTAGAAGTACGCACCGTCGTCGATGCCGGCCCAGAGCGGAGCCTGAGCAGTCTGCCGCACGCGGCTCCAACCGATCACGGGAACGTGCTCGGTCCCACGCACCTCGACCACGCGGCCCGGCAGCAGCCCGAGGCCTGCGTGTCGCCCGCCTTCGGCCGACTCGTCGAAGAGCAGCTGGTAGCCGAGGCAGACGCCGAGGACGGGCTTGCCGCCCCTCGCGAGGGCGGAGACGTGCTCGGCCAGGCCGTTCTGAGTGAGCTTCTCGATCGCCGCGCCAAAAGCTCCCACGCCTGGGAGCACCAGCCCTCCGGCCTCGCTCAGCCGATCGAGGTCTGAGGTGATGGCGGGCTCGGCGCCCACCTGCACCAGCGCGCGCTGCACCGAGCGCAGGTTGCCGACGCCGTAGTCGACGATCGCGATGCGCGCCGCGCTCACCCCAGCAGGCCTTTCGATGACGGCACGCCTGGCCCGCCGCCGGCGCTCATCGCCTCGCGCAGAGCGAGACCCAGCGCCTTGAACGTCGATTCGGCGATGTGATGGCGGTTGCGGCCGCGAATCAGATCCACGTGGATCGTGGCGCCGAGGTGAATCGACAGCGCCTTCCAGAACTCCTCGATGACCTCGGACTCGAGGGTGCCGATGCGCCCGCGCAGCGGTACGTTGTAGGACAGGTACGGCCGCTTGCCGAGGTCGACGACGACCCGCGCCAGCGATTCGTCCAGGGGCGCGTATGCCGAGGCGAAGCGCGCGATCCCGGCCCGGTCACCCAGCGCCGAGGACAGCGCCTGCCCGAGCACGATTCCCGCGTCCTCGACGAGGTGGTGCGCGTCGACGTGCACGTCGCCCGAGCCCTTGAGCGTCAGGTCGACGCCCGCGTAACGCGCGACCTGCTCCAGCATGTGGTCGAGAAACGGCAGGCCCGTCGCGACTTTCACACGCGAGCGCCCATCCAGCTCGACGCGCGCCGACAGCCGCGTCTCCTTGCTGCGCCGCTCCACGCTCGCGGTCCTACTCAAGGCGCACCTCCACAGCGTGCCCGTGCGCAGAAAGCCCTTCCATCGCCGCGAGACGAACCGTCGCGTCGCGAAGCATCTCGAGATCGCCGCGGTTGAGGCTCAGCACGCTGGACCGCTTCATGAACGTGTGCACACCGAGCGGCGAGCCAAATCGCGCGGCGCCCGACGTGGGCAGCGTGTGGTTCGGTCCGGCGGAGTAATCGCCCAGGGGCACGGTCGAGTACTCGCCCACGAAGACCGCGCCGGCGTTCTCGATCTGGGTCGCCACGCGCGCCGCGTCCTCGGCGACCACCAGCAGGTGCTCGGGCGCGAAGTCGTTCGCGAGCTGCACCGCCTGGGCCATGTCGTCGGTCACGACGAGGCAGCAGTTCGCGGCGCGGATGATCTCCGCGCGCTCGAGGCCTTTGACGAGAGAGTCCAGCTCTTCCTCGACCCGATCCGCCAGCCGCCTCGAATCCGTGAGCAGCACCGCCCAGGCCAGCGGGTCGTGCTCCAGCTGCGCCGCCAGGTCGGCCGCGATGAAGTCCGGCCTCGCGCCCGCGTCGGCGATGACCATCACCTCGGTGGGGCCCGCGATGCCGTCGAGGCCGACAGAACCGAAGACCTCGCGCTTGGCCAAGGTCACGTAGATGTTGCCGGGCCCGGCGACCACGTCGACGCGCGGAATCGACGACGTGCCGTAGGCCATCGCGGCAATCGCCTGCGCGCCGCCGACGCGGTACACCTCGTCCACTCCCGCGATGTCCGCGGCCGCGAGGATCGCCGTGGGCACGGTGCCGTCGGCGCGCGGCGGCGTGCACAGCACGACCTCGCGCACCCCGGCGATGCGCGCCGGGATGACCGTCATCAGGACGGTGGATGGATAGGCGGCGCGGCCGCCCGGCGCGTAGACGCCGGCCCTGCGCACGGGCCGCGTCAGCAGCTTCAGCCCTGGCGAGCCGCTGGTCGCCGCGCCGGCCTGGGCGCCGTGAAACTCGCGGATCCGCTGCGCGGCGAACTCGAGCGCGGCCAGATCCGCGGCGGGAAGACGCCGGGCCGCGGCTTTGACCTCTCCGGGGGGCACCCGAAATGAGCCAGCGCCGTCGGGCGTCCAGCCGTCGAATCGCGCACCGTACTCGCGCAGCGCGGCATCGCCCTCCCCGGCGACGCGCGCGCAGATCTCCTGCACCGCCGCGCGCTGCTCGGCGAACTCGGAGAGGTCGAGCCGCCGGCGAGAGGCCGGCGAGTCGAGCCACGATCCGACGTCGAATCTCCTAACCGCCATTGTTCACGGCCTCTCGCAAGCGCCCGACCAGCGCCTGCATCGCCTCGGTTCGGGTCTTGAGGCTCGCCTGGTTGGCCACCAGCCGCGCGGTCGACGAACCGAGCACACCTGCCACGCGCAGCCGGTTCTCCTTCAGCGTGCGTCCCGTCGCGGTGAGGTCGACGATCCCGTCCACCAGCCCGACCTGCGGTGCGAGCTCGACCGATCCGTGAAGAAGAACGACCTCCACCGCCTGCCCGCGCGCGTCGAACCAGGCCGCGGCCGTGCGGGGATATTTCGTCGCGATGCGCAGCAGCGGCGGCCACGTCTCCGGACCTGCCAGCTTCGAGCTCTCGGGCACCGCGAAGACGAGCTGGCAGGCGCCGAAGCGCAGGTCGACCAGCTCGTAGTGGCGGCCGTTCGACTCCCACAGCACGTCCTTGCCGACGATCCCGAGGTCGGCGGCGCCATGGTCGACGTAGGCCGGGACGTCGGCGGGCCGGACCATGATGACCCGGATTCCCCTGCGCTCGACGAGCAGCTTGCGGCCGAGCTCGGGCGCACTGAGACGCGTGAGGTCGGCGGCCGAGAGGAGCTTCAGGGCGCCCGGCAGGAGCGCACCCGTCGGCACCGCGATCGAAACCTTGGGGGCGCGCGATGCCATCAGTGGCCCCTGGCCGACGCGGCGAGGCGGCTCGCCACCTCGTCTGGAGTCAGCTGCTTCGCCTTCCGTCCCGGCACGGTCCACGACACCGAAGACGCGTTGCGGCAGTGCAGAAGATTGGCCGCGCCGAGCGCGCGGCACCAGGACGTGGCGTCTTCCACGTCGCGCGGCTGCGTGTCGACGACGGCGTTCATGCCGAACAGGCGAAGCGTCGAGCCCAGGCCGAGCGCGGTCTCGAACCCAGGGTCGTGCCACGCGATGGCCGCGTCGAGGCGCGGCATCGACGGCGGGTGCGGGCTGTGCTGCAGCATCTCCCACACGAGGTCGAGCTGGACCACGAAACCCGTGGCCGCGGCGGGCCGGCCGAACCGCGCGAGCAGGCCGTCGTAACGCCCTCCCTGGGCGACCGGGCGGCCGAGGTCGGGGCCGTAGCCCTCGAAGATGATCCCCGTGTAGTAGTCGAAATCGCGGATGGCGCCGAGGTCGAGGCGCACGATGTCGCCGAGGCCGTGCTGTTCGAGGAGCCTGCGCACCTGCCGGAGCTCGCTCAGCGCCCATTCCGAACGCTTGTTGCGGACGAGGCCCGCGGCCGCGTCGAGAATCTCCTCGCCCCCGCGCAGCGCCGGAAAGCGAAGCAAAAGATCGTGCTCGGCGGAGCGCAGGCTCGTGCGCGCGAGCAGCTCTTCGAGCGCGACGAAGTCCCTGGCCGCGAGCGCGGCGCGGACGCCGGCCTTGACCGCGTCGGGCAGCTTGACCGCGTCCATGATGCCCTGGAAGAACTCGGCGTGCCCGACGTCGACCTGGTACCGGCGCAGACCCGCGGCCTCCAGGCAGCGGGCCGCCAGCGCGATCACCTCGGCGTCAGCGATCGCGCCGCGAGCACCCACCAGCTCCGCGCCGACCTGGTACGTCTCGCGCCGCTGGTGGAAGCGCCCGGCATCAGAAGAGAGGACCGGCCCGGCGTAGCACAGGCGAACGGGCAGGGGCGTGGAGCGCAGCTTGCCCGCGACCAATCGCGCCACCGGCACCGTGCGCTCGCCGACCAGCGCCACCACCTCTCCGCCGGCGTCGGTGAACTTGAAGAGGCGCCGCCGCTGCTCGGCGCCGAGACCGAGCTCGAGCACGTCGGTCGTCTCGACCATGGGGGTGATGACGTGGCGGTAGCCCCACCGGCGCATCTCCCCGAGCAACGATTCCTGCGCGGCGCGGACGACCTCCGCCTCCTCGGGCAGCAGGTCGCGGAACCCGGGGACGCCGCCTAGCGTGGTTGGAGCTGCGGACGGGCCCGATCCAGGACTAGGGTCGGTGAAGAGACCTCCGGGCGCCGGCCACGTCGCGCATGTCAGCGCTCATTCGTCTTCCTCTTCCTCGTCGTCGCCGTCGTCGCCGGCGTCCTCCGCAAAGTCGAGCGGCTCGGCCTCGTCCTCGACCGCGTGCATCCCTTCCTCCATGTCCTCGTCGGCGGACGGAGCGCCCTCGACGAGCGTCGATTCCTCCTCGTCCTCGGCGAAGACCTCGACCTCGCGCGCGAGCAGGCTCTCCTTCGTGTAAGGCCGGAACTCGACCTCGCGCTTGCGCTTCATCGGGAAGCTCGGCTTGCCCGCGAACCGTGGGTCCTGGTAGGTCTCGCGCACGATCAGCTTCACGGTCGAGCCCTCACACGACGTGATGCCCGCCTGGTAGCGGTTGCCGCCGTTCATGAACTTGATGAGCCGGCGCGCGAGCTTGGCCTCGAGCAGTCCGAGGCGAACCCCACGCGAAGTCTCGGCAGAGATTCCGTCACCCTCGATCTTCAGCTCGGCGACATCGCCGGCGGCGACCTTCGAGCAGATGTCCGGCGGCGGGCTTTCGACCGTCGTGATGACGGTCTTGCCCATCTCCTCGACGAAGAGGTTCAGGTCGACCCTCGTGCCTCCGACCTTGAGGCCTTCCTTCTGGTGCAGCAGCGCGTTGATGCGCGCGGCGTTGCGCTTGGCGATGGAGTTCATGGGATTGAGCTTCAGCGCGGCTTCATAGGCGGCTTTCGCCTCCTTGAGCTTCCCCAGCTCGGACAGGGCCTTGCCCAGGCGGTTCTGCGTCTCTTCGTCGGCGCCGAAGCTCTCGACGATGAACTTGTTGAGCTTGACCGCCTCCTCCCACTTGCCGGCGATCGCCAGCTGCACCGCGTCCTCCGCGTACTGCGATCGAGGCTTCAGGTGCTCCGGGGATTCGGTCTTCAAGAGGCGCTCCTAATAGGTGAGCCAGCGCGCGATGGCGTGGCAGGTCGGTCGGGAGGGGCTTCGGACGAGGCGGAGGACGAGTATAGATACTGCCTGATCTCAATGGTCGGCAAGCATCCGATACGACCTCCGGCCCTCGCGGCGGCGATCGCCGGGCTTCTCGCCGCCTGCTCGGTGCCTGGACTCGGCGGCGCTCCCGCCCCGGTCTTGAAGATCGGCGTCGACCTTCCGCTCACCGGCGCCGAGGGCCGCGTCGCCACGCCCGCGCTGAACGGGGTGCGCTACTACGTGCAGCAGCATCCGACGCTCGACGGCTTCAGCGTCCAGCTCAGCGTGAAGGACGACAGCCTCAACGGCCTGCCCGAGCCGCCGCTCGGCGCCTCCAACGTCGCGAGCTTCGTCGCCGACCCACAGGTCATGGCCGTGATCGGGCCTTTCGACTCCAACGTCGCGCGTGCCGAGATCCCTGTGGCGAACCAGTCGTCGCTCGCGATGGTGAGCCCGGCCACGAGCAGCCCCTGTCTCACGCGCTCGGATTATCTGCCGGCCGCCCTGCAGCCGGCCCACCTCGAGGTGAGCTGCAAGCAGGCCGGCCTGCCGTCGGCGACCGATCTGCGGCCCAGCGGCTTCAACAACTACTTCCGGCTCGCGGCCACGGACGACCTCCAGGGCCCGGCCGCGGCGGACTACGCGTTCAAGACGCTGCACGTGCTCCGCGCCGCCCTGGTGTCCGACCACGAGGCCTACGGCCAGGCGCTCGTGGACGGCTTCGAGACCCGATTCCGATCCCTCGGCGGCAGCGTCATCGGCACGCTCGAATACGATCCTGCGCTCGCGGTCGACACCACCGGGTTTCTCAAGCGCATGAAGGCCGGCGGCGCCCAGGCCGTCTACTTCGGCGGCCTCGCCGCGAACAAGGGCTGTGCCGTGCGCAGCCAGATGTCCGGCATCTTCGACTCGGCGACCCCCTTCCTCGGCGGCGACGGCATCGCCGAGGACCCGGCATGCATCCAGGACGCCGGCGGCAGCGCAAACGGCATCTTCGCGACCATCCCGATCGTCAACGCGACGGCCATCGGCACCGCGGCGCCGGTGATCGCCGGATTTCACGCCATGTTCCCCTTCACCCGTGACTTCGGCGCCTACACGGTCATCGCCTACGACGCGGCCGGGGTCGTGTACGACGCGCTCGATCGCGCGATCAGGGCCGCGGGCGGGCAGGGCGGGCAGGGCGGGCAGGGCGGCCAGCTGCCGCCGCGCGGCAACGTCATCTCCCAGCTCTCGGTGACGGCCGGATTTGCCGGCGCCACCGGCCTGCTCGGCTTCGATCGGAATGGCGACTCGACCCATCGCGTCATCTCGATCGTCGAAGCCGCCGGCGGCGGCGGCGCAGACCCCTGGCGTTACGCCGGGGAGATTGACTACACCGCCTCGCTGCCTTATTGATACATCGGCGCTATCAATACTGCGCGACGCCGGGGTCGAGTTGCACTTGACTTAGGGCCGCCTTCGAGTCAATAGTTGCCATCGGAGTAGCGGTTCGGCCACCCCCGTGTGGCCGCATTCGCCGCCGGCGCACTCTCGCCCCGACTGAGACGTTGGGAAGAGGGCGGCGAATGTGGAGGCTCAGCGTCGCATCTCATTGCCTCCGTCAAACACAAGGGGAAGCCATATGGTTCGAGCTAGGGGACTCACAGTCCTCATTGCGGCGACGGTCGTCGCCTTCGCGTGCGGAAGCACATCGAGCGGTGGAGGGTCGAAGGGCGACATCTGGATCGCCAGCGACCTGCCCGTTTCCGGTTCCGACGCGTCCAGCGGCCTGCCCGCGCAGAACGGCGCCAACTACGCCGTGACCAGCATCGGCAGCGTCGACGGCTACACGCTCCACATCAAGAACTACGACGACGCGGTCAACGGCAAGCACGACGCCACCAAGGGCGCGCAGAACATCACCGACATCATCTCCAACAAGGACATCGTTGGAGTTGTCGGGCCGTTCAACTCGGGTGTTGCCGCGGCCGAGATCCCGGTCGCCAACCGCGCGAGCCTGGCGCTGATCAGCCCGTCGAACACCAACGAGTGCCTGACCCAGCCGCTCAGCTACTGCCAGTCGGTCAACAAGTTCGACCCGGCCTCTCTGCGGCCGGCCTGCGACAACACCATCCCGTGCCCTCCGGGCAAGAACAACTACTTCCGCATCGCGGCCGCGGACACCTTCCAGGGCCCGGCCATGGCGGACTTCGCGTACGACACCCTCGGCATCAAGGTCGTGGCGGTCTGGGACGACCAGGAGCCGTTCGGCCTCGGCGTGGCGAACAACTTCGCCAAGGAATTTCAGAAGAAGGGCGGCACGGTCGTCGACCGCAAGGGCTTCGACACCTCCGGCACCGCGGCCCCCGACTTCCACTCTTGGCTCGCCTCGGCCAAGAAGGACGGAGCGACCGCGATCTACGCCGGCGCGACCTCGGCGACGTATGGATGCATCCCTCGCGCTGAGGAGAAGGGCATCTTCGACCCGGCGCAGACCTTCTACCTCGGGCCTGACGGCATCGGCGACGCCCAGTGCCTCAAGGACTCGGGCGACCAGGCCAACGACCACATGTACGCCAGCCAGGGCGCGGCCGACGCGACCCAGAACCCTGACGCGGCGGCGACCATCGCCAAGTACAAGGCCGCCTGCACGCAGGACACCTGCTACGGCGCCTACACCTACGCCTCGTACGACTGCGCGGCGATCCTCATCGACGCCATCAAGCGCGCGATCGACGCCAACGGCGGCAACAAGCCGACCCGCGAGCAAGTCATCACCGCGCTGGCCCAGACCCAGAACTTCAAGGGGCTGACCGGCGTCATCTCGTTCAACAACCTCGGCGACCCGACCTCACCCGTGCTGCAGATCCAGCAGAACAAGAACGGCACGTGGACCTTCCTCAAGCAGTTCGGGCTCAGCAGCTAAGCCATCGCTTAGCGACGGCACGAAAAAGGGAGGGGCCGCAAGGCCCCTCTCTTCATTCAGACTAATGCGCTGATGTTGGAGCGAGTCCGATCCGCCACCAGCGGCCGGATCTTTGGTTTGGCTCCCCTCGACCTCATCGGACTCCTGCTTCTGGCCGTGGCCGTCGTCTGGCTGATCCCACAGGTCGTCGCCAGCGGGCCCGGATACTTCGCGCAGGTGCTCGTCTTCGGCGTCGCCCTGGGCGCCATCTATGCGCTGGTCGCCTTGGGTTACACGATGGTCTACGGCATCGTGGAGCTGATCAACTTCGCCCACGGTGACGTGTTCACCCTGGGCGCATTCATCTCCCTGCCCCTCCTCCCGCTCTTCGGCCTGACCGAGGACAAGTCCCATGGCATCGACCTGGTCCTCGGGCTCATACCCGTCTTCCTGATCACCATGGCGCTGTGCGCGCTCGTGAACGTCGTGATCGAGCGAGTCGCTTACCGGCCCCTACGCAACGCACCTCGGCTCGCGCCGTTGATCACGGCCATCGGCATGTCGTCGATTCTCGAGGGCGCCATGTTTCTGTGGAAAGGCCCCTTCAACATCCACTACCCGGACCTCCTCCCCGCCACCCAGGTCCCGATCGGCGGCGGCGTGACCATCTCCGCCAAGTCCCTCATCATCGTCGCCGTCGCGATCATCCTTGTGCTTGGCCTCACCCTCTTCATCAACGGGTCGAAGCTCGGCAAGGCGATGCGGGCAACGGCGCAGGACCGTGACGCGGCGCAGCTGATGGGCATCAACATCAACGCCACGATCGCGGCCACGTTCTTCATCGGCGCGGCGCTGGCGGGTGCCGGCGGCATCATCTATGGCCTTTACTTCGGAACCCTGACCGCGTTTCTCGGGTTTTCCGCCGGGCTCGTGGCCTTCACGGCCGCCGTCTTCGGCGGCATCGGCAACATCCCGGGCGCGGCGCTCGGCGGTCTCCTCATCGGGCTCATCTCCCAGATGGGCGATGGCTACCTGGACCCGTTCATGAATCGCCACTTCGGCCCCGGCACGTGGACGCAGGTGTTGATCTTCGCGCTCCTCATTCTCGTGCTGGTGTTCCGCCCGTCCGGCCTGCTCGGCATGCGCGTACCCGAGAAATGAACGGCTTCGTCGGATCCATCCGCGCACGCCTGCGGAGTCCGAATGCGATGGCCTACGCGGTCATGCTCATCGCCGCCCTCGTGTACCCCGAGATCGTGCAGTTCGTCACGGGCGGCAACGGCGACGCCCTGGTCGGCCTCGCCGCCGACGCCGGCATTTTCGTGCTCCTCGCCATCGGCCTCAACGTCGTGGTGGGCTTTGCCGGCCTCCTCGACCTCGGCTACGCGGCTTTCTTCGCGATCGGCGCGTACACCTACGCGATCATCGCCTCCGACGAGCTCGCGACCGCACCGATCCACCACGCCGTGCACATCCCGTTCTGGATCGCCATGTTCGTGGGCCTGTTCGTAGCCGCGGGATTCGGCGCTCTGCTCGGCGCCCCGACGCTGCGGCTCCGCGGCGACTACCTCGCCATCGTGACCCTCGGCTTCGGCGAGATCGTGCCGCGCGTGTTCCGCAACCTCAACGTCTGGACCGGCGGCGTGTTCGGCGTCAGCGCCATCGATCCCCCAACCGTGCCGCGCTGGCTCGACGGCCCGTGGGCCGGAGACCCGTTCGGCATCCAGCAAGATCTTCAGCTCACGTCGGCGAACCTGACCGGCTTCTACATCGTGATCGTGGTCGTGATCATCGGCGTCGTGATCCTGGTCAACAACCTCGAACGGTCGCGCCTCGGGCGCGCGTGGATGGCCGTGCGCGAGGACGAGACGGCAGCCGCCGCCACTGGCGTGAACACGGTCAACATCAAGCTGCTCGCGTTCGCGATCGGCGCGTCCACCAGCGGTTTCGCCGGCGCGTTCTACGGCGCCAAGCTGTCGGTCGTGAACTCGGACCAGTTCAGCTTCATCATCTCGATCACCGTGCTGTCGATGGTCGTGCTCGGCGGTATGGGCAACATCCCGGGCGCGATGATCGGCGGCCTGGTCCTCTACTTCATCCTCTACAAGTTCCTGCCCGACGCGCCGAACCAGGTGGCCTCGCTCGTCCAGTCGATCGGTCTGGGCTGGCTGAACAACACCAACCCCAACGGTTGGCCTGGACTGGGCGAGGAGGTGAACCGGCTGAAGTACATCATCTTCGGCCTGATCATCGTCGGCATCATGCTGTACCGCCCACAGGGGCTGCTGCCGAGCCGCGCCCGCCGCCAGGAGCTGACGTCGGAAGAGGTCCCGGGCATCGGCGCACCGCGCGAGCTGCAGTCCTAACCAGATGGCCGACACGATCCTCACGGTCACCGGGCTCACCAAGCGCTTCGGTGGCCTGGTCGCCGTCGACAACGTGTCGTTCGACGTCAATGTGGGCGAGGTCTTCGCACTGATCGGTCCCAACGGCGCGGGCAAGACCACGCTCTTCAACTGCGTCACAGGCTTCTTCGCGCCGAGCCTGGGCACGGTCATCTTCGACGGCAACGACATCACCGGCCGCAAGCCGCACCAGACGGTAAAGGCGGGAATCGCGCGCACCTTTCAGAACATCCGGCTCTTCGACTACATGACGGTGCTCGACAACGTGCGTCTCGGCTTTCACAGCCGCATGCGCTCCCAGGTCTGGGACTCGCTGTTCAAGACTCCCTTCGAGCGGCATGAGGAAGCGGAGATCACCGAGCGTGCGATGGAGCTCCTGCGCTTCGTCGGCCTCGAGCGCCGGCGCGACGACCAGGCGCGCAACCTCGCGTACGGCCAGCAGCGCCGGCTCGAGATTGCGCGCGCCATGGCCACGCAGCCGAAGCTGCTGCTCCTCGACGAGCCCGCGGCCGGCTTCACGCCGCAGGAGAAGGTCGATCTCATGAACCTGGTGCACCAGATCTTGAGCAAGGACATCACCGTCTTCCTCATCGAGCACGACATGCGGGTCGTCATGGGCATCTCGCAGAAGATCGTGGTGCTCGACCACGGGGAGAAGATCGCCGAGGGCGGCCCGGCCGAGGTGCGCGCCAACCCGCGCGTCATCGAGGCGTACCTGGGGAAGTCCGCCTGACGTGGCGCTGCTGGAGGTGCGTCACATCGACGCCCACTACGGCCGCGTGCAGGCGCTGCGGGACGTCAGCATCGACCTGGACGCGGGCGAGGTGGTGGCGCTTATCGGCGCCAATGGCGCGGGCAAGACGACGACGCTGCGCACGATCTCCGGGCTGATGCATCCGACGCGGGGAACCATCTCCTTCGGCGGGCAGGACATCACTCGCATGGAGGCCGCCAAGATCGTCACCCTCGGCCTGTGCCAGTCGCCCGAAGGCCGCCGTCTTTTTTCGCGGCTCACCGTGCGCGACAACCTGTTCATGGGTGCGTATACGCGTACCAACCGCGCCGAGATCCAGAGCGACCTCGAGCGCGTCTACACCCTTTTCCCGCGGGTCAAGGAGCGGCAGCGGCAGATCGCGGGCACGCTTTCCGGTGGCGAGCAGCAGATGCTCGCGATGGGCCGCGCCCTTATGGCGCGGCCGAAAGCGCTGATGCTGGACGAGCCGTCACTCGGCCTGTCGCCGCTGCTGGTCGAGACCATCTTCAGCATCATTCGCGAGATCAACTCGCAGGGCACGCCCGTGCTGCTGGTCGAGCAGAACGCCAACAAGGCGCTCGAGGTGGCGCATCGCGGCTACGTGCTCGAGACCGGCGTGATCGTCCAGACCGGGACAGGCAAAGAGCTGCTCGCGTCAGAAGAGGTGCAGAAGGCCTACCTGGGTATGTAACTACCTGCCTGGTTGGTAGCTGCTCACGAACAGGTACAC
>DATGEO010000057.1:0-5044 GCA_035310015.1 Candidatus Dormiibacterota bacterium | reverse complement strand
CGGACCCGTTTGGCCGCCCGTTACTCCATGTTCACTATTGCCGCCCGGATCGGGAAAGTCAACTAAAACGCCGCCTCCAGGCATCCAGGACAATGGATCGGTGACCGCCGTCGGCACCCCCACCCGCCGCCAGGAGGGACGCGAAAAAGTCTCCGGCGCGACGCAGTTCACCGCCGACCTGGAGCTGCCGGGCATGCTGCACGTGCAGCTCGTCCTGAGCCACCTCGCCAGCGGGGGGATCGCCTCGATCGACACCTCGCGGGCGCTGTCCGTATCTGGCGTCGTCGAGGTGGTGACCGGCGCCGACCTGCCCGACTCGGAGGCCCCCGGCCCGGACCGCGCCCTGGCCGTGGATCGCGTCTTCTATGTAGGGCAGCCGGTGGTCGCGGTCGTGGCCACGAGCGAGGCCGCCGCCCACGACGGCGCCGCGGCGGTGGACGTCGACCTCGAACCTGCGCAGGCGGTGACGGATCCACAGGCGGCCATGCGCGACGACTCCCCGCTGGTGCTCGACGTCACCGAGGAGGCCGACGAGAAGGACGCCGCGATCCACGGCGCCGCGAGCAGCGCCGAGGGAGCGCCGGTCGAGAAGCCGCGCAACGTCAGCGACGTGGCCTCGCTGCGCCGCGGCGACGTCGCGAAGGCGCTCGCGGATGCGGACGTCACGGTCAGTGGCACCTACACGGTCGCGGGCGTGCACCACACGCCGCTCGAGCCGCACGTCTCCGCCGTCCGCCCCGAGCCCGACGGCTCGCTGACCGTGTGGTCACCGACGCAGGGTCCGTTCAACCTGCGCACCGAGGTCGCGAACGTCCTCGACGTGCCGGCGCATCGCGTGAAGGTGATCCCGATGCCGGTCGGCGGCGGGTTCGGCGGCAAGGTCCTGCTGCTGGAGCCGCTGCTCGCGATCCTCGCCCGGCGCCTGAACCGTCCGCTTCGCCTCGTGCTGACCCGGCAGCAGGTGTTCGCGGTCGCGCACGGCTCTCCCGCCGCGAGCTTCGAGCTCGAGGTGGGCGCCAGGCGCGACGGAACGCTGACCGGGCTTCGCGCCCGCTTCCACTACGACAACGGCGCCACGGCCGGATGGCACGCGGGCATCAGCAGCTCCTTCCTCGGCGGCACCTACCGCTGGCCGGCGTTCGAGATCACCGGCTTCGAGGTCTCGACCAACAAGACTCCGGTCGAGGCGTACCGCGCTCCGGGGGCGCCGCAGACGTACTTCGCGCTCGAGTCCGCGATCGACGAGCTCGCGCAGAAGCTGGGGATGGACCCCATCGAGCTGCGCCTGAAGAACGCCGTGCGTGAAGGCGACCTCAACAGCGAGGACGACGCCTGGCCGCGGGTCGGGTTCGTGGAGTGCCTGGAAGCCGCGAAGCAGCACCCGCTGTACACGGCGCCGGTCGGGCCGGACGAAGGCGTCGGCGTGGCGGCTGGGTCCTGGGGCGGCGCGCGCACCCCTTCCGCCGCCGGCTGCAGGGTCGAGCCCGACGGCACGCTGTCGGTGCTCATAGGCACGGTGGACGTGAGCGGGGCGACGACGGGCCTGGCGATGATCGCGGCCGACGCTTTCGGCGTCCCCGCGGATCGCGTTCGCGTCCGCACCGGCGACACCGACGTCGCGCCGTTCGGTCCCGTCGCGGCCGGCAGCCAGGTCACGTACAGCCTCGGCGGCGCGGTGCACGAGGCCGCGGCCGAGGCGCGCCGGCAGCTGTTCGAGATCGCGACCGACGAGCTCGAGGCAGCGCCCGAGGACCTCGAGATCGTCGACGGCCGCGTCGCGGTGCGCGGCGTGCCCGACCGGTTCGTCGAGATCACGCAGCTGGTCGCGCTCAGCACCGACTTCATGGGCCGATACCGGCCGGTCCAGGCAAGCGGCCGCTCGGCCGTGCTCGAGGCGTCGCCGCAGTTCACGATGCACATCGCGCGCGTGAAGCTCGACCGGGAGACCGGCGACTTCAAGCTCACCGGCTATGCGGCGATCCAGGACGTCGGACGCGCGATCAACCCGCCGGAGGTCGAAGGGCAGGTTCACGGCGGCGCGGCGCAGTCGCTGGGGAGGGCTTTCGGCGAGCAGATGGTCTACGACGGCGACGGCCAGCTGCGCACCGGCACGCTCGTCGACTACGAGCTGCCGACGGTCGACCTGATGCCGGAGATCGACGTGCGCCTGATCGAGGTGCCGTCCCCGGTCGGGCCTCTGGGGGCCAAGGGCGTCGGCGAGCCGCCGGCGATCCCGGGGGCCGCAGCGCTGGCGATCGCGGTGTCGCGCGCGGCCGGCGTGCGCCTGCGCGACCTGCCGATCGACCGCTCGAAGCTCGTGAGCTGAGGCGGCAGGCACCCGCCATGCGGTAACGCGCGTCTTGTACAAGAAGCGCGCTACGACCGGGCGGGATAGGCACGTTTTGCACAAAACGTGCGGAACGGAGTCAGACCTGGGGGCGGGCCCTCTCGACGATCGCTTTCAGCCTGCGGCTCGGGCGCAGTGTCCCGAACTGCTGACCGGCGCCGTCCAGGCGCGAGTCGCAGAAGACCTCGGCCACCGCGCCGTCGCCGTGCCGCAGCAGCAGCGAAGCCTGCAGGGCCGTCGCCATTCGCTCGACGATCCGCCGGGCTCGCGCCTCGATGTCGGCGTGGTCTGACAGCTCGCCGCGCAGCGCGGCGACGGCGGCGTCGAACCGGCGGTCGGAGCCGCGCGCCTGGTCGACCTCGTCGAAGAAGGCTTCGACCGTCTCGGGCTGGCGGGCCATGGCGCGAAGCACGTCGAGCGCGTTGACGTTGCCGGAGCCTTCCCAGATGGAGTTGAGCGGCGCCTCGCGGTACAGGCGGGGCAGGATCGACTCCTCCACGTAGCCGTTGCCGCCGTGGCACTCGAGCGCCTCCGCCACGACGGCGACCGAGCGCTTGGTGCACCAGTACTTCGCGACCGCCAGCGCGATGCGCCGGAATTCGCGCTGCCGGTCGTCGTCGAAGGCGGCCGCCAGCCGCATCATCAACGTCGTCGTCGCCTCGGACTCGACCGCGAGGTCGGCCAGCACGTTGACCATCAGCGGCTGCTCGCTCAGCAGGTTGCCGAACGCCGAGCGGTGCGCCGTGTGGTGCGTCGCCTGCGCCACCGCCTGGCGCATCAGAGCGGCCGAGCCGATGACGCAGTCGAGGCGTGTGTGGTTGACCATGTCGATGATCGTCCGCACGCCTCTTCCCTCTTCCCCGATCATCACGCCGCGCGCTCCGTCGAACGCCACCTCGCTCGACGCGTTGGAGCGATTGCCGAGCTTGTCCTTGAGGCGCTCGATGTGAAAACCGTTACGGGTGCCGTCGGCCAGTACGCGCGGCACGAGGAAGCAGGACAGGCCGCCGGGCGCCTGGGCGAGCACGAGGAACGCATCGCACATCGGCGCGGACACGAACCACTTGTGGCCGTTGAGGACGTGCTCCGCGCCCGGGCCCCCGCCGGCCACGGGCTCTGCGCGCGTCGTGTTCGTGCGCACGTCCGAGCCGCCCTGGCGTTCGGTCATCGCCATGCCGAACAGCACCCCGCGCTTGGTCATCGGCGGGCGCAGCCCGGGGTCGTAGACCAGCGACGTGATGCGCGGCTCCCACTCCTTCGCGACCTCGGCCTGCTTGCGCAGGGCCGGGATGACGGCGTGCGTCATCGAGATCGGGCAGCCGTGCCCGCCTTCGACCTGCGACCAGACGTAGAACCCGGCGGCCCTCGCGGCGTGCGCGCCGGGTCGATGCTCGCGCCACGGGAGGGCGTGCAGGCCGTGGCCGACGGCGACCTCCATGAGCGAATGCCACGCGGGATAGAACTCCACCTCGTCGATGCGGTGGCCGAAGCGGTCGTGGGTTCGCAGCTGCGGCGGGTTGGCGTTGGCCTGAAATCCCCACCGGATCGCCTGTTCCGTTCCCGCCAGCCGGCCGAGCTCTCCGACCTCGTCCTGCGCCCACGATGCGCCCTCGCGCTCCAGCGCCTCGCAGAGCGCGCGGTCGGCGCCGAACACGTTGTAGTCGACCAGTGGGGGCGGCTGGTTCAGGACTTCAGGGATGCGGTCTCGACCTCCTGCGCGAGCTCGGCGACGATCCGCAGCTGCGCGATGCGGTCCTCGTTGTCGCCGGCCATCGGCGACACGATGAGCGTCTCCACCCCCGCTTCGCGATAGGCGCGGATCCGCTCGCGCGCCCGCTCCCGGCTTCCGGTGATGGCGACCATGTCGATGAGCTCGTCGGGCAGCGCGGCCATCGCCTCCGCGCGGCGGCCCTCGAGGTACAGGTCCTGCACCTGGCGGGCCGCGCTCTCGAATCCGTAGGAGGAGACGAGCCGGTTGTAGAAGTTCTGCTCGCGCGATCCCATGCCGCCGACGTAGAGGGCGAGGAGCGGGCGGATCGCGTCGCGCGCGGTGCTGTCGTGGGGGCTGATGTAGACGTGCACGGTCGGGCAGACGCGAAAGCCTTCGAGCGAGCGCCCGGCTCGAGCCGCGCCTTCTTCCAGCGGAGCCCGCAGCGCCGCGGTGTGCTCGGGCGAGAAGAACACCGGCAGCCAGCCGTCGGCGATCTCGCCCGCGAGCGCGACGTTCTTCGGGCCGAGCACCGCGAGGTAGATCGGGATGCTCTTCTGCACCGGGTGGATGGTCAGCTTCAGGGCTTTGCCCGGGCCGTCGGGCAGCGGCAGCTCGAGCGTCTCGCCGTGGAACTCGACCCTCTGGTGCGCCAGCGCCATGCGCACCACGGCCACGTACTCGCGAGTCCGCTGGAGCTGCTTGGCGAAGCGCACGCCATGCCAGCCTTCCGAGACCTGCGGTCCCGAGGAGCCGAGCCCGAGCAGGAACCGCCCGCCGGACAGGGTGTCGATCGTGGCCGCGGTCATGGCGGTCATCGCGGCGCTGCGCGCCGGGATCTGCAGGATGCCCGCGCCGAGCTTGATCTTGCTAGTGCCCGCGGCGATCCAGGCGAGGACCGTGGCCGCGTCGGAGCCGTAGGCCTCTGCCGTCCAGACCGAGTCGTAGCCCAGCTTCTCGGCCGCCTGGGCGATCTCGAGCTGCTCGGC
>DATGEO010000056.1:0-14790 GCA_035310015.1 Candidatus Dormiibacterota bacterium | reverse complement strand
ATCGTCGGCGACGCGGGACACATGCTGTTCATCGAGCAGCCGCAGGCCTTCCACATGGAGGTGGCCGACTTCCTCGACGCGTGACGGCCGCGCGGCCTTAACAGCCAGGGTTGGATTCGCGGCCGGCCCTCCGTAGCTTCGTTGCCATGTTGGCGTCGGTCGATTCGTGCCTGCTGGCCGGAATGGAGGGCCGCCTGATCGAGGTCCAGGCCGACGCGTCCAACGGCGAGGCGCGCTTCTTCCTCGTCGGCCTGGCGGCGGCATCGGTCAAGGAGGCGCGCGAACGGGTCCGCTCGGCGATCAAGAACAGCGGCCTTCCGTTTCCCGGCAAGCGGCTCACGGTCAACCTCGCGCCGCCGGAGGTGCGCAAGGAAGGCAGCGCCCTCGACCTGGCGATCGCGGTCGCCATCGTCCTCGCGTATTTCGGCAAGCCGCCGCCCCCACGGAGCGCGTTCCTGGGCGAGCTCGCGCTGGACGGCCAGCTGCGCCACGTCGACGGCGTGCTCGTCGCTGCGCGCTGGCTGCGCAGCCGCGGTTACGAACGCGTCTTCGTGCCCGCGGCCGACGCGTCCGAAGCGGCGCTGGTGGACGGGCTGGAGGTCATTCCCGCCGCCAACCTCGCCGCGGTCGCCGGCCATGTGCTCGGGATCGAGCCGATTCCGCCACAGGCGGGCGCGGCCCCGCCGCCGGTGGACGAGGCGGCCGTCGAGCACGACTTGGTCGAGGTGCACGGCCAGGAGGAGGCGCGCCGGGCGCTCGAGCTCGCCGCCGCGGGCGGACATCACCTGCTCATGAGCGGGCCGCCCGGAGCGGGGAAGACGATGCTTGCGCGCTGCCTGCCCGGCATCCTTCCGGGCCTGACTTTCGACGAGGCGCTGGAGGTGGCCCAGGTGCGCAGCCTGCTGGGCGAGCTGCCGCGCGGCGGGCCCGTGGAGTGGGCACGGCCTTTCCGCGCGCCGCACCACGGCGTGTCGATGGCCGGGCTCATCGGCGGCGGGTCCGGCCTCGCCCTCCCGGGTGAGATCAGCCGCGCGCATCACGGCGTCCTCTTCCTGGACGAGCTGGCGGAGTTCCAGGCCTCGGTGCTCCAGGCCATGCGGCAGCCGCTCGAGACGGGCCGGGTCACGATCACGCGCTCCGGCGGCTCGGTTTCCTATCCCGCGCGCTTCACGCTCGTGGCCGCGACCAATCCGTGCCCGTGCGGTTGGGCGGGCGACTCCAGCCGCGAGTGCCGATGCTCGCCGGGTGCGGTGGCCACCTACCAGCGGCGCCTTTCCGGCCCGCTGCTGGACCGCATCGACCTCAAGGTGACGGTGCGCCGGGTGCCGACAGCCCTGCTCGCGAACGAGCCCGCCGGCGAACCGTCGGCCCCGGTGCGGGAACGGGTGATGGCCGCCCGGCGGCGGCAGCTCGACCGGCAGGGCTGCCTCAACGCGCTGCTGAGGCCGGCGCGGCTTCGGCGCGAAGCCGGCCTGGATCCGGCTTCCCGCCGCGCGCTCGAGCGCTGGTCGGAGCAGCAGGGTCTCTCGGCTCGCGGCTTCCACCGCGCCTGGCGCGTCGCCAGGACCGCGGCCGACCTCGAGGGCTCCGAGGCGATCCGCGAGCACCACGTCCTCGAGGCGCTCGGCTACAGGCTGCAGGATGCCGCCGCCTGAGAACCCCACCAGCCTGCCGGAGCTGCGCTCGCGGGGCCGGTGGCCGCCGCCGCCCGGCCCGCGGGTCGCGATCGTCGGCTCGCGGCGCCCGACGCCGTACGGCGAAGCTGTGGCCGAGCAGCTGGCGTGCGACCTGGCGGTCGCCGGCGTGGTCGTGGTGAGCGGACTCGCCCTGGGCATCGACGCGGCGGCGCACCGGGGCGCTCTGCTGGGCGGCGGACCGACGATCGCGGTCATGGGCACCGGCGTCGACGTCGTCTACCCGGCGGCGCACTCCGCCCTGGCCGAGGAGATCGTCAGGGGCGGCGGGGCCCTGGTCAGCCAGTTCCCCGACGGCACGCTGCCGCGCCGGCACAACTTCCCCGCGCGCAACCTGACGATGGCGGCGCTGGCGGACGCGGTCGTGGTGGTGGAGGCGGCGGAGGCGTCGGGCGCGCTGATCACCGCGGCCGCGGCGCTGGAGCTCGGCAGGGACGTGATGGCCGTGCCTGGAAGCGTCTTCTCGCCTCTGTCCGTGGGCACGCACGGGCTGATCCGCGACGGCGCGGCGCTCGTGCAGAACGCGCGCGACGTGCTGGCCCTGCTCGACCTCGGGGGCGAGGTCCTGGACGACCCTCTGAAGACGCCTGGAAGCCTCCACTTCGAGCTGGCGCGGAGCGGGGACGGGATCGTCCGCCATCTCTCCGAGACCGTTGCCTCCAGCGCCGCCGACGTTGCCCGCAAGCTCCAGCTTCCCATCGCCGAGGTGATCGGCAGACTGACCTCGTTGGAGCTCGAAGGGACGGTTCGGAGGCACGGGTCAGGCTACGTAAGGTCGTTGCGCCGGCAAGACAACGGGGCGTAGGATTCCCCGCCCAGGAACCCGGCCGATGGATTACCGCGGCCGGTTTGGGGATAAAGGAAGAGCTGTGCCGGAAGGTTTGATCATCGTCGAGTCGCCCGCCAAGGCGAGAACTTTGAAGCGGTTCCTGGGTGACCGCTTCGACGTCCGCGCGTCCATGGGACACGTCCGCGACCTGCCCGAGAAGGAGATCGCGGTCGATGTCGAATCCGGCTTCAAGCCTCGGTATGAGGTCGTGGAAAGCCGGAAGAAGACGATCGGCGAGCTTCGCTCGGCGGCCAGGAAGGACACCGACGTCATCCTCGCCTCCGACCCCGACCGGGAGGGCGAGGCCATCGCCTGGCACCTGGCGGAGGTGCTCAAGCTTCGAGATCCCAAGCGAATCGAGTTCCACGAGATCACGGCCGACGCCGTCCGGCGCGCGCTCGAGGCGCCGCGGAGGATCGACATGCGGCTGGTCAACGCCCAGCAGGCGCGCCGGGTGGTGGACCGGCTGGTGGGCTACCGGTTGAGCCCGTTCCTCTGGAGCAAGGTCCAGAAGGGGATCGGCGCGGGCCGGGTGTCGAGCGTGGCCCTGCGCCTGGTCGTGGACCGCGAGGAAGAGATCAGGAAGTTCGTCCCGGTCGAGTCCTGGACGATCGACGCCGAGCTGTCGAAGCAGGCTGCGTCCGACCGCTTCCTCGCGCGTCTGAAGCGAGCCGCAGGGCCGCCCGCGACCGCCGGTCGCGCGCAGGGCGGCGATTCAGACGAGGACACCAAGCTCGAGGTCAGGACCCAGGCCGAGGCCGACGGCCTCGTCCGCAAGCTGGAGGGCGCGACCTACACGGTCCTCGGCGTCGAGAAGAAGCGCCGGACCAAGAGCTCCTACCTGCCCTACATCACGTCGACGCTCCAGCAGGACGCCTCGAGCCGCCTGCGCTTCCGCCCGCGCAACACCATGCGGATCGCCCAGCAGCTCTACGAAGGCATCGAGCTGGGCGCCGAAGGCTCGACCGGTCTCATCACCTACATGCGCACCGACTCGACGCGCATCTCCGAGGAGGCCGACAACCGGGTCAAGGGCTACATCGCCGAGAAGCACGGCTCGACTTACGTCGGCGCCCCGCGGGCGGTCAAGTCGGCGCCGGGCGCGCAGGACGCCCACGAGGCGATCCGGCCGACGGACGTCAACCGCACGCCCGAATCGGTGAAGCAGTACCTGAGCGCCGACCAGCTCAAGCTGTACGAGCTCATCTGGCGCCGGTTCGTGGCCAGCCGGATGGCGCCGGCCGTGTACGACCAGACGCAGGTCGAGATCGCGGCCGCGGACTACATCTTCCGCGCGACGGGGTCGGTGCTCGCGTTCGACGGCTTCTATGCGGTGTGGCCGCGCGACGAGGACAGGGACTCCCCGGACCTGCCGGTCGTGGCCGAAGGCGAGGTGCTCGATTTCCACGGCCTCAAGCCGGAGCAGCACTTCAGCCAGCCCCCGCCGCGGTACTCCGAGGCGACGCTGATCAAAGAGCTGGAGCAGCGCGGAATCGGCCGGCCGTCGACCTACGCGCCGATCGTGGAGACGATCAAGGACCACGGCTACGTCGAGCTGAAGGAGCGCCGCCTGCACCCGACCCAGATCGGCGAGGCGGTCAACGCGATCATGGTCGACCACTTCAAGGTCATCTCCGACGACGACTACACGTCGACGCTGGAGAAGCGCCTGGACCAGGTCGAGGCGGGCACTCAGGAGTGGGTGCCGGTCGTGAGCGACTTCTACGGCCCGCTGCAGAAGATGCTGACCGCGGCCGAGAAGGCCATGCCTGCGGACACGGACGAGGAGTGCCCGGAGTGCCACGAGGGACACCTCGTGCTCAAGGCCAGCCGCTTCGGGCCGTTCATGGGCTGCTCGCGATACCCGAAGTGCCGGTACCGCAAGCCGCTGACGGCCAACGGCGAGGCGCCCCAGCCCAAGCTGCTCGAGGAGATGTGCCCAGTCTGCGGCCGCCCGCTGCAGCTGCGCACCGGCCGCTACGGGGAGTTTGTCGGCTGCTCCGGCTACCCGGAGTGCAAGTACATCAAGAAGGAGAACAACGCCGCCGCCAAGCCGACCGGGGAGAAATGCCCGTCGTGCGGCGAGGGCGAGCTGGTCGAGCGAACCGGGCGATATGGTCCGTTCGTCGCCTGCTCGCGCTATCCCGACTGCAAGTACCGGGCCAACGTGGGCAAGGACGGCAAGGCGAAGGAAGGCCCGAAGGTCCTCGACGAGCCGTGCCCGGTGTGCGGCAAGCCGCTGGTGGAGCGGCGCGGGCGGTACGGGCTGTTCAAGTCCTGCTCCGACTACCCCGCGTGCCCAGGGCCGAAGGGCGCCAAGAAGGTCGAGGCATAGGCCAGGCCGAGCCTGGGTATACTCCAGCAGCCGGTTCGCGCAAGCGACCGAGTTAGCACGCCCGGGGCAGTGCCCCTGTCCTCGCCGCCGCGAGGCCGGAACCGGGCGGAAGAATCAACAGGGAGGCGATCAAACGTGGCTCAAGTGACCTTGAAGCAGCTGCTGGAGGCAGGCGTCCACTTCGGGCACCAGACCAGCCGTTGGAACCCGAAGATGCGGGCCTACATCTTCACTGCCCGCAACGGCATCCACATCATCGACCTGCAGAAGACCGTGCGGCTCCTCGACGACGCGTGGGAGTTCACCCGCGGCGTGGCCGCGAGCGGGCGGCCGGTGCTGTTCGTCGGCACCAAGAAGCAGGCCCAGGAGACGATCCAGACCGAGGCCGCGCGCTGCGGCATGTACTTCGTCAACCGCCGCTGGATGGGCGGCATGCTGACCAACTTCTCGACCGTGAAGAAGCGCATCGAGCGCCTGCAGGACCTGCGCAAGATGCAGCAGGAAGGGCAGTTCGAGTCGATGCCGAAGAAGGAGGCGAAGAAGCTCCAGGACGAGCTGGACCGCCTGATGTTCCACTTCGACGGGATCGCCGACATGAAGCGCCTTCCGGGCGCTCTGTACGTCGTCGACCCGCGCAAGGAGCACATCGCCGTGACCGAGGCCAACCGGCTGAAGATCCCGGTGGTGGCGATCACCGACTCCAACTGCGACCCGGACCTCATCACCTACGTGATCCCCGGCAATGACGACGCCATCCGCGCGGTCAAGCTGCTGACCGGCAAGATCGCCGACGCCTGCCAGGAAGGACGCCAGGAAGCGCAGGCCCGTGGCGAGATCATGCCCGAGGTGGAGGAGCGCGAGTTCCTGGAGACGCCTCGCTACGAGGAGATCGAGGAATACCTCGAAGACGAGGAGGACTACCTGCCGACCGTCTCCGAGGAGGAGTTCATCGGCCGCGGCGCCGACGACGAGGAGGCGCGCTGATGGCAGACGTCCCGATGGAGCTCATCAAGAAGCTCCGCGAGATGTCGGGCGCGGGGATGCTGGACTGCAAGCGCGCCCTCGAAGAGGCGGATGGGGACCTCGAGAAGGCGTTCACCATCCTGCGCGAGAAGGGCATCGCCAAGGCGGCCAAGCGCGCCGGCCGGGCCACCGGTCAGGGCATCGTCGAGTCCTACCTGCACCGCACCGGCGACTACCCGCCGCAGGTGGGCGTGCTGGTCGAGGTCAACTGCGAGACCGACTTCGTGGCCAAGGGCGACGACTTTCGCAAGCTCGCCAAGGAGCTGGCGCTCCAGATCGCGGGCTTCGAGCCGCGCTGGGTGTCGCGTGACGACGTGCCCGACCAGGTGCTGGTCGACGAGCGCAACGTGTACCAGGCCAAAGCCGAGCAGGATGACAAGCCGCCGCAGGTCATCGCGAAGATCGTCGAGGGCCAGGTCGAGCAGTTCCTCAAGCAGAACTGCCTGCTCGAGCAGCAGTACTTCCGGGAGCCGAAGCTGACGGTGAAGGACTTCATCGCCGAGCACATCTCGAAGCTCCAGGAGAACATCACCGTCCGCCGGTTTGCGCGCTTCAGCGTGCGCGAGTCGTAACGGCTTACCCTTCACCGACAGAGCAGATGGGGGACAGGTCGCCCAAGTACAACCGCGTGCTCCTGAAGCTGAGCGGTGAGGCGCTCGGCGGCTCGCGCGACTACGGCATCGACCTCGAGGTCGTGTCCACGATCGCGGCCCAGGTCAAGCGCGTCCATGAGATGGGCGTGCAGATCGCGCTCGTGGTCGGGGGCGGCAACATCTTTCGCGGGCTCGCCGCGACGGAGCGCGGCTTCGACCGGGCGACCGGCGACTACATGGGCATGCTCGCGACGGTGATCAACGCGCTGGCGCTGCAGGATGCGCTGGAGCGCACCGGCATCCCGGCCCGGACGATGACCGCCATCCAGATGCCGCAGGTCGCGGAGCCCTACATCCGCAGGCGCGCGGTCCGCCACCTGGAAAAAGGTCGAGTCGTCATCCTCGCCGCGGGCACCGGCAACCCGTACTTCACCACCGACACCACCGCGGCGCTGCGCGCGGTGGAGATCGAGGCGGACGTCATCCTCAAGGCGACGAAGGTGGACGGCGTTTACACCGCCGACCCTAAGCGCGACCCGACGGCGACGATGCTGCCACGCCTCGACTACCTCGAGGTGCTCAATCGCGGGATCGAGGTGATGGACAACACCGCGCTGACGCTGTGCATGGACAATGACGTTCCGATAGTCGTTTTCAACCTCCTGACGCCCGGCAACATCGAACGCGTGGTGATGGGCGAGGAGATAGGCACACTCGTAGGAGCAGGAGCGTGATCGACCCAGTTCTGCGCGACGCGGAAGGCAAGATGGCGAAGTCGGTCGAGCACTTTGGCGGCGAGCTCGCCACCATCCGCACGGGCCGCGCCAACCCGGCGCTGATCGACAAGGTGATGGTGCCGTACTACGGCACGCCGACGCCGCTCAACCAGCTGGCGCAGATCTCGGCGCCGGAGGCGAGGCTTTTGGTGGTGCAGGTCTACGACAAGAGCCAGATCGGCGCGATCGAGAAGGCACTGCGCTCAGGTGACATGGGCCTCAACCCGGCCAACGACGGCCAGCTGATCCGAGTGCCCATCCCTCCGCTCACCGAGGAGCGGCGCAAGGAGTACGTGAAGCTCGTCCGCCAGAAGGCGGAGGAGGCGCGGGTGGCGATCCGCAACGTACGCCGCGACGAGATCCACCGCATCGACCAGATGCAGAAGAACGGCGAGGTGCCCGAGGACGAATCGAAGCGCGCGCACGCCCGGCTGCAGAAGCTGACCGAAGCCCAGATCGAGCGCGTCGACGCGCTCGCCAACCGCAAGGAGCACGAGGTCCTGGAGCTCTAGCCGGCCGGCGGCAGGTTCGGGGCTCCGCCGGTACTCTTTGAGGGCCTTGGAGCCGTCGGTACCCCGTCACATCGGCATCATCATGGACGGCAACGGCCGCTGGGCCAGGCGCCGGAACCGGCCCGCCAGCTTCGGCCATCGCGCCGGGGTCCGCGCCATCAAGCGCGTGCTGGAAGGGTGCGAGCAGCTGGGCGTGAAGGTGCTCTCGGTGTACGCCTTCTCGACGGAGAACTGGACGCGGCCGCGCGCGGAGGTTCGTGCACTCATGCGTCTTTTTCACGAGACGATGCAGCGCGAGATCGAGGAGATGCACCGCCGCGGCGTACGCATCGTCGTCAGCGGGCGCCGCGACGAGCTGTCGCCGCGCATGCGCGAGCGCATCGACGAGGCCATCGCCCGCACGGCCCAGAACCGGAACGGCGTGCTCAACGTATGTCTGAACTACGGAGGGCGCGCGGAGGTCATCGACGCGGTGAAGCGGATCGTCGCGGACGGCCTGCGCCCGGACCAGGTCGACGAGGCGGCGATCGCCGAGCGCCTCTACAACCCTGACCTGCCGGATCCGGACCTCATCATCCGCACGGCCGGCGAGCGCCGCGTGAGCAACTTCCTGCTGTGGCAGTCGGCCTACGCCGAGATGCTCGTCACCGACACGCTGTGGCCCGACTTCGACGTCGACGACCTCAGGGCGGCCCTCGCCGACTATGCCTCACGCGTCCGCCGCTTCGGCGGTCGGCCCGAGGAGGAGCCAGCGCTCCAGGCCGCCGACGGCGCGACCCGATGACCACCACGCGCGTGCCCGTGCGGCCGGTCGTGAGCCCGCTGATGGTCCGCATCCTCAGCGGGGCGGTGTTCATCGGCATCGTGCTCGCGGCTCTCTACGCCGGCACGTATGGCGCGTACGCGCTCGCGCTAATCCTTTCCGGCCTGGCCTTGTGGGAGTTCCGCGGCCTGTCCGACGGCATGGGCTCGCGCGCGCCTTCGTGGCTGCTCTTCCCGCTCGGCTTCTTCTTCGTGCTCAGCAGCACGCTGCTCAAAGCGGTCGACGTGACGCTGGTGCTCTCCCTCGCCCTTGTCGTGGGCCTGGGTGCATTCCTCGTGGTCCCGGGACGGCGCCAGGGGTTGGGGCGCTGGGCGATGGGCATGGCCGGCGCGCTGTACATCGGCATGCCGTTCAACTACTACCTGCTGCTGTACACGTCGAAGCCGCACGGCCTCGTGTGGACCGCGTTCACCATCTTCGCCGTGATCGCGAGCGACGCGGCCGCGCTGCTGGTGGGCAGCCGTATCGGCAGGCATCCGTTCTTCAACGCGATCAGCCCGCACAAGACACTCGAGGGTGCGATCGCCGGCGTGGTCGCGGCCACGATCGCGATGCTCGTCGGCGTGTCGGTGGTGCTCGGCATCTCGCCGCTGCACGGCATCGCTCTCGGCCTGCTGGTCGGCGTCAGCGCGCAGATGGGCGACCTCGTCGAGTCGCAGATGAAGCGTCTCGCCGACATGAAGGACTCGTCGAACCTCATCCCCGGGCACGGCGGCGTGCTCGACCGCCTGGACTCGATCCTGTTTCCATCGATCGTCGTCTTCTTCTATGTATCGCTGTTCGGGCTGCTGTCTCGGTGACGCGCCCGGTCAACGTCGCCATCCTCGGCGCCACCGGCTCGATCGGACGGCAGGCGCTGGACGTGATCGACCGCAATCCTTCGCGGCTGAAGCTGTTCGGTCTCACCGAAGGCAGGCGGACGGTACGTCGCGAAGCCGAGTACGTCATCCAGGGCCAGGGGGGGGAGGGGGATTTCGACGACCTCGTCCAGGCGATGGTCACCGATCCTCGCTGCGATCTGGTGCTCGTCGCGATTCCCGGAGCCCGCGCGCTCACGCCGACGCTGGCGGCGCTCCGCGCCGGCAAGGAGGTGGCGCTCGCCACCAAAGAGGTGCTGGTGATGGCCGGCGCCTTGGTGATGAAGGCGGCTGGGGAGCGCGGCGTGCGACCGGTCGACTCCGAGCACAGCGCCATATGGCAGTGCCTGTGGGGTGAGAGCCGGGACAGTGTGCGCCGGCTCATCATCACCGCTTCGGGCGGTCCCTTCTGGGCGCATCCCGACCTCGACCTCGACCAGGTCACGGTCGAGCAGGCGCTGAATCACCCCCGCTGGTCGATGGGCCCGAAGGTCACGATCGACTCGGCGACGCTCATGAACAAGGGGCTCGAGGTCATCGAGGCCCACCACCTCTTCGGCGTGCCGCTGGACGCCATCGGCGTATCCATTCACCCCCAGAGCGTCGTTCATTCCCTTGTGGAGTTCGTCGACGGGTCGATCAAGGCCCAGCTCGGTCGCCCGGACATGAGGCTGCCCATCGCCGTGGCGCTGGCGTACCCCGACCGGCTTCCGGACGCCGTGCCGGAGGCAGCCGTGGTCGAGCTGTCGGGCATCGAGTTCCACGCCCTGGACGAGACCCGCTTTCCGGCCGTCCGGCTGGCGCGCGAGGCCGCCCGGGCGGGTGGCGGCCGGCCGGCGGTTCTCAACGCCGCCAACGAGGAGGCGGTCAACGCCTTCCTGGCGGGGGCGATGCCCTTCAGCGGCATCGTCGCCTCCGTGCAGAGGGCTCTGGAGGCCTTCCCGGGCACGGGCGAGACCCTGCCCGAGATCATGGAGGCCGACGGCTGGGCGCGGGCTTATGTGAAGGGGAGCCTGATCCCCTCCGGTAGATTGAAGCCCTGATGGCCGACGTTCTGTACGTCCTCGGCATCGCGGGAATGTTCCTGATCCTCATCGCGCCGCATGAGGCGGGCCACTTCCTGGCGGCCAAGCTGTTCAAGGTCAGGGTCCTGGAGTTCTCGATCGGAGCGGGCACGCGGCTCTGGTCGACCACCCGGAACGGCACTCTGTACGCGCTCCGGCTGCTGCCGATCCTGGGCTATGTCCGGATGGGCGGCATGGAGGCCGGCGACTTCAACGAGCCGAACGGCTTCCACTCCAGGCCGCCGCTGCAGCGCATCGCGATCCTGGCCGCAGGCCCGATCGCGAACTTCCTGGTGGCGATGGTCCTGATCACAGGTTTTGGGCTGGCGCAGCTCAACAGCGACCCCGGGAAGGTGGTAGCCGTGCTGCCGAACACGCCCGCGTCGCAGGCGGGACTGCTCGCGGGTGACCACATCCGCACCCTGAACGGCCGGGCCATCACCGATCCAGGCCAGATCCAGCAGGAGGAGAGCGCCCACAAGGGCCAGCCGATGGTCCTCACCGGTGTGCACGCGGACGGTAAGCCGTTCACGTACACCGTGACCCCGCAGTGCGACCAGTCCGGATGCCTGATCGGCATCCAAGTCGCCCACCTCCTGACCCCGGTCACCGCGGTCCAGGAGGGCGTGAGCTTTCCCTTCCAGGCCACCGCGGTCATCGCCCAGGGCCTGTACTCCCTCGCGACAGGCCAGGTGAAGGGCGGGCTGCTCGGCCCTGACGGGCTGACCGGGCCCATCGGCATCGCCGCCACCACCATCGACGCGGTCAACCAAGGGCCGCCGACCTACGTCTGGCTCGTGGCGCTCCTGTCGGTCGCGCTGGGCGTGACCAACCTGCTGCCGCTGCTCGCCCTCGACGGCGGGCGCATCGTGGTCGTGGTCGTCGAGTGGCTGCGGCGCCGGCCGTTCGACCGCAACAGCGAGCTGAACTTCCAGCGCTGGGGCCTGGTCGCGCTGCTCGTGCTCGCGGCCGTGATCAGCTTCCTCGACATCCAGCGCATCGCCTCCGGCCAGTTCTCCGGCGTGCATTAAGAGATGCCGCTGGTCATGCGCCGGAGGTCGATCCCGGTGAACGTCGGCGGCGTCGTCATCGGCGGCGCGGCTCCGATCGCCGTGCAGACGATGACGAAGACCGACACACGCGACGTCAAGGCGACTCTGCGCCAGATCCACGAGCTCAAAGACGCCGGCTGCGAGCTGGTGCGGCCCGCCGTGCCCGACAAAGAGGCGGCCGAAGCCCTGAAAGAGATCGTCAAGGGCTCGCCGCTGCCGGTCATCGCCGACATCCATTACGATCACACGCTCGCGCTGATGGCCATCGAGGCGGGCGTGCACTGCCTGCGCCTCAACCCGGGCAACATCCCCGACCGCGAGAAGGTCGTCAGGGTCGTGAACGCGGCGAAGGAGCGGCAGATCCCGTTCCGCATCGGCGTCAACGCCGGGTCGCTGCCCGAAGAGGTGCACAAGAGCCTGCGCGAGCAGCATCACATCGACCGCGACGACCGCGAGCGCACGGCCGACCGCATGGTCGAGGTCGCGCTCGGCCACTGCAAGATCCTCGAGGACCTCGACTACGGCCCCGGCTTCATCAAGGTCTCGCTCAAGGCGACGGACGTGTGGACGAACGTGATGGCGAACCGGAAGTTCGCCCAGGCGCGGCCGTACCCCATTCATCTCGGCGTCACGGAATCCGGCCCGGTGCAGGCGGGCAGCATTCGCAGCGCGGTCGGGCTGGGCATGCTCCTCGGCGAGGGCATCGGCGACACGATTCGCGTCTCGCTCGCGACCTCCGACCCGCGCGAGGAGATCCGCGTGGCGCACGAGATCCTGAAGACGCTCGCGTTTCGCAACGAAAGCGCGACCTTGATCGCCTGCCCGACCTGCGGCCGCCTCGAGTACGACATGGTGCCGACGGTGAAGGCGGTCGAGGCGCACATCGCCGCGCTCAGAGTCCCCGTCACGGTGGCGGTCATGGGCTGCGTCGTGAACGGTCCCGCCGAGGCTCGTCACGCCGACATCGGCGTCACCGGGGGCCGCGGCAAGGGCGTGATTTTCAAGAAGGGTAAGCTGTACAAGACCGTGCCCCAGGAGGAGCTGCTCCCCGTGCTGCTGGCTGAGATCGACGCGATCGCAGCCGAGCACGCCGCTCCGATCCCGAGCTAGCCCGCGCTCTCGCGCGGGCGGTTTGGTGTGACTGATCTCATCAATACTTGGGAGCTATTCGTATGAGGGAGACCGTGGAGGAGCAGCAGGATTTCGTGAAGGACATCACCAAGATGTCCGACGACTTCGACCGCTGGTACACCGACGTCGTCCGCAAGGCCGAGATGGCCGACTGGTCCGGCGTGCGCGGGATGATGGTCGTCCGCCCTTATGGCTGGGCGATGTGGGAGGCGATCACGCGCGCCTTCGACGACATGATCAAGGAGAGCGGGCACGAGAACTGGGCCTTCCCGCTGCTCATCCCCCAGGACCTGCTCGTCAAAGAGGCCGAGCACATCGAGGGTTTCGGCCCCGAGGTGGCATGGGTCACGAAAGCGGGCGCGTCGATGGAGGACCTGGAGGTGCCGCTGGCGGTGCGGCCCACGTCCGAGACCATCATCGGCAACACCATCCGGCGGTACATCCAGAGCCACCGCGATCTGCCGAAGCTCACCAACCAGTGGAACAGCGTCGTGCGCTGGGAGATGCGGTCACGCCTCTTCCTGCGCAGCCGCGAGTTCTGGTGGCAGGAGGGGCACACGTTCCACGCCACGGCGCAGGAGGCCATCGACGAGGCCAAGCTGATCCTCGGCTACTACCGCTCGATCGCCGAGGACTGGCTCGCGGTGCCCGTGCTGGTCGGGCCGAAGTCCCCGTCCGAGACTTTCCCTGGAGCCGTGCACACGCTGACGCTCGAGGGCCTGATGCGCGACGGCCTCGCGCTGCAGATGGGCACGTCGCACTACTTCGGCCAGAACTTCGCCCGCGCCTACGACATCTCGTTCTCGAACAAGGAGAACGAGCGCGAGCTGTGCCACTCGACGTCGTGGGGCATCAGCACCCGCCTCGTGGGCGCGATCGTGATGGCCCACGGCGACGACTCGGGCCTGATCGTGCCTCCTCGGGTGGCGCCCGTGCAGGTGGTGGTGGTGCCGATCTTTCGCGATGCGGAAGGCCGCGCCAAGGTCGAGAAGTTCATCGAGAGCTGGACGCCGGAGCTGAAGGCCGCGGGCATCAGGCATCGCGTCGACTGGCGCGATGAGCGGCCCGGCGACAAGTACGCGCACTGGGAGCTGAAGGGCGTGCCCCTGCGCCTCAACGTCGGAGCGCGCGACGTCGACGCGGGCCAGGTTGAGCTGGTCGACCGGCTGTCACGCGCGCGGCGCGCGCTGCCGGCGGCCGGCATCGCGCAGGCGCTGGCGGCCGAGCTCGAGGAATTTCACAGACGGCTTTTCGAGCGCGCGCGGGAGTTTCAGCGCGCCAGCACTGTGACGCTCTCGACGCTCGACGAGGTGGTCCGGCACTTCAAGGACCGCGGCGGCTTCGCCTGGGTCGAGTGGTGCGGGGAGGAGGCCGAGGAGGCGCGAGTCAAGACCGACGCCGGCGGCGTGACCATCCGCGTCATCGACGAGGAGTCGCGGCCGTCGGGCACGTGCTTCGTGTGCGGCCAACCCTCGCGGCATCGGGTCGCCCTGGCGAAGGCCTACTGATCACCGCCTTTGCGCGCAAGAGCAGGGATTAATTCCTTTGCAGCACACATTTGTGCGCAAAAGTGCGTTGGGCGTCTCCCCGGCGTCGCCTAGCTGAATTTCACCTAGCTGACCGGGTTTTCGAACGCCCCGATGGCCGGCGCGTCGCGGTACATCGACTCCTGCTCGATGAGCGTCAGGGTGCCGTTGTGCGCGGCGTCGAGCACGGCCTCGGCGACGTCGGGATGGAAGTGGGTGCCCGCGCCCTGGCGCACCTGGTCGAGCGCGACCTCGAGGGACATGCCCTTGCGGTAGGGACGGTCTGACGTCATCGCGTCGATCGCGTCCGCGGCGCTCGCGATCCACGCGAACATCGGCAGCTGGTCTCCCTTCAAGCGATCGGGGTAGCCCTTGCCGTCGTAGCGCTCGTGGTGCGAGCGCACGATCACCAGCTCGTCGGTGAGCATCTTCAGGCCGCTGAGGATGTCGAACCCGATCGTCGTGTGCGCCTTCATCTGCGTGAACTCTTGGTCGGTGAGCTTTCCCGGCTTCTGCAGCACCGCGTCGGGCACACCGATCTTGCCGATGTCGTGCAGGCGCACGCCGCGCTCGAG
>DATGEO010000055.1:0-30634 GCA_035310015.1 Candidatus Dormiibacterota bacterium | reverse complement strand
CGTGCGCGCGGCGATGCGCGGCGGGACCGACGTCCGCCCGGCGCTGAGCTCGACGAAGGAGGCGGCGAGCGCCTCCAGCAGCTGGTCGACGTCCAGCAGGCGAACCACGTCCGCCTGGCTCAGGAAGAGCAGGTTCTGCGTCCCGGCGATCCGGCTCACGGGGTCGCGGATGCGACGCCGGGCTCGGTCTGAGGCGCCCCTGGAGTCGAGGACCCGTTGGTGGCGTGGGCGTCGAGCGCGGCCGGTGGGGCCGGAAGGGCCGGCAGCCTGGCCAGCTCAGGCTCGGCCGTGTCCTTCACGGCCGCCGCGGCGACCTTCGTCTCTTCCTCGAGAGAGGGCTTTTCCTTCGCCCGCTTGAGCGCCGCGCGCAGGCGTGGGATCTGGGCGCGCAGCGGCTCCTCGACCCAGTCGAACGCGATCACACGCTCGTTGACCTCCCAGAACAGGCCCGAGCTCATCGACTCCATGCGGTCGAGCGCGCCGTCGACGAACTCCTGCGGCGCCGCGGCGATGCCTTCGACCAGGATGCTGCTGACGTCCGTGGCCTCCACCTCGAGCGCCCAGAAGGCGAGCTTCGCGACGGCCTTGAAAAGGCCGTTGAGGCCGATCGGCCGCGCGGTCGGCAGCAGCTCGGACAGGTTGCGGACGAGCAGCAGGGCGAGGCGGCGCGTGACCTCGGGGTCGCGGCCCTGGGCTTCGATGGCCAGGTCGGCGACGTCCTCGGCGGCGGCGCCGAAGACGGCGGGCATGCCCGACTGGTCGAAGTGGCGGCCATAGCGCAGGAGGTGCGACGCCGAGTCGACGGACAGGTCCGGACGCCACTCGAGCGCGCCGATGGCGAAGCGCCGGTACTCGTTCATCATCACCGAGGCGAAGGTGGGTGCGTCGCGGTTGATGGCCGAGCGGAGGTAGGTGTTGAAGAACCGCATGCTCAGGTTCGCGACCTCGGGATCGCCCACCTCGATCGCCGCCAGGCCCACGTCGCGCGTGGCGAGCGCGATCGCGTGCACGGCCTCCTTGCGATGTATCGGTGTCAGCCCGACGATCTCGACGAAGCTCGACAGGATCGAGTATTCGACCCACGTGCGCGCACGGTTGACCTCGGCGACGATCTGGTCGGAGGCGCCCGGCATGTCGGCGTGTCCCACCTGGAACCAGTCCGGCTTCAGCTTCTTCTTCACGCGCAGGTAGTCGTCGGCTAGGAAGTGGCCGAGCGTCTCGACGCCGTAGACCGACACCGGCATGTCGCCGAGCTGGATCGAGCCGAACACGATGTCGGTGACCTGGGCGACGCACGTCATCAGGCCATCGCGGTACTTGCGGGTGTTGGCCGCATTGACCGTGCGCCGGATGTCGCGTGTGGCCCGGCGGCGGATGCCCTTGATCAGGCTCTCCGCCCGCATGATGTCGAAGATGTAGATGACGTAGGGAAGCAGGATCGCGAAGTTCGCCACGGCGAACACGACCGCGAGCGTGACGCTCCACATGGGCACGTAGCCCGGCTTGATCTCGGCGCGGACCAGGAACGTGTAGAGGATCGAGGCGAGGGCGAACATGAAGACGAGCGCGTTCAGCGGGTTGCGGGTGAAGATGTCGATGATGCGCGGCGAGTAACGCGACGACGTGGTCTGGATGCCGTAGAAGACGACCAGGATGACGATGCTGAGGGTCACGCCCTCGGCTCCGCCCGCGACGGAAACGGTGCCGGCGGCCGCCGCCGGGTCGGGCGTGAACAGCCCGGTGAGAGACGTGTAGTGGCTGGCGTCGAGAAAGCCGAACAGGATGACCAGCATCGCCACGAAGGCGATGAGGGCGATGCCCGGAAGCACCACGATGATGGAAGCGGGCAGGCGTGCCGCCGCCGAGCGCTTGGTCGCGATCAGGGTCTCGTTCTCGGCCACGTGAAAATGTGCGGCGATACTAAGCCTTTGGTATGGGGCTCAGATCGGGATACGTGCGCGCGTTCGTCTTCGATTTCGACGGTCTCATCCTCGACACGGAGGAGCCGGTCTACACGTCGTGGCTCGAGGTCTACCAGGCCCACGGAGAGGATCTGCCGTTCGACCGCTGGATCCAGATCCTCGGCTCTTCCACCGCGAGCTTCGACCCCAAGGCCTTCCTCGAAGAGCAGCTCGGGCGTCCGCTGGATCAGGACGTCCTCGACCGCCGCATCGCCCGGCGCACGGAGCTCGTGCTGGCGCAACCGGTGATGGCGGGCGTCGGCCGGCTGGTGGAGGACGCGCGCGCGGCCGGGCTGCACCTCGGCGTCGCTTCCAGCTCCACCCGACAGTGGGTGCGCGGTCACCTCGAGCGCCTGGGCCTGCTGGATCGGTTCGAATGCATCCGCTGCCGAGACGACGTGGCGGCGGTCAAGCCCGCGCCGGACCTGTACCTGGCCGTGCTCGAGTGCCTGGGCGTGCCACCCGGCGAGTCCCTCGCTTTGGAAGACTCGCCCAACGGGATCGCCGCCGCCAGGGCGGCCGGGATGTGGTGCGTCGCCGTGCCGAACGTGATCACCGGCGGTCTCGACGTCAGCCACGCCGACCTGGTCCTTCCGTCGCTCGACGGTCTCTCGGCCGCCGGCCTCGCGCGGAAACTGGGCCTTACCCTATGGAGTGCCAAATGAGAATCGGAATCCTGACGGGGGGCGGTGACGCGCCAGGACTGAACGCGGCGATCCGCGCGGTGGCGCGGCGCGCGTTCCAGCTCGGGCACCAGGTGAGCGGTGTGCAGAACGGCTGGGCGGGCTGCCTCGAGCCGGGCCTGATCAGCGAGATGCGAAACCAGGACGTGCGGGGCATACTGCCGCTCGGCGGCACGATCCTCGGCACCTCGCGCACCAACCCGCTGAAGGAGAACGACGGCGTGCCTACGGCCATCAACACCCTTCGCCACAACGGCATCGACGCGCTCGTGCCCATCGGCGGCGACGACACGCTGAGCGTGGCCGCAGCCATGCACGAGGCGGGATTCCCGACGGTCGGCGTGCCCAAGACGATCGACAACGACCTCGCGGTGACCGAGTTCTGCATCGGATTCGACACCGCGGTGAGCGTGGTCACGGAGGCGCTCGACCGGCTGCACACCACCGCCTCGGCGCACCACCGCGTCATGGTCGTGGAGGTGATGGGCCGCGACACGGGGTGGGTTGCGCTGACTGGCGGTATCGCCGGCGGCGCCGACCTCGTGATCATTCCCGAGTTCACGATGAGCCTCACCGAGGTCACCGCGCACCTCTACCGACGCCGAGGCGAGGGGCGGCTCTTCAGCATCATCGTCGTCGCCGAAGGCGCACGCATCCCCGAGCTCGAGAGGCAGGCCGGCGGGCAGGCCGAGAAGGACGCGTTCGGCCACGTCCGCCTGGCCAAGCGCGGCATCGGCGACCTGCTCGCGACCAACGTCGAGCGGGAGACCGGTTTCGAGACCCGCGTGACGGTGCTGGGCCACCTGCAGCGCGGCGGCTCGCCTTCGGCGGTCGACCGGCTGTGGGCCACGCGGCTGGGCGCGACCGCGGCGGACCTGGTCCTCGAGGGCAAGAGCGGCGTGATCCCGATCCGCAAGGACGGCGGCGTGCAGGTCGTTCCGCTCTCGGCCGTCGTAGCCGAGACCCGCAAGGTCCCCCGGGAGCTCTACGACCTCTCGCGCATCTTCGTCTAGACGATGCCGCGTAGGAAGAAGATGCTCCAGCTCACGGGCCGGGGCGACGACGGATCGACCGGCCTGCTCGGCGGAGGGCGTGTGGCCAAGGACGACGCCCGGGTCGAGGCCTACGGCACCGTCGACGAGGCTTCGAGCGCGCTCGGCCTCGCGAAGGCGCTTGCGGGCGACGCGCGCGTGAAGGCCATCTGCGAAGAGCTGCAGCGGGGGCTCTACGCGCTCGGCGCCGAGCTGGGCACGAGCCCGACCTCGGCGAGGTCGTTCGCGAAGCTGACGGCGGCTGAGGTCGATCGCCTGGACGCGATCGTCGCCGAGCTCGAAGCCGAGGTGAAGATGCCCGACGAGTTCGTGCTGCCAGGGTCGACGCCGGCTTCGGGAGCGCTGGACGTGGCGCGGACGGTCACGCGTCGCGCCGAGCGCCGCGTCATCACCCTCGAACGCGCCGCGGGGGGCGGCAATCCCGAGGTGCGCCGGTGGCTGAATCGCCTCAGCCTCCTGCTGTTCGTGCTCGCGCGCTACGAAGAAGGACGCTCTGGCCGAGCGGCCAAACCGGCCAAGACGTAAAGTCTCGGTAGCTACCCCGATGCCGTACGTCGCCCTGGTTGCGCTCGGTCTGATCGCGATTTACGTGGTCCTGGCCTACGTCGTTTACCACCGCGCCTTCGTGCCGATGCGCCCCTTCTACCTGGACGACTTCAGCTTCACCCCCTACGAGTTCCAGGCCGACTACGAAGACGTCGAGCTGGTCACCGCGGACGGCGTCGCGTTCGGCGCCTGGTACTTCCGGCAGCCGGGCTCGCCGCAGACGGTGATCATCTCCGGCGGCCACAAGAGCCAGCGCCAGGGTGCGCTCGGGATCGCCGTCGCGCTGTGGCGGAAGGGGTTCAACGTGATCCTGTACTCCTACCGCGGCATGTCCGGCAGCGACCGCGCGCCGGTGACATTCGGCATCAAGGAGGTGCTGGAGCTGCAGGCGGCGATCGCTTTCGCGCGCAAGCGGATCCCGACCGCGCGGATCGGGCTCCTCGGCTACTCGATGGGCGCGGTCGTCTCGCTGCTTGGAGCGGCCGGCGAGCCTGGGGTCGAGGCGCTGGTGCTCGACAGCCCCTTCAGCGACCTGCGCACGCTCCTGACCGAGAACGTGTGGCGGCGCGCCCGGCTGCCCGGGCGGCCGTTCGTGTGGATGGCGGGCCTGATGCTGCGCGCGCGCACCGGGAGCCGGCTCGCGGACTGCAGCCCGATGGCCGTGCTCAGCTCGCTGGAGCCTCGGCCGCTGTTCTTCATCCACGGAGGCGCGGACGAGATCACCTCGGTGAACCACAGCCGCCGGCTTTATGACGCGTACCGCGGCCCGCGCGAGATCTGGATCGTGCAGGGTGCGCCGCACACCGGCGCGTACTTCGCCGATCGCCCGCTGTACGTCGAGCGGGTGGCGGGATTCTTCGCCCGCCACCTCGGTCTCAACGTCAGCAGCCACCTGCGCCTGGTCGAGGAAGAAGAAGTCTCCTGAGCCCGCGCGCGCCTGCGCGGAACCAACCGGGGCGCCCGAACGTATACAGCCTTGACGTGGAAGGCCGAACCTATAATCCCGACAATGCGGGGTTTCAGGGGGAGGGCGCACGCCTGATGCAGACCGACGTCGTTTCCCGAGTCGCCGACGCCGTCATGTCCAACGTCAGCCGAGCGATCGTCAACAAAGAGGACGAGGTCAAGCTGTGCCTCGTCACCCTTCTCTGCGAAGGCCACCTGCTGATCGAGGACGTCCCCGGCGTCGGCAAGACGATGCTGGCCAAGTCACTCGCCCGCTCGCTCGACTGCTCGTTTCGCCGCATCCAGTTCACACCGGACCTCCTGCCGTCGGACGTCACGGGCGTGCGCGCCTTCAACCAGAAGCTGAACGAGTTCGAGTTCCGGGCGGGACCGGTGTTCGCGCAGATCGTTCTCGCCGACGAGATCAACCGCGCCAGCCCCAAGACGCAGTCGGCGCTGCTCGAGGCGATGGAGGAGCGACAGGTCACGATCGACGGCGAGACCCACGACCTGCCCAAGCCCTTCATGGTCATGGCGACTCAGAACCCGGTCGAGTACTCGGGCACCTTCCCGCTGCCGGAGGCGCAGCTCGACCGCTTCCTCATGAAAGTGCGCCTCGGCTATCTCACCGACAAGGAAGAGGCCGAGCTGCTGGGCAAGCACAAGGTCGAGTCGCCGATGGTCGAGCTGCAGCCGGTCGTGTCGCCGAACGAGCTCAAGCTCGCGCAGAGCGCGGTGCGCGAGGTGTTCGTGAAGTCCGAGCTGCGCGATTACATCGCGCGTCTCGTCGGCCGCACACGCGGCAACCCCGAGGTTGCGCTCGGCGCGTCCACCCGTGGCACGCTCAACCTGTTTCACGCGAGCCAGGCCTACGCCGCCATCCAGGGCCGCCCCTACGTGATCCCCGATGACGTGAAGACGCTGGCCGAGCCGGTGCTGGCCCACCGCATCATCCTTCGGCCCAACGCCGAGATGCAGGGCCAGAGCGCCGGGAAGCTCGTCGCCGGGCTGCTCGAGCGCGAGCACGTTCCCCAGCTGGCTTACGACGCATGAAGCACGGGTGAGGCAGGCCTCCCTCGTGGAACCCCCTCCGACGGAGTTGCATGTCACGCTTGGTGTCGGTAGGAAATGAACGCCTTGGGGACGGCCGGGGTGAGCCCGGCCTGAAAGCCGGGCCGAGAATCGCTTCATGAGCAAGGTAGCCCTCGGGTTTGCCCTCGGTCTCCTGCTCCTCTTCACGTGGCTGACGGCGGTCCGGCCCGCCTACGCGCTGGCGTACGCGCTGTGCCTCCTCTTCGTGATCGCGTGGGCGTGGCCGCGCCTGGTGATCCGCGGCATCGCCTTCGCGCGCCACCTCGACCCCGGCACCCCGACCGTCGGCGAGCCGTTCGAGGAGGTTTTCACCGTCCGCAAGACCGGCTGGGTGCCCGCGCCCTGGCTGGAGGTCCGCGACCTCGGCCAGATTCCCGGCTACCAGCCGGGTCGGGTGCTCTCGGTGGGCGGCGAGGCCGTGACGTGGAAGTCTCGCGGCACGTACCGGCGCCGCGGCTGGATGACGTTCGGCCCGACCTCGCTGCGCGTGCAGGAGCCGTTCGGGCTCTTCAGCCGGGAGAGCCGCCTGCGGGAGCGGACGACGGTCCTCGTCTATCCGCGCGTCCGCCCGATCCCCGACCTGCTGACGTCCAGCGCCCAGCAGGTCGGCGTGTCGCCGAGCTTCGGTGCGTGGGCGGACTATCCGCCCGAGACCGGGGGCGTGCGCGACTACACGTCGGGCGACAGCTTCGGCCGCATCCACTGGCCGCTGTCCGTGCATCACGGCCGGCTGATGTCGAAGACCTTCGAGCAGCCTCTGACCACCGACATCTGGATCATCCTCGACCTCGACCGCAAGGTCCATTTCGGCGAGGGGGAGGAGTCGACCGTCGAGTACGCGATCAGCCTCGCGGCGTCGATGACCTCGCAGGTCCACAGCCGCGGCCGCCAGGTGGGGCTCATCGCCAACGACGCGCGCGGCACGTTCCTCGAGCCGCACCGAGCCCTGCGCCAGGACCGGCTGATCCTCGACTACCTGGCCATCGCCCAGGCCGACGGCATGACCTCGCTGTCCCAGGCCCTCGCCTGGGACCGGATGCGCCGGCTGCCGCGCCGCGCGATCGCCGTCATCACCCCGAGCGCCGAGCCGGGATGGGTGCGGCTGCTGCAGGCGGTGCGCGGCCGCAGGACCACGCTGATCGTCTTCTACGTCGACCCGTCGAGCTTCGGCGGCCCGGACATGAACCCGAGCTTCGACCTCGGCCAGGATGTCGACCTCTACGTGGTGCGCAGCGGCGACGACTTCGCGCGACTGGTGAGGACCAGGGATGCAATCCGCATCGGTTAACCCGTCGCTCGCCTGGGAGAGGACGCGCGCGGCCGTGCCGGCCGGTTCGCTGTGGTCGGCGCTGATCGCGCTCCTTCTGGTGCTGACGATCGCGAAGTCGACTGTGTCCGCGGCGTGGGTGCCAGGCATCGACGTCGTGCCGCTGGTCGCGTTGGCGGGCGCGGTGCTGATGGGCGTGCTTGCGCTGACGCCGCTGCCGTGGTGGTCGGGCGTGGGCGCCGGCGTGGCCATCGGCCCCGTGGTCGCGGCCGCGGTGACCGCGCCCGCGTTCCGCACCACGCATCCACTCGACCCGTCAGGCCTGGCTCTCATCCAGGCGTGGATCGGCCGGGTGCAGGACGGATCCGCCTTCGCCGACACCGCTTTCGTGCTGCTCTTCGTCACATGGCTGATGTGGGTCACGGGCGCGTGGCTGACGTGGTGCGTGCTGCGCTGGCGGCAGCCGCTCACCGGCTTGATCCCCGGCGCAGCCGCGTTCGCGACCAACGTCCTCAACTCGCCCAACCAGAACACGTACACGCTGGTGTTCCTGGTCCTTACGTTTGCGCTGCTGCTCTGGACCAACTACACGGGCTCGATCGCCAAGGCGACGCAAGCGCACGTGAAGCTCACGGGCGATGCGCGGTGGGACTTCTGGGAGAGCGGGCTCGTCGCGACCGCCGCGCTGGTGGTCCTCGGCATCATGCTGCCGCCGCTCTCGACCTTCGACCGCACGCAGAGCATGGAGTCGAGCCTGTTCTCCGACTGGGCGCAGATCCAGCAGCAGCTCAACCGCCCCGACCTCGGCACCGGCACGGGCACGGGTGGCGGCACGACCGGGTTTTCGACCGACGTCGGCCTCGGCGGCCCGCTGAAGAAGTCGAAGTCGATCGTGTTCACGTACACGGTCACCGGGCAGTACCCGGGCCCGCACTACTTCCGCGGCGTCAACGTGACGATTCCCGACAACGGCGAGTGGACGTACGAGAGCGCCGACCTGCGGGTGCCGATACCGAAAGGCGAGATTCCGGATTACGGCGAGACGTACAACAACATGGCGCTTGCGACGTTCGGCATCAACATGGTCTCGCCGCCCGCAGGCTACGCCGACATCCTTTTCTATCCGGGCCAGCTGTTCCGAGTCGACCGAGCAACGCTCGCCGGAGAGGTGCATGTGCCGCCGGCGTTCTCGGCGTCGACTCAGCTCGTGACCATCGATCGGCTCTCGAGCCTGGTGCCGCCGCGGTCGACCGGCACCTACAACGTCACGGTCGAGTTCCCCGACGTCCAGGAGGACACGCTGCGCACCGCGGGCACGCAGTACGCGCAGTGGCTGCAGCCGTACATGGGCCTGCCCGCCGAGGGCTACCGCCGGCCCGCCGTTCTCAAAGCCATCCACGACCTGGCGGTGCAGCTGACCGCGGGCACGACCAACCCGTACGACGCCGCGATGGCGATCCAGAACTACCTGCGGGGCAGCACCTTCCGCTACACCCTGACGCCGAAGATCGCGCCGGCTGGAGTCGATCCGCTGTACTACTTCCTGTTCACCTCGCACGAGGGCTACTGCGAGTACTTCGCGACCGCGATGGGCGACATGCTGCGCTCACTCGGGATCCCGACCCGTCTCGTCAACGGCTACGGCGGCGGCACGTACGACACGAACCAGAACCGCTATATCGTCCGCGGGGAGGACGCCCACACGTGGGTCGAGAGCTACTTCCCCGGGTTCGGCTGGATCCCCTTCGAGCCGACGAACGACGGCACCTACTTCTCGATCCCGCGCGGGCTGCCCTCGGGCACCAACGTCTGCCTGCGGGACAACCACTGCGACACCCCGACCGGCGTGCCGGGAATCGGCGGCGTGCAGGCGACGCTGAACCCCGGGCGCCTCGGTGGCAACCAGGACACCGGCGCCAATGCCGGCGGCGCGAGCGGCTTCCACCTGAACGCGCTGGACGCGTCCACGCTGACTCGCATCGCGGGCGTGCTGCTGGCGCTGCTGCTGATCCTGGCGGTGGTCGCGTCTCGATACCTCCGGCCGCGCACGGTGATGGGGGTGTGGAACCGCACCCTTGCGCTGGCCCGGCTGGCGGGTGCGCAGATCCAGCCGGGGGAGACGCCGCTGGAGCTGAGCCGGAGGCTGGCGCGCGTCTTCCCCGAGGCTGCCGCGTCGGTGCGCGCGCTCTCCAATGGATTCGTCATCGCCGCGTACGCGCCGCCGGACCTCGCGCAGTCGGCGCGCGCGACGGTCATGGAAGCGTGGTCGGTGCTGCGGCCGCTGATGCTCAAGCGGGTCGCGGTCCGCTTCCGCCCCGGCCGGGCCTAGCAGCTCATTTCGACTACCCTCTGAACCACCGTGGGAGTCGAGGGCAAGCAGTACGACCCGGTCACGGTGGAGCTCGATCCGGAGCACGTGGCCGCCTTCGCTTGGGCGATCGGGGCCGACCCCGCCGACGGCGTTCCGCCGACCTACGCCGCGGTCTACTCGCTGGGCGTGACCGCTCCCCAGCTTTTCGGCGACGAGGAGGCCGCGATCAACTTCGCCAAGCTCCTGCACGCGGAGCAGGAGTTCAAGTGGATTCGCCACCCGGAGGTCGGGGAGTCCGTGACCTCCCGCGCGCGTGTGACCGCTGACAACGAGCGGCGCGGCATGCGGTTCGTGACCCTCGAAACCGATACCGCGAGCGCTGCCGGAGAGCCCGTGTGCCGCTCCCGGGCGCTGTTCGTCATTCGCCCGTAAGCGCGTGGAGCAGAAGGTCGAGTTCCGCGAGGAGCAGATCGCCGCCTACGCGCGCGCGTCGGGTGATTTGAACCCGATCCACCTCGACGAGAAGTTCGCCCGCTCCGTCGGGCTGCCCGGCGTGATCGCGCACGGCATGCTCCAGATGAGCATCGCCGCGGTCGTGGCGGGCAAGGCCGCGGGCGGACCCCTGAGGCTGCGCCGCCTGTCGTGCCGCTTCGCGGGCATGGTCGAGCCCGGCGACCTGGTCACCTTCTCGGCCGCAGAGACCTCGCCCGGCAAGCTCCAGATCCGCGCGGTGAACCAGCACGGAGACCAGATCCTCACGAAAGGAACGGCCGAGTTCGATGCCTCTTGATTTCAGGCTGACCGAAGAGCAGGAGGCCATCCGCGAGCTGGCCCACGACTTCGCGGTCAACGAGATCCGCCCGGTCGCCGCGCACTTCGACGAGACCGAGGAGTTCCCCTACGAGGTCGTGAAGAAGGCGCACAGGATCGGGCTGAGCCCGGCGGCCTTCATCCCCGAGGCGTACGGCGGCCAGGGCCTCGACTTCCTGACCGAGCTGATGATCAACGAGGAGCTCTCGTGGGGCTGCGCCGGGATCGCGGTGTGCATCCAGTCGATGGGCCTCGCGATCGCGGGCATCCGCTCGAGCGGCACCGAAGAGCAGAAGAAGCGCTGGCTGCCTGAGTTCACGAACCCCGACAAGCTCGTGCTCGGAGGTCTCGGCCTCACCGAGCCGGACTCAGGCTCCGACGCGCTGGCGATGAAAACGCGCGCCGCGCGCGTGAGCGATGGCTACGTCCTCAACGGCACGAAGCAGTTCTGCACCAACGGCGGCATCGCCGACTACCACGTGATCTACGCCAACACCGACCCGGCCAAAGGCCCGGCCGGCATCGCGTCGTTCCTCGTGCCGAAGGGCACGCCGGGCCTGAAGATGGGGCGCAAGGAGCAGAAGCTCGGCGTGCGCGCGAGCCACACCGCGCAGGTGATCCTCGAGGACTGCCACGTCCCGCTCGAGAACCGGCTCGGCGGCGAGCCCGACGCCGGCAATGCCGGCCCGGGCGCGCTCGGCGCGCTGATGACGCTCGAGGCGACCCGGCCCGGCGTGGGGGCGGGAGCCCTGGGCATCGCGCGCGCGGCGTACGAGTTCGCGCTGGGGTACGCGCAGGACCGCAAGCAGTTCGGCAAGCCGTTGTGGCAGCACGAGGCGATCGGTTTCAAGCTCGCCGACATGGCGATGAAGATCGACGCCGCACGCCTGCTCATCTGGCGCGCGGGCTGGATGGCGACCCAGGGCCGGCCGTTCGAGCGCGCCGAGGGATCGATGGCCAAGTGCTTCGCGGCCGACGTCGCGATGGAGGTCACGACCGACGCCATCCAGGTCCTCGGCGGCTACGGCTACATCAAGGAGTACCCGGTCGAGAAATGGTTCCGGGACGCGAAGATCTACCAGATCTGGGAGGGCACGGCCGAGATCCAGCGGCTCGTGATCTCGCGCGCGATCGCCGGCTCGCGGGCCACCATCAGGCTGAAGTAACGGAGGAGCGATGTTCGATCTGACAGGGAAGGTTGCAGTCGTGACGGGCGCATCGCGCGGGCTCGGCCGGCAGGACGCTCTGACCCTCGCCGAGGCCGGAGCCGACGTCGTGATCACTGACATCCTCGTCGAGGACGACCCCGATCTGCAGAAGACGGCCGAAGAGTCGGATAGTCCGCTGGCCCAGCTCGCGCTGTCGCAGGGCTGGGTGCATTCGAACCAGACGGCCGAAGAGATTCGGAAGATGGGCCGCAAGTCGCTGGCGATCAAGATGGACGTCACCAATCGCGAGCAGATCCGCGACGTCATGAAGAAGGTCAAGGATGAATTCGGCCGCATCGACATCCTGATCAACAACGCGGCGACCCTCGACAACGTGGCGCGGATCGAGAACATGGACTACAGGCTCTGGGACCGCGACATCAAGGTCAACCTCACCGGCGCGTTCAACTGCACGAAAGAGGCGTGGCCCTACATGGTCGAGCAGAAGTGGGGCCGCGTCATCTTCATGGCGTCGGTGGCGGGCACGATGGGCGTTTACGGCCAGGCCAGCTACTCAGCCAGCAAGGCCGGATGCATCGGACTCTCAAAGAGCTGTGCGCTTGAGGGCGGCCGCCACAACATCACGTCGAATGCGATCGTGCCCGGCATCATCGCCACCGAAGGCTTCCAGTTCCTCGACCCGAAGTACCAGGAGCGCGAGACGGCGCGGACCATCTTCAAGCGGCCCGGCCAGCCTAGAGACATCTCCCACACGATCGCCTTCCTCTGCACCGACGAGGCCGGCTACATCACAGGCACGGCGATCGAGGTGGCGGGCGGCATTCCGCTCTTCGTCTACTGATGGGAGAGTTCGTAGACGTCGAGCGCGACGGCGCAATCGCCCGTGTCGTCATGCACCGCAACAAGATCAACGCCATCGCCGAGGACCTGATGGCGGAGCTGGGCGCGGCCTTCAACGAGCTCGGCGACGATCCGTCGGTGCGGGTGGTGGTGCTGGCCTCGGCCTACGAGAAGTACTTCAGCGTCGGCGCCGACCTCTCCGCGCTGGCGGGCTTCGACCGCACCGCGCCCGACGCCCTCGACCAGATCAAGGCCTTCATGCGCCGCGCCAACGTCCACTACGACGCGATCGAGCACTGTCCCAAGCCCGTGATCGCGGCCATCAACGGCCACGCCCAGGGCGGAGGCTGCGAGCTGGCGCTGTGCTGCGACTTCCGGATCATGGTCGAAGACGGGCGCTCCCGGATCGGCCAGACCGAGTCCTCGCTCGGCATCATCCCTGGCGCCGGCGGCACGCAGCGGCTGCCGCGCTTGATCGGGCTCGCGCGCGCCAAGCGCTACATCATGGAGTCCACGCGGCTGTCGGCCAGGGAGGCCGAAGCGGCCGGCCTCGTCGATCGCGCCGTTTCGCCAGAGGAGTTCCAGGCGGCCGTCGCTGAGCTCGCCGGCAAGCTCGCCAAGGGACCGACGTTCGCCTACGCCATGATCAAGGACGCCATCCATCGCGGCTTCGACAGGTCGCTGCACGACGCGCTCGAGATCGAGATGGAGAACTTCGCCCGCGCCTCACTCAGCACCGACGCCGCGATCGGGATCATGAGCTTCATCGCCAAGCAGGAGCCCGAGTTCACGGGCTCGTGATGTCGAATTGCAGGCCCTCCGTTCGTCGTCGCTGATGGAGGTAAGAGCATGAAATACGTTCTCTTGTTCGGCGGCACGATGGAAGGGGTCGACCAGCTCCCGGAGGACCAGCGAGCACAGGCCACGGCCGACTACGAGCAGTCCGGCAAGTGGTTCGAGAAGTACTACAAGAACGGCAAGGTGATCGGCGGCCACGAGCTCCAAGGCCCCGGCACCGCGACCACCGTGTCCCGCAAGGACGGCAGGATCACCGTCACCGACGGGCCGTTCATCGAGTCGAAAGAGGTCGTCGGCGGCTTCGCCGTCATCGAGGTGGCAGACCTCGACGAGGCGCTCGCGATGGCCAAGGAATGGCCGGGCACGGTCGAGATCCGGCCGATAGTCGACCACTCGCGGGAGAGCTGACGGGCAGCCGGACCACGACACCTGCGGCGGTTGCCGCGGTCTTCCGCGAGGAGGCCGGGCGACTGACCGCCGCCCTGGTGCGGATCCTCGGCAACTTCGACGTCGCCGAGGAGGTGGTCCAGGACAGCCTCGTCGCCGCGCTCGAGAGATGGCCGGAGCAGGGCATACCCGACAACCCGGGCGCGTGGCTCATGACCACCGCGCGCCGGCGCGCGATCGACATCCTGCGCCGCGACCGCCGCTACGCCGAGAAGATCGCCCTGCTGGACCATTCGACCTTGCCTGACGACCCCGCGGAGGCCGACGACCGGCTCCGCCTGATCTTCACGTGCTGCCATCCCGCCCTGCCGCAGGACGCGCAGGTGGCGCTGACGCTCCGGGCCGTGGCCGGCTTCACCACGGCCGAGATCGCCGCCGCCTTTCTCGTCGCCGAACCGACGATGGCCCAGCGCATCGTGCGCGCCAAGCGCAAGATCGTGGCCGCCAACATCCCCTACCGCGTGCCCGAGGGACCGGACCTGCCCGCGCGCCTCGAGACGGTGCTGGCCGTCCTCTACCTGATGTTCAACGAGGGCTACCTGAGCCGTGGCGGCGCCGTCGCGATGCGCCGCGACCTGGCGGAGGACGCGATGTGGCTGACGAGCCTCGTCGACAGGTTGATGCCGAACCAGCCGGAGGTGCTCGGCCTGCTCGCGCTGATGCAGCTCAACGTCGCTCGTTCGGCGGCGCGGTTTGACGCGGCCGGTGACATGGTCCTGCTCGCCGACCAGGATCGGTCGCGGTGGGACCGCGACGCGATCGCCGAGGGCGTGCGCACGCTCGACTCGGCGGCCCTGCTGCGGCGTCCCGGCCCGTACGAGCTGCAGGCTGCGATCGCCGCGGTGCACGCCGAGGCGCGGACCTGGGAGGAGACGGACTGGCGGCAGATCGTGCTCCTGTACGACTCGCTGCTCCGCATGGGCGACTCACCCGTGATCCGCCTCAACCGCGCGATCGCCGTCAGCCACGTGGCTGGACCGCAGGTGGCCCTAGGCGAGGTGAACGACCTCGCAATGGCGCTCGGCGGCTACCACCTGCTGCATTCGGCGCGCGCCGAGCTCCTCGAACAGCTGGGCGAGCACGAGCTGGCCCGCCAGGCCCGGCTGCGGGCCCTGGATCTGTGTCAGAACCCGGCCGAGCGCGCCCTGCTGGTGCGCAAGCAGGGCGGCTGAGCGCTTCCCGGTACGCGGACGGCCTGAAGCTTCATGCCTGGGATGTTGCCTGAGGCGAAGGCGCGAGCGCGACGCCGGACATCCCCAGCGCGTCGCTGCGGCGCCGGACGATGTCGATCACCTCTTCCACCCGCTTCGGGTCGGCGCCGAGGACGCGGATCACGAGCTCCTTCGTCTCGAAGTTCGGGTAGGACCCTATCGACACGTCGGTGTAGGCCTCCTCGAGCTCGCGCATGACCGGGTAGAAGCGCGCCTCGACCGCGAAGGTGAAGCGCAGCTCGCGCACGGTCGCGGCGGAGCCTTGGGCCAGGAACATCGGCTCCAGCTCTTCGGTGAAGATGCCCTTCAGCTCGAGCGGCACGCCCGGGAGCACGAAGATGCGCTTGCCATCCTGCTCGTAGAGCACCCCGGGCGCCATTCCGCGCCGGTTCTTGAAGACGTGCGCGGGGCCGTCCGGGATGCGCGCCATGCGGAGGTTGCCCTCGGTGATGTCGGGCGATTCGAGAAGGCCGGCCTCGTGCATGCGCCGCACCCGCCGCTCGATCCGCGCGCGCGTCTCCTCCCAGATCACGAGCTCGCGCCCCAGCGCCTCCGCGAGCGATGCGAATGTGCGGTCGTCGGGGGTGGGCCCGAGGCCGCCGCAGCAGAAGACGTCGGCGACGTCGGCGTCGGCCAGCTCGCGGCGGATCTGCTCCACGATCTCGCCCGGCCGGTCGCGGATCTGGGTCACGCGCTTGGCGGGGTAGCCCAGCAGGCGAAGGCGCTCGGCCAGCCAGTGGGAGTTGGTGTCGAGCGTGAAGCCGCCGACCAGCTCGTCTCCGATCGCGACGATGCTGGACGGCATAGGGAAACTCTAGTCTCGAAACATGGACCGCCTTCACGCTGTAGTTCACGGTGACGTGCAGGGCGTGGGCTTCCGCTACTTCCTCGTCGACCAGGCGCGGCCGCTGGGCCTGCGAGGATGGGTGCGCAACCGGCCCGACGGCGCGGTCGAGCTGTTGGCCGAGGGCGAGCGCGGCAAGCTCGAGCGCTTGCTGCGGGCCGCCCGCGAGGGCCCTCGCCACGCGGTCGTCGAGCGGGTGGACGAGGAGTGGGGAGCGCCCGCCGGAGACCTGGAACCGTTCAGTCTCGTTTACTAGACAATTTCTCGGCCTTGATCGAGGTCCAGGGGCTCACCAAGCTCTACGGCGAGCGCCCCGCCATCCAGGACGTCAGCTTCTCGGTGCCCCGCGGCCAGGTCCTCGGATTCCTCGGACCGAATGGAGCCGGCAAGTCGACGACCATGCGCATCCTCACCGGCTACATCGGCGCCACGTCCGGCACGGCAAGCGTCGCGGGCTTCGACGTCTTCCGGCAATCGCTCGAGGTGCGCCGCCGCGTCGGCTATCTGCCCGAGACCACTCCGCTCTACAACGAGATGCGCGTGGCCGGATTCCTGGACCACGTCTGCAAGCTGCGGGGTGTGGCGCCGTCGCGCCGCCGTGCCCGCGTGGACGCGGCCATCGAATCGTGCGGCCTGGCGGAGCGGCGAACCGAGATCATCGGCCACCTCTCGCGCGGCCTCCGGCAGCGCGTCGGGCTGGCGCAGGCGATCGTGCACGAGCCCGACGTCCTGGTCCTCGACGAGCCGACCGCCGGCCTCGACCCAGGCCAGACGCGCGAGACGCGCGACCTGATCAAGAGGCTGGGCCGCGCGCATACCGTCGTGCTCTCGAGCCACATCCTCCCCGAGGTCGAGGCGACGTGCGAGCGCGTGCTCATCATCAACGCCGGCCGCATCGTCGCCGACGGCGCGCCGGACATACTCGCTCGGCGCCTGGGCACGCGGCGGCACGAGATCGAGATCGTCGTGCGCGGTGAGCCGGCCGCGGTGGAAGAGGCGGTCCGCGGTGTCGCCGGGGTCGACGAGGTGACCGTCGCCGGCGACGCCGAGTCCGCCGTGCGCGTGGTCGTGACCACGTCGCGCGCCGACCTGCGCGAGGATCTCTCGCGCGCGGTGATCCTCGCCGGTTTCGGGCTGCTCGAGGTGCAGGAGCGCGCGCTCAGCCTCGAGGACGTGTTCCTGCGGCTGACCTCGACCGAGGACTCGTGAGCAAGACGTCCCGCAAGAAGGCTCGCGAGCGCCAGCGCGCCCGCCGGGCGGCCCGCGCCGTCGCCGTCCGGGAGCAGCCCGCAAAGCCCGCGCCCCGCGCGGCGACCGCAGCCGTCGCCGGACCGCCGCGCAAGGTCGCCCGCGGGCCGGTCGAGACGGCGCCGGCCGCTCGCAGCGCGGTCGACAGCCTCAGCTCCTTTCTTTCGCGCCTCGGCTTCACCCGGGTCGTGGCCATCGCGCGCCGGGACTTCGCGGGCATGTTCGTCTCGCCGGTGGGGTGGGTCGTGGCCGCGGTTTTCGTCTTCCTGGTCTCCGGGTTCGGCTTCATCGCGACCGTGCTCGCGGGACAGCAGGCCACGATGGCCGGCGTCTTCGGCGTGATCACCAACTTCCTGATGGTCGTCGTCATCCCGCTGCTCACGATGCGCGTGCTCGCCGAGGAGCGCGCGCAGGGCACGCTCGAGCTGCTGCTGACGTCACCCGTCCGCGACTGGGAGGTCACGGCCGGCAAGTGGATCGCCGTCTTCGCCTTCTACGTCCTCCTCCTCGCCACGACGCTCGTGTACGTCGTGATCCTTCGCATCTACGCCGCCGGCCTCGACCTGGGGTTGATCGGCGCGACGTACCTCGGCCTGGTGCTCGTCGGCGGGGCGGCCATCGCCATCGGCGTGCTGGCGTCGAGCCTCACCCGCAACCAGATCGTCGCCTTCTTCGTCGCGATGGCCCTTTTGCTGGTGACCTGGTACGCGGGCTACGTGATCGGCTTTTTCGTCGCGCCGCCCGCGAACGTGCTGTTCGAATACGCCGGCGGCTGGAACCGGTTCCAGGCTTTCAGCCTCGGCCAGGCCGCCCTGCGCGACGTCGTGTATTTCGTCACTCTGACCTTTGGCGCGCTCTTCCTCACGACGCGCGTGCTCGCATCGAGGCGCTGGCGGTGAGACCTCGCGCGCGCGCCGCCTTGACGAGCGCGGCGGCCGTCGCCGGCGTGCTCGCGGTGCTCGTCGCCGCCAACGTCCTCGCGTCGAAGACGACGCAGGCGTGGGACCTCACGCACGCGGGGAACAACACGCTCGCGCCGCAGTCGGTGCTCGCGGCGAGAAGGCTCGACGAGGACCTGCAGGTGATCGGCCTGTTCCAGCCCGGAGCCGGCAACGGCCAGGCCGACGCCGAGGCCCTCATCGCGCTCTACCAGCAGCAGAGCGAGCACGTGAAGTACCGCAGCGCCGATCCCAACAAGGACCCGGCGGACGTCAGGCGGTACGGCGTGACGCAGGTCAACACGATCGTGCTCGACTACAAGGGCAAGTCCGAGCTGCTTCTCCAGGGCTCGCAGTCGGAGGTGGATTTCACGTCCGCGCTGCTCAAGCTCGAGTCGACCGCCGTGCCGATGGTCTGCTGGGCGACCGGTGACGGCGAGCGCGAACTGACCGACGCGAACGCCAAGACCGGTTATTCCGCCGTCGCCGACCTGCTGGCGAAGAACAACTTCGCGTATCGACAGATCATCACCGCCGGCCTGACGTCGATTCCGGCGAACTGCGACGAGCTCGTCATCCTCGACCCGACCAAGGCCCTGCCGGATGCCGCCATCCAGGCGGCGGGCGCGTATCTCGCTGCCGGCGGCCGGCTGCTGATCGCCGCCGAGCCATGGCCGCAGGACCCACGTTCCACCGCATCCATGAACGACCTCCTCGTTCCCTACGGGGTCGGGTTCGAACACCTGCTGGTGGTGGAAAGCGACCCCGCGCACGCCGCCGTCCAGGACCCGACCAACCCCGCGGTGACGTCCTACGGGCGGTCGCCGATAACCGGCGACGTCCAGGGCGTCGTGTCGTTCTATCCGCAGTCGACCGCGATCACCGGGACGCCGCACGACAATGCGCTGGCGGTGCGAATCGCTCAGTCCTCCAGCAGCTCGTACGGGATCTCGCAGATCCGCTCCGACCTCGCGAAGCGGCCAGGCGACTTCCCCGGACCCCTCACGATCATGGAGACGCTGGAGCAGCCCGTCGCGGGGAAGGGCAAGACGCGCATCGCCCTGATCGGAACGCCGGCGTTCGCACAGAACGGGACGCTGCCGCCGAACAACAGCGACGCGAACCTGGAGCTCGCGCTGGCGACCTTCCAGTGGCTCGCCGGACAGGACGCGCTCATCGCCCTGCCGCCCAAGCCCGACCGCGCCCTGCCCCTCGCCCTCACCCAGCAGGATCAGAGCAACCTGATCTTCATCACGATGGTCCTGATGCCGGGCCTGATCGTGCTCGCGGGCGTGGTCGTTTGGTGGCGCCGGCGGGTGTTCGCGTAGTCGCCGCCGGGCCGCGTCCGGCGACGAGTTCCCTGCTTCCTTTAACCTAACGCTCCGCGCATGGACTCCAACTCAGCTTTGTTCGCGGTCGCGGGCGGCCTGGCCGCCGTCGTCTTCGCCGTCATCCTGATCTACCTGGTCCTCCGCGCCCCCCAGGGCAACGCGCGCATGCGGGAGATCGCCGCCGCGATCCAGGAAGGCGCCTCGGCTTACCTCAACCGCCAGTACACGGTGATCGCGGTCATCGGCGTCGTGATCGCCGTCGTCATCGGTGTGACCATCGGCTGGAAGACCGCGGTCCTGTACGTCGTGGGCGCAGTCCTCTCGGCGTCAGCCGGGTACGTGGGCATGAACATCGCGGTCCGCTCCAACCTGCGCACCGCGGAAGCTGCGCGCGGCGGGCTCAACAAGGCGCTGCAGGTGGCGTTCCGCGGTGGCGCGGTGACGGGCTTCATGGTGGTCGGGCTCGGCCTCCTCGGTGTGGCCGGCGCGTACCTGGTCTTCAAAGACCCGGACGCCCTGGTCGGCCTCGCGTTCGGCGCGAGCCTGGTCTCGGTGTTCGCCCGCCTGGGCGGCGGCATCTACACCAAGGCGGCGGACGTGGGCGCCGACCTCGTGGGCAAGGTCGAGGCGGGCATCCCCGAGGACGACCCCCGCAACCCCGCGGTCATCGCCGACAACGTCGGCGACAACGTCGGCGACTGCGCGGGCATGGCGGCGGACCTCTTCGAGACGTACGCGGTCACGATGATCGCCGCGATCCTGCTCGGGTCGCTGCTGTTCAAGAACCAGATCGGCTGGGTCATCTACCCCCTGCTGCTCGGGTCGGTGAGCGTGGTCGGCTCGATCATCGGCACCTTCTTCGTGCGCATCTACAACCCTCGCTGGATCATGGGCGCGCTGTACGCCGGGCTGCTCGTCGCGGTGGCGGTGGCGATCGTCGGCTTCTATTTGGTCACGAATTACATGACGTCGAACGGCTACCTGAAGGCCGGCGGCGGGGTGGGCGACCCGAACAACCTTTTCTGGGCGGGCCTGGTCGGCGTCGTGATCACGGTTCTGATCGTCGCCATCACCGAGTACTTCACCGAGACGCGCTACTGGCCGGTGCACCTCATCGCCAAGGCCTCCGTCACCGGCCACGCGACGAACATCATCGCGGGGCAGGCGATCGGCATGATGGCCACGGCCCTGCCGGTGACCGTGATCGGCATCGGCATCCTGATCAGCTACAACCTGGGCGGCCTGTACGGCATCGCGATCGCCGCGACGGCGATGCTCTCGATGACGGGCATCGTGGTCGCGATCGACTCCTACGGTCCGATCACCGACAACGCGGGAGGCATCGCCGAGATGGCCGACCTGCCCGAGGAGGTGCGCACGATCACGGACCGCCTGGACGCGGTCGGCAACACCACGAAGGCGGTGACGAAGGGCTACGCCATCGGGTCGGCTGGTCTCGCCGCGCTGGTGCTGTTCGCCTCCTACACGCAGGAGCTCGCCCGCGCCGGGCACCCGACCACGTTCGAGCTCTCGGACCCGCGGGTCATCGTCGGCCTGTTCCTCGGCGGCATCCTGCCCTTCCTTTTCGGGTCCCTGGCCATGCTCGCCGTCGGCCGCGCCGGCGGCCTCGTCGTGGAGGAGGTGCGCCGCCAGTTCCGCGAGATCAAGGGAATCATGGAGGGCACGGCCAAGCCCGACTACGGCACCGCCGTCACCATCGTCACCGCCGCGGCCCAGCGGGAGATGATCCTCCCCGGCATCATCCCGGTGATCGCCCCCATCGCCGTCGGCTTCCTCCTCGGCCCGCGCGCGCTCGGCGGCATGCTGCTGGGCGCGATCGTCACCGGCCTGTTCCTCGCCCTGCAGATGACCAGCGGCGGGGCGGCCTGGGACAACGCCAAGAAGTTCATCGAGGAGGGCAACCTCGGCGGCAAGGGCTCGGAGGCGCACAAGGCCTCGGTCACGGGCGACACCGTGGGCGACCCCAACAAGGACACCGCCGGGCCGGCGATCAACCCGATGATCAAGGTCATCAACATCATCGCCATCCTCATCGCCGCCTCGGTCGCCTCGAACTACCTGATTCGCTAGCTCCCCTCTCCCGCGTGCGGGAGAGGGTTAGGGTGAGGGCTTAGACTTTTCTTCTGGGAGGGTCGACGTGGACGACTACCAGAAGGAGATCGCCGACCTCGAACGGCAGATCGAGCAGCTGGTCGAGGCCGAGGCCGACGCCAGGACGATCGCCGAGCTCACCATGCAGCTCGAGATCCTCAAGGCTCTGTACAGCCGTGCGACCGACCTGTACCAGCGCGGGCGTAAGGACGAGGGCCTGCGCTACGGTCTGCGCATCCAGGGCTACGGCGACTGGAGCCTCGACAACGTGTACGCGTTCGTCTACGAACGGTCGGTCGAGCTGGAGGCGGGCCCGCACAGCGCCTTCGTCGGCGGCATCAGGTCAGCCGACTTCGCGTTGATGCTCAACTCGTAGGAGGAAGGAATGGAGACGCCGCTGACGCCGCTCGAATTCGCACGACGCGCTCGCAAGCTGTACGGCAATCGCGAGGCGGTGGTCGACGGCAGCATCCGCATGACTTACGAGCAGTTCTTCGACCGCTGCGACAGGTGGTCGGCGGCTCTGCAGGCGATGGGCGTCCGCAAGGGCGATCGCGTCGCCTACATCGCGCCGAACACGCACGAGCAGCTGGAGTCCTTCTACGCGGTCCCGCAGATCGGCGCGGTGCTCGTGCCGATCAACTACCGCCTCACCCCCGACGACTTCGTCTACATCACCTCGCACTCCGGCGCCAAGGTGCTGTGCGTGCATCCGGACTACCTCGCCGCCGTCGACGGCGTCCGCGGCCAGCTCAAGGACGTCGAGCAGTTCGTCAGCCTCGGCGATGCCGGCGGCCGGAAGGGCTGGAAGGAGTACGACCCTCTGCTTGCGGGCGCAAGCCCTCAGTTCGACCGGCCCGAGATCGACGAGACCGACCTGCTGGCGCTCAACTACACGAGCGGCACCACCGCCCGGCCCAAGGGCGTGATGATCACGCACCGCAACGCGTGGATGAACGTCATGGACACGCTCGTCCACTTCCACATCGCGGTCGACGACACCTACCTCTGGACGCTGCCGATGTTCCACGCCAACGGCTGGACGTTCGTGTGGATCATCACGGCGGCGGGCGGCCGGCACATCTGCCTGCCCAAGGTCGAGCCGGCGCGAGTCTTCGAGCTGATCCGCGAAGAGGGCGTCGGCTGGCTGTGCGCCGCGCCGACGGTCCTGATCTCGCTCGCCAACGCGCCGGCCTCGGTGCGCGGCGACGTGCCCAAGGGCGTCCAGGTCATCACCGCCGGGGCGCCGCCGGCGGCGGCCACGATCGAGCGCATGGAGGGCGAGCTCGGCTGGGAGGTCACGCAGGTCTACGGACTGACCGAGACCTCTCCGTTCCTCACCATCTGCGAGCCTCGGCCCGAGCACCGATCACTTACGGACGAGCAGCGCGCGGTGATCAAGGCGCGCACGGGCGTCGAGATGATCGGCGCCGGCGAGCTGCGCGTCGTCGACGAAGCGGGCGGTGACGTCGCGGCGGACGGCCAGACCATGGGCGAGATCGTGTTCCGCGGCAACGTGATCCTGAAGGGCTACTACCGCGACCCCGAGGCGACGGAGAAGGTGATGGGCGACGGCTGGTTCCACACCGGCGACGCCGCGGTCGTCCACCCGGACGGATACGTCGAGATCCGCGACCGCATCAAGGACGTGATCATCAGCGGCGGCGAGAACATCTCCTCGATCGAGGTCGAGGGCGTGCTGCTGCGACATCCCGCCGTGCAGGAGGCGGCCATCGTCGGCCTGCCGCACGAGAAGTGGGGCGAGGCGCCGTTCGCCTTCGTCGTCCTCAAGCCGGGCACGACCGCGACCGAGAAGGAGCTCATCGCCTTCACCCGCGAGCGGCTCGCGCACTTCAAGGCACCGCACGGCGTGAGCTTCGTGAACGAGCTGCCCAAGACCGCGACGGGAAAGATTCAGAAGTTCGTGCTGAGGAAGGGCGCGGCGGCGATCGTCCGCCAGTAAAACCGTCCGGGAGCCGGCACTCGACGCCGCCCTCGGCTCAAAAACCGTCCGGGAGCCGGCACTCGGAGGGTGCGCGCTACGTCCCCGGCGTCCGGATGGTCGTCCAGTGCCGGCCACCGTCCGTGGTCCGCTGGATGCCGCCGCGTACGGTGGCATAGCCGACCTCGCCGTCCGCGAACGTGACCTCGGGCGCGACTCCCGCGGCCTGCGAGTAATCGCTCGTCGAGACGTGCCATGTGGCGCCACCGTCGGTCGTCTCCATGGACTGGCCTGGGAAGATCAGCTGCAGCCAATAGGTGGCCGACACGAGCGCGAGCGAGCCGTTGCCGTTCGGCACGGTCGCGTTGTAGCCCCAGTTCCGGCCGCCGTCGTTCGATACGTAGACGAATTGACGTGGCGTGCCCTCCGACCAGGCGTGGATGGGCAACATCAGCGCACCGCCGAAGCTGCGCACCCTGCCGGCGGCGAAGTAGTCACCGCCCGGCTGGCTGACGAATCCCGGCGGATCCGACAACGGCGCCGCAGCATGCCAGGTGAGTCCGCCGTCGGTCGTGAAGTAGATGACCGGCCGGCCGTCCGGGCCCCACGAGCCCAGGAAGCCGTGCGTCGAGTCGACGAACGACAGGCCGCTCTTGCACAGCCGGTCGTCGATCCCACGCGAACCGAGAAGCTGCCAGGTGGTGCCGGCGTCGGTCGTGCGCCAGATTTGAATCGACTGCGCATTGCACTGCGTCTCCGGTGACCCAACCACGGACAACCAGCCCTCGGTGTCGCTCACGAACGAGATCTCAGGCATTCCGGTGAAGGGCGGAAGAGGCTCTTGCTGCCACGTCGTGCCGCGGTCGGTCGAGCGGTACAGGTACTGATCGACCACTAGCGCCCAGACGACGTTGTGAGAAGGCGAGCTCAAGGTCGCATTGGCGGGCAGGGCGACCGGAGCCGGAGGAGCCTTCAGCACGCCGGCGACGACGGTCGGGCTGGGGAGGGGCGAAGGTGACGACGCAACGGGTGAAGGGGTGGGCTTCGCCAGCGGCGCCACTCTCTCTGTGCCGGCCGCACGGACCAGAGCGAACACGCCCACCACGGTCAGCGCCATGATCACCGCCGCGACGGCGGCGAGGGCAGGCATCCGGTCCGGTCGCGCGCGCCCCTGCGACAGAGCGCTTGAAAGCCGGCCGCGAAACTGGGGCGACGGTGGCGCGCTGCGCGCTTCGAGAGCCCTGCGGAGATCCTCCTCGTCGAACCTCACCGGTTCACCTCCATCGCCAGAGCAGGCCGGAGCGCAGCCAGCGCACGGTGCACGCGCTGCCGGGCTGCGCCTTCAGAGCAGCCAAGGACACGCGCGACCTCGTCCATCGGCAGGTCCAGGTGGTAGTAGAGGGTCAGCACGAGCAGGTGACGGCGGTCCAGCCGGTCGAGCGCGCGGTCGAGGTCCAGGTGGTCCGCCAGGCCGGGTTCGGACGCAGGCTGTCGCTGGGGGGCCAGGTCGCCCAGGCGCAGCACGCCCCACCACCGCGCGCGGCGGACGGAGCGGCACTCGTTGGCGACGATGGCGATGAACCAGGGCCTGATGTCGGCGTCGTCGCGGACGCGGTCCAGCTTGCGCCAAGTCTTGAATGCCGCTTCCTGGACTGCATCCTCTGCAGCTGTCCTGTCTTTCAACATCGTCATTGCCAGCCTGAATCCCGAGTCGAGCACCGGCCCAAGCAGCTCATCGAAGGCGCGGGCGTCGCCCGCCTTGGCGCGTTGCAGACGTTCGTTGGGCGGGTGCTCGGTCAAGGGCGCACAGGTACTACGCGCGAAAGGGCCGAACTGTTATGACCCCTGGACGGGTTGTTTCTCGACCACTTCCTCGAACTGCCGGGCGATGAAGGCGAACCGCACCTGGTCGAGCGGGTCGAAAGCATCGGCGGCGAGGCGCGGCACCGCGTGGAGGAGGCGGCGCGTGTCGTGCTGATTGATCAGGATCGAACGCAGCACGGCCAGCTCGGATGCCGACATGTCGCGCTCGACGGTCGAGGCGATCGTCTGCTCGTACAGCGCCCCGAAAGACGTGTCGCGCCGGGCCTGGTAGTCAGACATCGTCGATTCCCAATCCGCCCCGTCGAACCACGACCCCAGCGCCTTGGCCAGCCAGAAGCCCTGCAGCAGCGCGTCGCCGATGCCGTACCCGGTGCACGGGTCCTTGACGTAGGCGGCGTCCCCTGTCAGCGCCCAGCCCGGGCCATACGGCTTGCGAAAGCAGTTCTCCACGCTCCGGATGCCGAGCAGCTTGCCCTCGAGCGTGGCGGTGCGCATCCGCTCGCGCATGTGCGGCATGTCAGCGAGCACGCCCAGGAACCAGGTCAGCGGCTCGTGGCGGATGGTTTCGAACTCCTCCGCCTGCGTCTCGACGCACAGCAGCGTCTCGTCGGGCCGCATGGGGAAGGTGAACCCGATGCGGTCGGACTTGAAGAAGAGCTCGATCGCCGGCTCGGGCAGCGGCGTCACGCCATGGAAGTAGCCCAGGTAGATCGGCCTGCCCGCCGGCCGTTCGTTGTAGCTTTCGGCGCCGACCCATCGCGCCACCTGCGAGCCCTTGCCGTCGGCTCCGACGACCAAGCGGGCGCGAATGTCGCGCGCCTCGCCGCCGATGACCTGCACCTTCGCGCCGGCAACGGTGCCGTCCTCGACGATCAATGCGTCGGCGCGCGCGTGCTCCAGCACCTCGGCTCCGCTCTCTCGCGCGCGCTCCAGGAGGACCTGGTCGAGGACTATGCGGCGTGGCGCGATGGAGTAGGCGCCCGGCGGACCGGCGGGCGCGTCGATGGAGATGTCGTCGATCCACGTCCGGTGCCGGTAGAGGCGCTGGAAACCGGCGGCCTCGATCGCATCGAGGGCACCAAGACGGCGCAGAGAGTCGACGGCCGTGAAATTGAGGAAGTGGGTGGACATGATGTCGCTGGGAAACCGGTCGCGGTCGATGACGAGCACGCGCCGGCCCTGCTGCGCCAGCCGGATGGCGAGGCTCGACCCGGCAACCCGGGCGCCCACGATCAGTGCGTCGTACTCGTGCGTGGTCGCCATCGCCGAGCGATGGTAAGGCCTAGAGCCAGGCCCGGCGGCGCGCGACGCGCGAGTAGTAGCGGTCCTCGATCCAGCCGATCGGTGGCACCAGGTAGAGCAAGCCAAGCACGCGCCAGAACCCGCCGAGCTCCCGCAGCGCGCGGTTGGCGGCCGCCGCGCCGGTGAACGTCCGGCCGCCGGGTTCGTCGGCCTTCAGCACGGGCGGATCCCTCTCCGCCACCAGCCGGATGCGGCCCCGGGGGTCGTGGCGCTGGACCCAGCGCGCGCGAGCCTCTCAAAAGCCGCAGTTGCCGTCGTAGGTCAGGACCAGCCGGTCGTCGTCCACGGGCCGAAACTACACTCTCGGTACATGCGTCTGGACCTGCCGGACCTGCCCGCCCGCTACAACGTCGCCGCCGACCTCCTCGGGCGCAACCTGAAGGACCGGCCCGAAAAGATCGCGATCTACCACGCCGGCGGCGAGGTCACCTACGTCCAGCTCAGTGCACTCGCCTGTGGCGCAGCCAGAGCGATGATCGATCACGGCGTGCGCCGCGAGGAGCGCATCCTCATCACCGCGTACGACAGCCCAGGATGGGTCGCGGCATTCCTTGGCGCCGGACTCATCGGCGCGGTACCTGTGCCGGTCAACCCTCTGCTGCAGCGGACTGAGGATTACGAGCACTACATCCAGGACTCGCTGGCCCGCATCGTCTTCGTCGACTCCGCCACGGAGGAAAAGCTCAGGCCGGTCAGCCCGCGGCTCATCCGTTCGGACCAGATTCAACCCGGCCGGCCCATCGAGCCCGCTCCCACCCGCCGCGACGACATGGCGTTCTGGCTGTACAGCTCGGGCTCCACGGGCAAGCCGAAGGCCGTCGTTCACCTGCAGCACGACATCCCGTACACGTGCGTCACCTATGCGGAGCAGGTCCTCGGGATCAAGGAGTCCGACACGACGTTCTCGACCACCGGACTCTTCCACGCCTATGGCTTCGGCAACAACCTGACGTTTCCATACTGGTTCGGCGCGTCGACCGTGCTGCACGCGGGCCGCAACACTCCGGCCACGGTGCTGGACACGATCGAGAAGCGCAAGCCGACGCTGTTCTTCTCCGCGCCGACGCTCTACAACGCGATCCTCAACTTCGAAGGCTCGAAGCAGCGCGACCTGTCGTCCATCCGCCACTGCGTGGCGGCGGCGGAGTCGCTTCCGGCGGAGGTGTGGCAGCGGTGGAAGGATGCCTTCGGCCTGACCATCCTCGACGGCGTCGGCTCCACGGAGATGCTGCACATCTACTGCTCGAACCGGCTCGACGATGTCCGCCCCGGTTCGAGCGGCAAGCCGGTGCCCGGCTACGAGCTCAAGATCCTCGACCCCGAAGGCAGGCCGGTGCCGGACGGCGAGGCCGGCGACCTCTACGTCAAGGGCGACAGCGCCCTCGCGCTGTACTGGGCGCAGCACGAGAAGTCGAAACGGTCGATCCTCGGCGAGTGGTTCTTCAGCGGCGACCGCTATCGCGTCGACGAGGGCGGCTACTACTGGTACGAGGGCCGCTCGGACGACATGATCAAGGTCAGCGGCCTGTGGGTCTCGCCGGTGGAGATCGAGGCGGCGCTCATCCAGCACCCGGCGGTCGCCGAGAGCGCGGTGGTGGGGGTCAGCGTCGACGGGTTCACGCGCATCAAGGCCTTCATCATCGCGAAGGGTGACGTGGTCGCCGGGGACGCGCTCGTCGCCGAGCTGCAGGAGCACTGCAAGTCGCGCCTGCAGCGCTTCCAGTACCCCCATCTGATCGAGTTCGTGCCCGAGCTGCCGAAGACGGTGACGGGCAAGATCCAGCGCTACAAGCTCCGCGAGGGGGAGAAGGCCCCTGCCTGAGCACATCGCGGTCGTCCCGTGCGACGGGGCGGGCAAAGAGGTCGTCCCCGAAGCGGTCAAGGTGCTGAAGGCCGCCGGCGCGGACTTCGAGTTCCAGGACTACGTCGTCGACGCGGACCAGTACCTGCGCACCGGGGAGCCGATTCCCGACGCCATCTGGAAGGAGCTGCAGGCCGCCGACTCGATCCTCTTCGGCGCGGTCGGCGATCCGCGGGTCGCGGACCCGAGCTACCTCGCGGGCGTGCTTTTGCGGCTGCGCTTCGAGCTGGACCTGTACGTCAACCTGAGGCCGGCGAAGCTCTACGACGAGCGGCTGTCACCGCTGCGCCACGCGGACCGGCGCCAGGTCGACCTGCTCATCGTCCGCGAGAACACGGAAGGGCTGTACGTGGGCATGGGCGGTCGCTTCAAGAAGGGAACGGAGCACGAGATCGCGACCCAGGAGGACGTCAACACCTACGCCGGCGTGACCCGCATCATCGAGCACGCATTCGGCGTCGCCAGGCGCGAGGTCGTGATGATCGACAAGTCGAACGCGATGACCTTCGCGGGCGGCCTGTGGCAGGAGCGCTGGAAGGCCGCCGCGGCGCAGCATCCGAACGTCAAGACGCGCCACCTGCTGGTCGACGCGGCCGCGATGCAGCTGGTCAGGAACCCGAGCCAGTTCGACGTGATCGTCACCGGCAACCTGTTCGGCGACATCCTCAGCGACCTCACCGCCGAGCTGGTCGGCGGCATGGGCCTCGCGCCCTCGGCCAACGTCAACCCGAAGACCCGGCGCGGCCTCTTCGAGCCGGTGCACGGAACCGCCCCGGACATCGCCGGCAAGGGCATCGTGAACCCGATCGGGGCCATCTTGAGCGCCGGTATGATGGCTGAGCATCTGGGTCATCACGACATGGCGGTTGCGATCGAGGCTGCGGTCGAATCGGCCATTCGCGCGGGAGAATGCACGCGCGACGTGGGCGGCAGCCTGTCCACGTCCGAGGCGGGTGACGCCGTGGTGAAAAGGCTCAGGGACTAGGTAAGCGAAAGATGGGGATGACCATGACCGAGAAGATCCTCGCCCGCGGGGCGGGGCGCGACTCGGTCAAGCCCGGCGACCTGATCCTCGCGAAGGTGGACTTCGCGATGGGCCACGACCTGACCATCCCGCCCGCCGGCAAGATCATGCGCGAGCAGATGGGCGCGGAGAAGATCTGGGAACCTGACCGCGTCGCGATCACGCAGGACCACTTCCAGCCGGCCAAGGACGCCGCCAGCGCGGCGCTGGGCCGGCTGACGCGCGAGTTCGCGCGTGACATGGGCGTGAAGTGGTACTTCGAGGTCGGCCAGGGCGGCATCTGCCACACGGTCCTGCCGGAGAACGGACTCGTGCTGCCCGGCGAGCTCATCATCGGCGCCGACTCGCACAGCTGCACGTACGGCGCGCTGAACAACTTCGCGACCGGCGTAGGCTCGACCGATCTCGCGTGCGTGCTCGCGCTGGGCGAGCTGTGGTTTCGAGTCCCCGAGACCCTGAAGTTCGTTTATCACAACCGCCTGCGCGAGTGGGTCGAGGCGAAAGACCTCATCCTCTACGTCATCGGCCAGATCGGCGTCGACGGCGCGCGCTCCAAGGCGATGGAGCACACCGGAGAGGCTCTGCGCCACGTCGACATGGAGGCGCGGCTGACGATGACCAACATGGCGATCGAAGCAGGCGCGAAGAATGGCATCCTCGAGTTCGACGAGGTCACGAAGCAGTATCTCGACGGCCGCGCCAAAAGGCCGTACACGCCGGTCACGTCCGACCCTGACGCGACTTACGAGAAGGTCTTCGAGTTCGACGCCGAGAAGGTCGAGGTCGGCGTTGCCAAGCCGATGTCGCCCGACAACTACGCGCCGCTGTCAGAGGTCGCGGGCACGAAGCTCGACCAGGTGTTCATCGGCTCCTGCACGAACTCGCGCATCACCGACCTGCGCCGCGCCGCCGCGGTGCTGAAAGGCCATCACGTGGCGCCGGGCGTGAGGCTGATCATCACGCCGTCCTCCCACCAGGTGGCGATCCAGGCGGAGAAGGAAGGCCTCATCGGAACGTTCCTCGAGGCCGGGGCGGCCTGGACCACCGCGACGTGCGGCGCCTGCCTGGGCGGGCAC
>DATGEO010000054.1:0-2527 GCA_035310015.1 Candidatus Dormiibacterota bacterium | reverse complement strand
CCGCGAGATCGTGAAAGCGTCTTACCTCAAAGGCGATTTCGTCCTGCGCTCGGGCAGGCGCAGCAACCGGTACTTCGACAAGTTCCTCTTCGAGACCGAGCCGGCGCTGCTGCGGCGCCTGGGCAAGCACCTCGCCGAGCTCGTCCCCGCGGACACGCAGCTGCTCGCGGCGCCGGAGCTGGGGGCCGTGCTCCTGGGCGGCGCGGTTTCGATGCAGATGGGCCTGCCCCTGGTGCTCGTGCGCAAGGAGCCCAAGTCCTACGGCACGACGAAGCAGATCGAGGGCCGCTTCCAGGCCGGCCAGCGTGTGACCGTGATCGAGGACGTGGTGACCACCGGCGGGGACTCGCTGCGCACGATCGAGGTGCTGCGCGGCGAGCGGCTAGAGGTGATTCACCTGGTGGTCGTCCTCGACCGTGGCGAGGGCGGAGCCGACAACATCGCCAAGTCCGGCATCCCCTACTCGCCGCTGTTCCGCGTCGACGAACTCGTTCTTGACTAGCCCGTCCGCGCCTGGCATCTGAGCCGCCTTGGCACCGATTCTCTCGCCGAATCCCCGCACCCTAGGGCAGCTCCTCTTTGTAAGGGCGACTGTCCACACGCCGGACGGTCCGCGCGCGCTCGACGTCCGCGTCGCCGACGGTGTCATCACGGGGCTCGAGAGCGGAGGCGATCGCGGTGGCGCGACCGTCGTCGACGTCCGGGGCATGTACCTGCTGCCGGGCGCGATCGACGTCCACGTCCACAGCCGCGACCCGGGCTTCCCCGAGAAGGAGGACTTCGGCACGCTCACCGCGGCCGCCGCCGCCGGTGGCGTGACGATGGTCATCGACATGCCCAACACCGTGCCCGCGACGGACGCGGCGGGCATGCTCGAGTCGAAGTCGGCGCTGGCGCGAGGGCGGGCCCGAGTCGACTTCGGGCTGTGGGCCCTCGTGCGCTCGACCTCGACGCCCGAGCAGCTGCGCGCGCTGGCGAGCGCCGGCGCGACCGGGTTCAAGGCGTATCTCGGCTACGCGTTCAAGCTCAGCCGCAAGCAGGTCCTGTACTCGGTCGATTCCTCCGACCCGGACCTCGAGTCGCCGCCCGACTACGGCACGCTCGCGCGTCTCGCTCCCGTGATCGCCGAGATCGGCCTGCCCCTCGTCATCCACGCCGAGGACCCGGGAATCCTGAAGGCCTTCGCGCGGCCGTTCACCGGGTACGCGGACGTGCTCGCGGCGCGCCCGCCCGAGGCCGAGGCCGTCGCCATCTCGGCCGCGGCCGTGGTGGCGCGGCAGGCCGGCGTGCACCTGCACGTGGCGCACCTTTCGAGCGCTCTAGGGCTGGCCGCGCTCGAGCAGGCGGAGGCCGCCGGCGCCAACGTGACCGCCGAGACGTGCCCTCCCTATCTCTGGCTGACCGACGCCGACTTCCCGCGCCTCGGCACGGCGATGAAGATGGCGCCTCCCGTGCGCACCGACGGCGATCGCGCGGCCCTTCGCGACGGCCTGAAGCGAGGGGCGATCAGCCTGGTCGCCACCGACCATGCGCCGCACACCGACGCCGAGAAGGCGCGCGATCTCGACGGCGCGCCGCCCGGTTCCCCGGGCGTGCAGTCCCTGTATCTCAGCTGCCTCCAGCTGGCGCAGGACATGGGCGACGTGTGGCTCGCGCCGCGATGGGTGGCCGAGCAGCCGGCGCGCCTGGCGCGCATCGGCGAGAGCAAAGGTCGAATCGCGACGGGTTTCGACGCCGACCTCGTGGTGGTCGATCCGGAGGCCTCCACGAGCTTCGCGCCGTCCTCGATGCGGTCGCGCCAGCGCCACCACGCTCTCCAGGGCATGAAGGTCGACTTCGCCATCCACTCCGTCTACGTCCGGGGCAACCCGGTCTTTCGCCAGCGAAGGCTTTCGACCGCGGCGGGCGGGCGCATGGTGCACCCGGCGTAGCGATGCGCGCGGCGCTGGTCGTGCTCGTCGGGGTGGCGGCGATGGCGTGCTCGGGCCCCGGCCTGCGGGCGGGCGCGAGCCCCAGCCCCACAGCCACCATTGGCGGTCCTGGCGAGCTCGACCCGGCGGTCGACCTGCCCGCGGGCTTTCCGAGCGACCTGCCCGTCTACCCCGGGGCGCGGCCGGTCCTGGTCACGACCTCGACGGCGGGCGGAACGAGCTGGGAGGTCAAATGGCAGACGCTCGATTCGTTGGACCAGGTCAAGACCTTCTACTCGGCGCAGCTGAACCAGGGCGACTGGGTCGTCTCGTCTGAGGACAACACACAGACCGCCTACACGGCCACGTTCCATCGCAAGAGCAACTCGAGCTACGCCGGGCTGCTGGCGGTCGACACCACGAGCAAGCAGGGCGTGACCAGCATCAGCGTGGTCCTGCTCGCGCGGAGCTAGAAGCTAGCGGGCGGCTGCTCCCGCTCCCCGGAAGATCGGGTTCTGCGCCAGCTCGCGCTCCAGGCTCGTGGCCGGTCCATGGCCCGGGTAGAGAGCGGTCGTGAGCGGCAGCCGGAGCAGCTTGGTGCCGATGCTCATCATCTG